>CAZVFV010000014.1:0-3046 GCA_964626625.1 uncultured Candidatus Saccharibacteria bacterium | reverse complement strand
ATCCCCGAAGGAGCTACCGACCTTGAACAAGGTCGGTACATCAAAACCATTGAGAAAGATGGTTTGATCTATGCGGGAGTTGTAATACCGCAAGGAGCAAACCCCACTGAGAAGATCGAAATTCTTAAACCAGGGGAAAGGAGGAAGTGGGCGAGAATACAACTCGCCAAACATTCTCCCGGGAGGTGGCTCGACCACAAGGTCGAGCATAAAGATGGGTTCACCATCTTCATCTTCCGAAAAGCAACAAAAGAGGAGGAGAAGGAAATGGATAATCTTATTGAGAGTATGAGAAAAAATGTCTCATTCATCAATAAAATACTCCAAAACCCAAGCGCTCAGCGCTTGGGTTTTTTCATATCTGGAAACAAAAACCCTACTCTCTCACCTTTCCTTCAAACATTCTCATCGTGTCATCATTTGACATATTCATCTCTGCTAAATTACCAGCATGCATCTCCTTTGCATGGTCAAGCATCTTACCAGCAGTTTCTGTTTTACTACCACCATGAGATTCAAAGTCACACTTAGATTGAGGGTCTATATCTTTACAAGCTAATTTCATATATAAAAAAATATTAACAACACATTACGTGCTGTATTTATAATATCGACCACAAGAAGGTGTCCGACTTAATTATACCCCGTTAGATAAGAAAAAAGTACTTGGTGAGAGAAAATTATTAGGCACAAATTAGATAGTAAAAAAACCAAAATCAGCATCGCTATCTAATGGACTAGACCTCCAACCTACTAAATCTCAACTTTTGAAAATTGATATGTACCTACAAGCATCACAAGGACAAGTGAAATACTCAAAACAAGCAAACTGTTTATTGAAGAAAAATGAGAGATACCTGTCAAAGCACCTCGAAGACCGTCAACGCCGTATGAGAGTGGGTTAATCTTGGTTATAATTTCAAGAAATTTAGGTAGACCCTCAAGTGGAAACAAAGCTCCTGAAAGATAAAACAAAGGCTGAATAACAAAATTAATAATAAGTGGAAAGCCTTGCATATCATCAAGACGTGCCGCAATCGTAACTCCTACAGCTGAGAAAAGAATCGCAATCAAAGAAAGAAAGACAAATGCAAGTGGAATAAGGGCAAGATTTTCTACTCTAAATCCAACAAGTAAAGTTATGAGAAAAACAAGAATACCTTGAACTATAGCAACTGTCGCACCGCCCAACACTTTACCTAAGAGGATCTCAAATCGAGAAACCGGAGCAACGAATGTTTCTTTAAGAAAACCAAACTGCTTATCCCATATCACTTCAACACCAGTAAAGATTGAAGTAAAAAGTACCGTCATGCCAATAATTCCTGGTGAAAGAAACTGAATATAATCTACCCCTCCAGCTCGAGCAAAAACAGGACCCAGCCCAAAACCAAATGCAACGAGAAAAATAAGAGGCTGTCCCAATGCACCAACAAGACTCGCCTTCTTACGAATAAAGCGCTTGAGCTGTCTTAACCATAATATATATATCGTTCTCATATTACATTTTTCTAAAACCACTTAAAGTGCTTTTACTAAAATCAGACGATTCTGCCCTCACAGTATTTCCTGTAAGTTTTATAAAAGCATCTTCAATATTTTCTGCACCTGTTTGTTTTCGTATTTCATCAGGTGTTCCGGATGCAATTATTTTCCCATGGTCAATAATTGCAATCCTCTCTGCCATTCTCTCAACCTCCTCCATGTGATGTGTTGTAAAGAAAACTGTAACCCCCTCTTTTTTATTTAAATCTTTTATATAATTCCAGATCAAATTTCTTGTCTGTGGATCAAGACCAATAGTCGGCTCGTCCAAAAACAATACCTTTGGATGATGAAGTAGTCCTCGTGCAATTTCTAACCGACGCTTCATTCCACCAGAAAATGTCTTAACAAAAGAATCTTTTCTGTCCCATAATTCAACAAGAGAAAGAAGACTTTGTATTCTTTCTTTATATAAAGAAGATGAAAGTCCATACAAAATTGCATGAAATTGCATATTCTCATACGCAGTAAGTTCATTATCAAGACTTGGGTCTTGGAAAACAATTCCAAAAGATTTTCGAGTATCACGTGGCTTCTTTTTTACATTATGACCATTGAGAAAAATTTCTCCTTCTGTTGGACGAAGAAGAGTTGTAAGCATTTTAATAGTTGTTGTCTTCCCTGCTCCATTTGGACCAAGAAAAGCAAAAATTTCTCCTTTTTCTACAGAGAAAGAAACATCATCTACCGCAGTAAATTTTCCGTATTTTTTTGTGAGATTTTTAACCGAGATCATATTAAGAAAGTAAGTATACCACTACTCTTTTACCACATCTTCCTGAATCTCTTTTTTTGTATTTTTAATTAAACGTTTCTCGAACATAACAAATAAAATTATACCTAAGAGTAGAAAAACCTCTCCGAAACGAACATACGGTTTGAGAACTTCATACGAAAGACCGAGAAAATAACCAATACTCGCAACTGTTGTAAGCCAGATAACATTAGTAGCAAAATCCAACTTCATAAAATTCTTAAAGGTCACACCGTTGATGTGCATACGCGTAAGTAAAGGATGATGTATGCCGTAAGCAAACTTCGTCAGGAGCATTATATGAAAAGGTCTTTTCATTAATGCAGAATCAAATGGTGCCGTTATAGAATCTATCTTCTTTCTCCATTTTGAATTTTTTGTAAATAAAAAAGATCCAAACCAAAACCAACATATATCTCCTACAGTAATACCTAAAAATGAAAAAAATAAAACTGCCGGAAAATACAACAACCCTTGGTGTGCCAAAAAAGATGAGGTTATTACAGTCACATCACCTTCAAGAAAATTACCGACAAAAATAAGTAGGTATGAAATAAATTTTGAAGCAATAATATTATTCACAATAAATTCGTACATCTCCATATCATAGCAAAAGCCCCGCGAACTTACGTTCGCGGGGCTGTATTTTTCTCCAGAAAGAACTATCTACTCAGGCGAAACGCCGACGTCGGACACACAGTCCAACAGCGCCGAAACCAAGAAGTACCAGAGTTGCCGGCTCAGGCA
>CAZVFV010000013.1:0-16757 GCA_964626625.1 uncultured Candidatus Saccharibacteria bacterium | reverse complement strand
ATAACTCATTGTGTCCTATAGGACACAATGAGTTATGCGATACATGACGGTAGTCAGACTACCGTCATTACGTTATTTAAATTCTTCTGGCATTATTTTCTTTTGTGGAGAAAATAAAAACCGCTTGCACCCATGTGCAAGCGGTTGTTTTCTTCGAATGTACAATTAATCTGAAATATTTCCCATCAGTCGTTTCAGATACACCTCGTCACGAGGTCTCACCAAATCATACAGATCTTCATTATGAGCCTTGATACCCTTGAGAAGACCTGATGCTGTGTTCCAGCAAGGTTGACGAGATCCATGATACTCAACTGTCTCATTGCCTTTCTCGTCAGGAACAGACTTAAATTCAATCCCTTCCTTCTTAAACATTCCGAAAAGGACAGGGCACATCAAGCCACAAACAGCTTCGATTTCATGTCGAGAACCCATTTCGAAACAGGCTTTCATCAGAAAGAGACTTACCAGTCCAAAGCCTCGATTACCTCCGTTAAGTGTGTGAGGGAGCTGAGCATCTTTGATTCTTCCTCGACAAAACAAGAAAGATGAGATCTCAGCAACTGCACCATTAACACTAGGCAGAGTTCGAAACTGCTCAAAAGGCAAGATCTTTCCTTCCGGCCGCAAAACAAAACGTACAGCACCAAGATAAACACCCGTCTTAATGTGACGAACCAGACTCCAGAGAGAATGTTCATCATAAGGGTCCTTCATGCGACCTTCTGGGTACGCTTCTCGACACTCATACTTCTTGCGTCCGATATAAGTATCGAAACGCATCCGAAAATACTCCTCTTGAAGGTTGTCATTGTCTACAGGAACAACTTCGAGCGGAGCGTCAGAGGCACGCAGGATAAATCCTGGAGCACCTGAAGCAAAAATACTCGCCGAAGCGACTCCTGTTCCAACAGCTTTTGCAATACTAATCATGGCGGTCTCCTTAAAACAAAAAGGTTGCTGTTTTACACAGAATCGCAACAAGCGAGTTCTGGAGACAATTATATCGTCTCACACCCTTCCTGCCTCTTGACCTGCCCATTTGTTTATACTGAGCTGTCCCTCGCAAGAAGGACGTTGTTAAAAAAGTGTTATGTTAAGCGGTTTTCCGCATTTGATACAGAACAAACTATATACAGTCTGCATATTTTTAAAATATTGTCAACATCGCACTACCTCAAACACTCCTGTATACTTTAAACACTTATCAGCATTCTAAATACAAAAGTATGAAAAAATTTGAAGAAAAAAAGTTTAATATTCCAGAACTTAAGGGAATTTCGAAGAAAACTGTTGAAGAACACCTAAAGCTATATGCTGGATACGTAAAACACTCCAACTTAATCCAAGAACATGTAGTAGAACTTGGAAAAGATTCTGAAAAATATACATACGAACTTGGAGAAATCAATCGTCGTTTCGGATTTGAGTTTTGTGGCATGAGAAATCATGAATACTACTTCTCTGCACTTGAAAGTGGAGCAAAAAATCTTTCCGACAAAAGCGAACTTAAAAAAGCTATAGAAAAAGAATGGGGTTCATTTGATGGATGGCTTGCTCGATTCAAGGCAGTTGCACTCACACGCGGTATCGGCTGGGCAATGCTTTCGTACGACAGACAAGAAAATAGACTTATTACTCACTGGGTAGATGAACAACACTTAGGACAACTTGCAGGTACACAACTCGTTCTCGCTCTTGATATGTGGGAACACTCTTTTGTTGCTGACTATCAACCAAGTGGAAAGAAAGATTATATCAATGATTTCTTCGAAAATTTAAATTGGTCTGTTGTGGAGAAAAATTACACAGAAGCAACGAAATAAAAGCTTAATTCTATTGATATAATCTAAATATATCTGCCCCGTAGGGAGCTTTGCTCTCCTGTGTGGTTGAAGATTTTTTTGTGAACTTAAATTGGGAAGTGGTAGAAAGCTTTTTTGCAGAAGCAAAAAAGTAGAATTTAGAAGATAGAATTAGAAATTAGGATAAGCAGGGTCGCCTTTGGGCGACCCTGCTTTTTTTACACAAAGTTGTGTTTAAATCGATTCGGCACACATCAACATAAACAATAAGAAAGGGTGGTTATGGTCTCAAAGAACAAAGCGTTAAGGGATTTTTTTCTCGAGAAAGATCATAGTTGGCTAGCTTACGACAAGGTGTTAAATGCCTTTCGTGAGCTAACTAACAAAGCCCGTCCAACTGTTGGCGATATAGCCAAATTGCCAATGCAGAAAGTTTTCAACCAGAGAGGTATCGGATGGGTTACTATGCAAAGTCTGATCCACTTTTTTGAAGAGGAGAAGATTAAAACAAAATACATCTGGACACGCGAGCATCATGAGGTTATTTCCGGATGGAAAAAATAAAAGAAAAGAGGACGGAAAGATAAGAGAGACAGAAAAGAAAACGAAAGTGGTAAACAGTAAGCCGACAGCCATTTAGTTGTCGGCTCTTTTTTTACCCCATTTCCAAAATAAATACCCATATACGACATAAATTAAAACCATTAACCACAGTGGAAAATGAGAAATTTTTATTGAAGCAAATGGTAATGAGGCAAAAAATTCAACTATTTTAAAAATATACGAAAGGAACAAAAAAGATATAAAACCAAATGGAATTGAGAGTGTTTGAAAAACAAAACCAAGAGCGCCCGTAACAAAACTCACAAACATAGTGAGAGGAATAAAAGCCAGCACTAAAAGGTTTACCGGCAACGCAACTAGAGATAACTCCCCCATCATGTACAAAATAAGTGGTAATACAAAAATTTGAGTAGCGAGTGTTGAGGAAGTTAATTCTCGAATACCAAAACGTTCTGGTAAAAATTGTACGTACCTTAGAATAATTGGTGAAAAATTTACAAGTCCAAGCATTGCCACAAAAGAAAGTTGAAATGAAGGATCAAAGAGTAAAATTTTTGGATTATGTATAAGCATTACAAGTCCAGCTAAAAACAAAGCTCTGTTAGCGGAATAATCTCGCCCCAGCATCCGAGCAATAAGGACCAATACAACCATAAGTGAGGCTCGAACTACCGTTGCACCTGCTCCGGTCATAATTGCAAAAATAATAATTCCCATAATCCCAAATACACCTGCGAGTTGTTTCGACAAGAAAAAACCAAGTGTTTTAACAAATGATTCAGCGACAATAGTAATGTTGTAGCCAGAAAGCACCACGATATGTATAAGTCCCACCCTTCTAAAATCATCTAGTGTCTCCGAGCCAAGAGACTGTTTAGTACCCAATAAAAGTCCTCCAGAAAGTGAACTTGCAGGCTCCGGAACAACCTTTTTTATTTTATTTAAAAATGCACCTTTAAACGCAAATATATTTCTTTTTATAAAACCACCTTGTTCGCTTTCTATAAGTTCAATTTTAGGACGAAACATCTGATAAAAAATCCCATCTTTTGCTAAAAATTCCACATAATTAAACTCTCTACCTAAATCATTTTCAAAATTCTCTGGCTTTTTAAGAGTGCCTGTTAACTTTAATCTGTCACCATAGCTAAAAGCTGGATAAAAATCAGTAGTAATAATCCCCTTACCTTGAACTTCAACGACCTTATCTCCATACAATTTTTCAAACTGAATAGTTAAACGTACATTATTTTCTCTCTCGTCAGGCTCAGAGACTACAAACCCCTCTAGAGTAATAGCTTCCCCAATACGAATATCGAGCGCAGAATCCCCTCTTTTTAAATCACTTATTTGATAGTGAATAATCCCAAGAGCGAAGAATGAGATAATAAAAGACCCGAACAAAACTATTTTAAAGAATTGCGTAGATGAAGATATTTTTAAAAATATTCCATACACAAAAAATACTCCCGTAAGGAGTATCAGAAATGCTATTACAAAATAATTAATACTAATGAGAGATCTTATACCAATTCCCAAGGTGAAACTTATAATACCTACGTATAAGAGTTTACCTTGCATATATATTAAGTCTTTAGAGGGACCCTCCCGTTAGAGATAGGAAGTGTAATTCAATAAAGAACAGATATTTTTCTATGAAATTCACATTCTTTTTTTATTCATACGTGTCTTTCTAAATCAAACAGTTCCGTTCCAAAATTTTAAACTAGCAACAAATGTAACCAACACAACTAAATAAATTATAACAACATAACAAACTAAACCATCTCTAACGGGACCATCCCGTTAGAAGCAGGTCGCAATCTTTTAAGTTGAAGCTTTGGTACGACATCATTTTTAAATATTAAGATATCAGTGTGTTTATGTTTTTTATTTCGAAGAAAGACCGCGGCTTCTAACGGGACCAGTCTGCCATGAGCACCTTTTCTTCTTCAGCAGAAAAAACTTTTTTAAATCGAGCTTTTTTGCCCTTCACTCGTGCTTCGCATTCAGCCCATACTTTGTGTACCTCAACCTTTCCTGCGATTTCACTTACATATGAATACGCTTTTCCAGCTGATTTCTTCTTTGTACTATCTTTTTCTAATTTCTTATTTGAATCAAGTGACATATCTAAAATGTCTTGTATGTCATATAAAGAAAACGATCCGTCATATAAAGAAATATTTTCTCCATCTGCAAAAGCAGTTGCAATAATATCAGCTCTTTCATTACCCCTAACCCCCACATGCCCCTCTATTTGCTTCCACTCTATATTTTTACCTTTAACTAACTCGAGTAGGGTTTCCCATAAATCTTTGTTTAAAACTGGTTCTTTGTTTACCGTAGTCCAATTGCGACGTTCCCATGAATACACCCATTTGGTAATACCATTTACAACATAACTTGAATCCGTGAATAGCTTTACACTTTTAGGTTTTAGGTTTGAGTCTTGAACATACTTTAAAGCTTCTATACAAGCTTTGAGCTCCATTCGATTATTTGTAGTTTTTTGTTCTCCTCCACCAATTTCCTTAACTTTCTTATCTGAAACAATAATTGCCCCAAAACCCCCAGGACCAGGATTTCCTCGTGATGAGCCGTCTGTAAAAATTATTATATCTTCCATATATTTAAAGTATATCAACTATTCGCAGACGTAGCTCGGGGCGGTTCATCCAAAATGATTTTTCCATAGTTGCAACAAGGTCACATTTTTTACCTGCTTCGGGCTTATTTTTAAATTGTTCTGGGTTCATAAAAAAACCAATTGCTCGTACCGGTTTATCCATTTCCCTTTCAAAACTAAGATCTAAATGATTTTTCTGTTTACCAAACATTTTTACAGCTTTTGGAGTAACATTTTTAAATATAAAAAGTGGTTTTGGATTTCCTATACCAAATGGTGAAAGTTTATCTATGTCATTCCATGTACCCCATGTCACATCATGAAGATCAAACTCTCTATCAAGATCAACAGTCTCATTTAAGCCATCATCCTGAACATTTTCACAGGCCTTAACTAGATCATCTTCAAGAGTGTGAATTGAATCTTTGGTGAGAGAAAAACCACCAGCAAGTTTATGCCCACCAAATTCTATAAAAGCATGTTTAGCCTTTTCCATAAGTCCAAATAAATTTACATTTCCATACGAACGGCATGATCCTTTTATTTCCTCACCACCATCTTGGCCCCATAGAAAAACAGGTCTTTTTATTTCTTCTGCTATTGAGTTTGCAGCAAGACCTAGTACCCCTGGTCTCCAATCCATACTTCCTGCTACATATACAGACCTCACACCTTCAGTCATGCTTCCGATACGTTTTTTAATATCCTTAACAATACTTGCTACAACACCTTTTCGCTCGTCGTTTATTTTATTTAGATAATCAGCTGAAGCAATAGCTTTTACAGGATCATCCTCTGAAAGAAAGTTAAAAGCATCTTGAGGGTGTCCCATACGGGATGCAGCGTTGATACGGGGAGTTATCATAAAACCAACATCATCTTCACTTAGATAGCGCTGATTGATATTAAGTACCCTAAGAAGCCTCTGTAGTCCTGGACGTGGGGACTTTCGCAAGACCTTCAAGCCAAAGTGCGCAAAGACCCTATTCTCCCCTGTAAGGGGCACCATGTCAGAAAGAGTTGCAATACCAACCATGTCTAAAAACCATTTCTCTGTTCCTTTTTTTAAACCAAAATCTTTTTTACTCAGAATTGCTTGAATGAATTTAAAAATAACTCCCGATCCACAGAGCATCTTCTCGGGATACACGCAGTCGGATCTTTTAGGATTTAATACTGCATACGCGGGAGGCAGTTTCTCTTTTGGTTCATGATGGTCAGTAATAATCACATCTATACCGTGCAACTGTGCTTGCTCAACCTCTTTATTATTAACAATTCCACAATCAATAGTAATAAGAAGTGAAATACCCTTATCCTTAAAAGTGTCTATCGCTTCCAAATGCAGACCATATCCTTCATTGTGTCTATGAGGTATATACACTTCTACATTTGAATATCCTATTTTTTTAAAAAAGTCCGAAAATAAAACAGCTCCAGGAATACCATCAGCATCATAGTCGCTGTAAATAAGAATTTTCTCTTTATTTTCAATGGCTTTTAATACTCGAAGAACTGCTTTTTCCATATCAGCAAATAAGTAGGGGTCGTGAGTATGAATATCGTAATCAGGATTAAGGAATATATTTGCTTCTTCTTGAGTTTCAATACCACGAGAAATAAGCAAACTTTGAAGGAGAGGTGAGAAACTTTTTAAAGCATCTTTATTGTTTGAAATAGGTCGTACCGCATACTTTTTCATTCTTGTTATTATACCCCAATAGAAATTTTACTCTCGATTATAATGGTGGTTTAATTTAACGAAACATAAAGTATACTATTGGTATGAAAAATACGTCATCAAAAATTTCTGACGAGGCAATACTTATGAAAACTGAACCGAACTGTATTTTTTGTAAAATTGTAGCCAAAGAGATTCCAGCTCATATTGTCTATGAAGATGACAATTTCCTAGCCTTCTTGGATATACACCCTCAGTCTCCTGGACATACCCAAGTTATTCCAAAAGAGCATTACAGATGGGTCTGGGACATACCTCAAGACCAAACAATATCGGGAAATATAGGAGACTATTTCAGGGTTGTTCAAAAAATAGCGCTCGCTCAAAAAAAGGTTTTTGGTATAGATTTTGTGAGAAGCAAAGTGTTTGGTGATGAAGTTCCTCATGCTCATATTTGGGTATTTCCTGATATCAAAGGACAAGCTAACAAAGAAGATTTCGAAGAAAATGCTGAGAAAATAAGAAACGAACTCGAAAATAAGAAGTAACAGATGTAAAAAAATCTCACCGTATACGGTGAGATTTTTGATTGTATTACACATTAGTTTTTTCCACTTCCTCCACTACCGATACGGTGTGAAAACCATTCATCTGAACCAGTATTAATCCGTACATTCTTTCTCCTCTCTCTTAAACCAGAAAAAAGCCACATAAGTCCAATTTGACACACTGTCACAAAAAGAATCCCTGTAAGCTTTTTTTCTGCCAAAAAATCAAAAAGCTCTTTAACGTCTTTTCCAAATGAAGTGTCTCGGAACAAAATTCCGAGACACAAAAGAAGAAAAATATTGGACATGACACATAAAGCACACACAATACCTGAAACAAACAAAAATCGATTCATGGTGAACCTCCTTTAGTAGTGTAAGTTTTGCACAGCCTACCACTTCTCCCACCCTTTGGACGAGTAGACTTCTTCGTGTGAACCAAGATAATAATACCTGCTCCAAACATGTACATTATCGCAACAACAAGAAGAGGGACAACCTGTCTTGGATACAACCAAGAAATACCAAGTAGAGCGACATACATCATAATCACACCCACCAACAAAAAAAGTATTACTCTTTTCGTTTCCATAACAAACATCCTTTCAAAGAAGTAGTTTCCTACCTTATATAAACAAAAATTACCACTAAAAGCTAGTGGCTAATTTGTACACTAAAACCTAACAGCTAATTCAAAACCTCTATTCCAGGAAGGGTTTCATTGGCAAGAAAATCAAGCATTGCACCACCACCTGTTGAAACAAAAGATAATTTATTAAATAAATTAAGTTTAGCTATAGCAGCTAAGGTATCCCCACCTCCGACAACTGAGTCTCTTTTACTTTGGGCAATAGCTTTTGCCAAATCTTCAGTTCCTCCTGTAAAACCAAGTTCATAGTTTCCAAGTGGTCCATTCCATAAAATAAATTCTGCTTTCCAAATAAGTTTCTGCAAAAGTCTTGAAGTTTCTGGACCAGAATCAACAATAGTTTCGTCTTCTGCTACATCAGTAGGTTTTATAATTTGTGTACCTCTTTCAGACTGAACAACAACATCAGGAGGAATAAACAATCTATCAGTACTAAATTGACCAAGTTTAAAATCGCCTTCTGAAACAAGAGATTTGCCTAAAGGAAAACCCTTTTCTTTAAAGAAGTTGTTTGCCAAAGCTCCCCCAACAAAAACCATATCAGCTTTTTTGAAAAACTTTTCTATGAGTGGCATCTTTGTATCAAATTTTGCACCACCAAGTACAAATAAAAATGGACGAGCTGGATCAAAAGCCTTTGAAAGATTTTTTATTTCATCTTCAAGTAGAAGTCCGACATAGGCAGGAATGTGTTTCGGAACACCCACAACAGAAGCGTGCTTTCGATGTGACACAGAAAAAGCATCATTTACATATATATCAGCGAGCGAAGCGAGAGATTTTGCAAAAGAATCATCATTATCTTTTTCTCCAGGCCACACTCTCAAATTTTCAATAAGAACAACTTTTTTCTCACCAAAAGCTTTTTGTAGAGCACTTTTACCTTCGTCAGAAAATGGATTTGTTATAAAACTTACAGGAAATATTTTTTCTAGAAACTCAGCAACTGGCTTAAGGGTATTACCTTCCTTCCCCTCATAGTGACTGACGATTATAAGCTGTGCATCCTTCTCCCTTAGAAAAGAGATTGTGGGAATTGTTTTATCGATACGAAATGAATCAACAACCCGCCCTCCTGAAATTGGCACATTAAAATCAGCTCGAAGTAATACCTTTTTACCAGAAAGTTCAGGTAAGTCTTTCAAAAAACGCATATTACAGAGAATTTACAAGACTGATAATTTCTAGAAAACCTGGTGCAAATAAACTCTGTCTCCCAACAAGAAGTCCGTCAACATGACCTTCTCCCACAATATCAGCAGTATTAAGTGAGCTTACTGATCCGCCATATAAAATCCTCATGTTTAAAACATCTTCTGGACTATATAAATCTGAAAGTGCCTTACGAATAAAAATTGCCATTTCATGAACATCCTTACCTTTCATTGCTTCTGTATCACTTTTACCTATTGCCCAAACTGGTTCATATGCAATAGTTACTCGTTCAAGTTCTTTTTTTTCAACACCCTGAAGGGCTGACTTCAACTGTTCTTTTATAAATGCCAAATACTCACCCTCTACATCCCTCTCTTTTTCTCCAATACACACAACAACCCTAAGTCCCTCCTTAAGAGACAGTGTTATTTTTTTATTAATATCATTATCACTTTCACCAAGAGCCCTTCTTTCTGAATGACCAATAATTGAAACTGTCACACCTATCTCTCGAAGCATTACAGGACCTATTTCGCCCGTAAAAGCACCTGCTGTCTCTAAATATACATTCTGTGCACCAAGAGGAAGTATTTTCTTTCTGTCTACCTTTTTAAGCTCTGACATGTAGATATAAGGAACACACATCCACACATCCACATTTTTATACTGAGTAACCTTCTTTTTTATCGCACCATACACTTTTTTTGCCTCCTCAAGAGTTTGAGGGTTCATTTTCCAGTTAGCCACAACAAGTTTATGCCTTTTTTTCATATTCCTCTATTATACGTTAAAAATTAACCCTAGAAAGATTGTTTTTTATTTTTTCTGTTTTAAAGTTCTTCCTTCCAAGAAACGGTCTGATATTGATCTGACGTAAGCGGAAAATCTGGAGGAGGAGCGTAAAGAAGGTTATTGTCATAGTTAATGTTTCTATTTATATACCCTGTACCATTAGTATAAGCAAAACCATATCTTTGACTTGTCCCTATCATTCCAAAAAGACTTATGGTATTGCGAATATAATTAGAACCACAAGATGAACTATAATAAAATCTTCCCACACGACCATTTTGAGCAATTAAAGCTGCATCGATAGACAAGTTATCTTCACTTACCAGACCAACAGAAATATGTCTTTGAGAAATTAGTCCAATAGAGTCTTGCCCGTCATAATTCGTATACAAAAGATCATTATTAATAATAATATCCCTTCTTGTTGTTGGATTATCAGGAAATCTACCTACCGCAAGAGTAATACGAGCAGTGTTTATTTGCCCCTTCACCCAAACATGATCCTCGAGAAACATGATTCCATTTGAAGGATTTGCGTAATTACCAAGAAGAGTTCTTGTTCCAACACTCCAAGTACCCCAATCACTTTGATATGAATAATAACAACCTCCAGGTGTTGAAGTCACGCTATTTACTCTATAGAGATCAAACGTATCATTTGTTTTAAAAATAACTTCATAGCCTTGAGAACCAGAACTTGATCGATAAAAACCTTCTGGAGCTTGTGCTTTAGTTCTTAAGTTAGAAAGATCTGTGGTGATACCAGCAAAATCAACCGGAGCAACCGGAAACTGTCTTCCTGCCTCAAATACATCTGGTCGACTTGGCACTGCCGAAGGTGGATTTGGATCTGTAGGACTTGCGTGAGTATGAACGCCAAATTCATTACCTCCACCATGGTCTGGATCATCATAATCTTCAAGAGCACTTGTCGCTAAATTGTGCACAAGTCCATCAAATCTAATACCTCCATTTGAATGAATGGGTCCAAAAATTTCCGTACCACTACCGAAACGCATAGTGTCATTTGCGACCACGGCATATTTTGCAAACGAAGGTATAGCCAACTGGGAAACAATAGTTCTTATATACAAGGGTTGAATATCAACACTACCTACTGACATGATTGTCACTAAAGTTGAGCCTGCTGGAGGAGCTGTAATACTTAATCTAAATTCACCTATCCGGGTATCATCTTTATTGTAAAAAGGATGTATATAAGGTCCTGTCCCACCTGTTCCATCTTGGTAATCGGTCGGATTATGAGCTAAATGCCATCGGTAATAATCTATTCCCGCTTCAGCTATTTGAAAGGCCTGTTCTCGGACAGCGATATTTCTAATATTTTTTAAAACCAAAGCAACCCAACCAATAAGAGCAAAAACCATAATGGACGCGATCACACCAAACACAATCGTATTAATAAGTATCACCCCTTTTTTTTGAGTAGATTTAATCATAAGTTGTCTTTCAAATTTCTCAGTGAAACTTGGGTCGTTGAAGTAAGCGGTGCAGGTATTTTATTTGGATCTTCATCTATAATAATCGTTATCTTTATAAGTTTAACATCCGATGTAATTGGGTTTGAAAGAGCAGCTGTTGTTCCATCATATGATGAATTATAATAATCAAAAATATTAGTTGAACCATTTCTCACACCTGAGATTAAGGTCTGTATTGTTTCTGTTCCTGTATATACAACTGGATTTCCAGACGGCTCAATAACACCTTTTCTAAAATCTGTACCCGAAAGAAAGTACCTTACTTTCTCTGAAACTCCATCACTATCAATATCTCCATAAAAAATAAGAGTACTGGTTGCTACAGTCTGCAAAGGATATGATCCATTTTCTCCTGGAATAACAGATCTTATTTCCGCAGTCATAACCTTCAAAATCTGTCTTGCACTAAAAACAGCATTAAGGCTTTTATCAGCAAAACCAGCTAACCTAAATATATCAAGTTGAAACTGGGCAGTAGCCAAAGCAATTAACCCAAAAATAAAAACAACAACAATCATTTCAACCATTGTCATCCCTTTTTTATACTTAGTTTTTGTATACATTACGGTGTAGGTATGAGTGAAACTTCTTGCTTTTGCCAAAGAGAACCTATAGTGATCGGAATATTTTGAGTTTCATAACCAACTCGAGAAACTGAAAGTGTGTAGTCACCATTTGCTAAACCTTGATAGGAAACCTGACCAGGGGGTAAGCATGCAGATGTGTATGTTATAGCAATATCTGAAATAGAAGGAGTAAAGGCTGTATTATCAGTATGAAGTAGTACCTTATATTTTATGTAGCGATCATTATTATGAGAACTTCCAATATTTAAATTGCTCAAGTCATAGTATGTGGAAGATGATCCGTCTGGTCCCTTAAAATTCCAAGTTGTAGTAGCTGGATCATTACCAGAAGCAAGTTGAATTCGAACAGAAGAAGCCCCTGCTCCAGAAGGCTGATCTTGAGGTAAAATATTCAAATTATAAAAAGTACTGACCGAACCAGTATCTAAAACAGAAGATTCCAGAAACCCATCCGTGGTGTAAAAACCGAAATTTTTAATCAGTTTTATATCACCAAGACTTACTGATGTATCAACCCCACCATCAGAAATCCAATACTCGTCTGTATTTATATAGACTTGCTGTCCTCCCCCACCAGACCAATCAGTTTGATTTATAAATCCTCTACCTGTGGTTTGTGATTCGTCAAAACCAGTTTTATAAAGTCTTACTATCGCATCAGAAACTGGCAATAATAAATTATTATCTTTTACAATAACAAGAAATGCTTGAGAACTCTTTGGTGCAACAATAAGTTGAACATCAAAACTCGAATCTGGATTAAGATTAAGAGGTAAAAGCGGATTTGTTCCTATTAAATCATATGAAGCATCTATTACAAGAGCTTCATACGAAGCCCATTCCATATTTGCAAGTGAAAGAAGTCCAGAAGAGTTTGTTTCAAATGAACCATCAAACTTATATATATTTGGATCAGAACCAAGAAGTTTTGATCCTGTCAGACTAAAATCAACATTAGGCACAGCGTTACAGTTAAGTGTTCGTGAAGAGAAATTTAAACTACCTACTTTGTCTATAGCAAAACTAGTCTGCGTAACTTGCTGAAGCACAACTGTTGAATGTGGTTTTGTTGGACTTGGGTTTTGAGCCGTTATCGAAGTTGTGTAATCTGAAGAATAACCACTCTTGGTAACAGTTATTTCATACGACAAATTTGCTGGCGGAGCATCGACTATTTGGAGCATTCCCTGAGCATTTGTTGTGTCGTTAATAATAATTACAGGATTAGTTGAATTATTTTGAATCTGAACAGAAGCTCCTTGAATAGGTACTCCATTAGCATCAAACACTCTCACAAATAAAGCACCATTAGTTGAAGATGTCTCCAAATTTTTCGGAGCAACCCTTGTAGTAAATGAAAGAGGTGAAAAAGTACCGCATGAGTTACATGCAACAAGAATCTCGACAAGCTTATTATCTGCTGGAGATAAATCATTCGGACTACCACCAATTGTTCCATCAAAAGGCAAATCAACATTTCGGACTACTGAAGTAACAGTAAAATTATACCCACCTCTTGATAAGTTTTGCACATAAGGAATTTTACCTACAGGAATACCACCCACAACACCCACGTCTGAATAAGGCAAATTTCTTACAATCTCAAATTGTTCATTTGCCAAGTTTGAAGCAGCAAGCTTAACCCGTGAAAGTTGAACAGCTTTTATAAGACCTAAATAAGCTTGATATGCAGAAATAGAAATTACAAGAAAAACTGAAACAGCAACAAGAACCTCAACAAGAGTAAATCCCGTAGTAAAAGATTTCTTTTTCTTTAGTGTTTCTATTCTTGAAAACATAAATGTTATTGAATTGCATCAACCAAAGAGTACGTAGGGGCAAGCATTGAAATAGCAAAGAATCCAACTCCGATACCAATAAAGACCATCATAAATGGTTCAATAATGGTCGACATGTCTTTGGTTTTTTGCTCAACTTCATCTTCATAAAAAATAGCCATATTAAGGAGCATCTCTGAAAGTTTTCCTGTTTCCTCTCCTACATGCATCATTTCTGGAACAAGTACCGGATATAAATTCTCATATTTAGAAAATACTTCAGAAATAGGAACTCCTTTTTTAACTGCCTCCTCTGCATCAAGGAGTACAGCCTTGTAATACGAGTTTTGAAGTACGTCCTTAGTAATACCGAGAGCTACCACAATATCGACACCGGACGAAAGAAGCGAAGAGAGTGTACGAGCAGTGCGCGCAGAGTTAACTTCTTTGGCAATATTTCCAATAACAGGAATTTTAAGTACAAACCAATGAAAAAATCTCTTCCCTAAATTTGATTTAACACCAAACACCATCCCAACAATTAGAGAAATAATCCCCGCAATTACTAAAATAATATGGTTTCTCAAAAAATCACTCACAAAAACAACAGCTCGTGTAGACAAAGGAAGCTCAACACCTAAACCTTTAAATGTTTCTGTCAGAGTTGGTACGATAAAGATAAGTGCCAAGATAGCAATTCCAATCATTAAAATAATAATAATCACCGGATAAATCATCGCTCCTTTCACTTTTTTTTGCAGGTGATAACTCTTCTCCATCTGAAGTCCAACAATTTTGAGTGACTCAGTTAAATTTCCACTTTCTTCTCCAGCTTTCACCATAGAAACAAACAGACCAGGGAAAACTTTTGGGAAATCCCCCATCCCTTCACTCATATTCTTTCCTTCACTTATGGTGTGTTCGAGCTTTTTAAGAATTGCACTAAACTTTTTATTACGAGTCTGACGTTCCATGATCGAAAGAGCCCTTGAAAGTGGCAGTCCCGCTTGAAGCATGGCGGAAAGATTTTTAGCAAAAATAATCTTATCTGCCATTTTAACTCGACTAAAAAGTGAAAAACCACCCTTAAGTGAAAACCTTCTTTTGTTTTCTTCTAAAGCAGAAACAATAGTGAGACCGTCTTTTCGCACTTCTTTATATAAAGAAAACTTATCTCGGGCTTCACGAGTTTCTTCTACTGTTTTACCGTCCTTATCAAGGGCTTTGATTTTAAATGTTGACATGGAAAATATTAAAAAGTAAAAAGAGAAGAGTAAAAAGTAACTGACATCGTCAGAGAGTATTTAGTTGATGCTATTTTTAATTTTTGCTCTTTCATTTTGTATCTTTCCCTACTCTGTAATAACACGAAGTACTTCTTCAATAGTAGTAACACCTTGTACCGCTTTAAAAATACCGTCTTCAATCATTGTCGTCATCCCCTCTTTTCTTGCCTGAGCTTCAATAGCGTCAGACGTTCCTCCTTTCATAACAAGATCCTTGATTGTCGGAGAAATTTTCATAATTTCATGTATTCCAACACGACCAGAAAAACCGTCTTCACCACCTTGAGTTGTTTTTGGTTTATAAAAAGGAATTTTTTCCCACGTATCAGTCTTGTTTACAACTTTTTCTTCCTTAAGAACCTCAAGAATTCTATCTAAATCAACCGTCTTACCTAAATGATCAATCTCAGCATCGGTAAGTGTATATTTTTCTTTTTGAGCAGAAAGCTTACGCACTAAACGTTGAGCAATAATGACATTGATTGTTGAAACGATCAGAAAGGGTTCGATTTTCATATCCATAAGACGTGGAATAGCTCCTGCAGCAGAGTTTGTATGGAGAGTTGAAAGAACTAAGTGACCAGTAAGCGCAGCATTAATCGCAAGAGAAGCTGTTTCACCGTCACGAATTTCACCCACCATAATAATGTCCGGGTCTTGTCGAACAAGAGACCGGAGTCCCGAAGCAAAAGTGAATCCGATTTCTGGTTTTACCTGAGTCTGATTAACTCGTTTCATCTGATATTCAACAGGGTCTTCAATAGTTGAAATATTTACATCAGGTGTATTTAAAATATCTAAGACTGTATACAGGGTTGTTGTTTTTCCAGATCCAGTTGGTCCTGTAGTAAGAATCATACCCGACGCAAGTTTGGTTGCGTTATGAATACGTTCTGCCCCCTCTCCGTGGAAACCAAGAGCCTCAAGAGTAAACCCAGACACACTTTCTCGCAGTAATCGCATTACAATTTTCTCTCCATAATATGTAGGGAGCGTAGATACACGAAAAGAAACCTTTTCATTATCCATATCAATCTTAAAACGACCGTCCTGAGGAAGGCGCTTCTCATCAAGCTTTAAACTTGAAAGTACTTTAATACGAGCAACAATAGAAGGAGCAACATTTTTAGGCAACATCATGGCATCATGCAAAAGCCCGTCAATACGGTAACGTACGACTACCTGATCTTCTTGTGGTTCAATATGAATATCTGAAGAATTTTGTAAAATAGCGTGCTTTAAAAGAGTGTCTACAATACGAACCACAGGCAAATCCTCCGCCATTTTCTTCAAATCCTTCTCATCAACATTCTCTCCACCATCTTTGTCAGCAACCATCTTAAGTGTATTGGCTTCTGTTTGAATAATATCGCCAAATTCAGCCTTGAGGCTTTTTTGATATTGAAGCAAAACACTTTTCATTGAATCATCATCAGTGAGACGCGGAACAATCTTCAATCCTGTTTTCTTTTTAATAAAATCAATTGCAGGAAGATCTTCGGTATCAAGCATCGCAACCTCAAGAGTATCTTTTGTTTTTCTAAAAGCAATAACATTATGATTTCGAGCAATCGGCTCTGGAATAGCAGAAAGAATTTCAAAATCAATCTTCTGACTTTTCAAATCAACAAAAGGGATACCTAAAATATAAGCTTGCATACGACGCAAATCGTCTTCACTTATTTTTCCTTGCCTTACAAGAACCCTATCAAGTCTATCTTTTGTTTTTTCAGCTTCTTTTTCAGCACTCGTAATATCAGCCTTTGAAACAAGACCTGAAT
>CAZVFV010000012.1:0-19153 GCA_964626625.1 uncultured Candidatus Saccharibacteria bacterium | reverse complement strand
ATATTGAATGTTCCAGTTTCATTCGTGTCGTTGTTGAGGTTAAATCCTGCACCTGCTCCGTTTTCAAAGTCTTGAGTTATGCTAGAAACTAAATTTTCTTGTTCTGTACTGTATTGATCTTGTGCATCAGATACATCACTTGAAAATTCAGAGTCAAATTCTTGAAGCGTACTGTAGCCTTGTGAATAGCTTGAACCGCCTCCTCCTGCAAGACCTGTAGCACTCATTATTTGGGTAAGGAGTTGTCCTGCAAGAGCACCCATAATTTCATTGATTTCATCGGCAAGTTCAAGTTGGGCGAGATCTGTTCCGAGTACGTCGCTTAATTGAGCCTCTATCGTTGCTCCAGGAGTTAGGATATTACCAAGACCATCGGTAAGAGATTTGAATCCTTTACCCCAATCAAGTACTAGACGCTCTGTTCCTTGTGCGCTGGAAATTTTTATATCTAAAGCAGATTTTGCTGAAAGGTAGGCTCCATAAGGATTATTATTTCTATTTTGAGTTACCTTAAAAAAACCATCCCATCCTCCTTGAGTAAAGTCACCTTGAACAAAACCTTCTATGTTTCCCGCTACATCACTAAAAGTACACCCTATTTCATCTGTAAAAGAACCACCACCACCACCACCATATTCAAGAGCCAAAGAAAGTTGGAGATCTAAACGAAACGGTTCACATAAAAAACCAAGACCAATACTTTTTATAAAGTCCCCTGCGACCCTGTCTGCAATTCCAGTAAAAAATTGATCAGGATTTTGAATAAAAGATGGACCACCCTTGAAACCAGAATTAATCCATTGAATGGTTGACCGAGTGATTTGTTTTATAAGTGTTTTTGCAAGTACTGTAACAAGGTTGTCAAGCACATACTCTTTTGCCGCCTTAAGGGTGTTTTCAACTAGGTTGCCTGTATGAATTGGAACTACAGGTCCTACTTCTGCGATTGGTACAGGTACAACTACAGCATGGACTTTTTGACTTGGAAAAAGTGAAACAGGAATAATAAGTGGTGCAAGAATAAAAAGCACAATCAACCTACGTATTTTTTTAGAGGTTACGAGCATTGTAAAATACGACGGGCCTACTCTGAGTCGTATTTTAATTATAAGCTCTTAGTCAAAAAGGAACCATACTCAGACTGTTGAAAAGTAATGTTCTTTTGTTTAAAAAGTACTCGAAACGTTTCAAAAGATTTTCTAAATTCTTTTACATAGATACCGTAACTTCCAATACCAGGTAGTGATGCTAATGGATCACTAAAAAATGATCTCATTTTTTCTAAGCTTTCAGTTATTGCAGACATGCTATTTATAAGATTTAAATGCGCAAAAACAACATCTCTAGGGACACTGATACTAATGAGATCCTTCAGTGTTGCTTTGTAGCTATCTATAATAGGAGAAAGTTGTGCGAGGTCCTGAGATCTCTCTGAAGTAACTGCAGCCTCAAATATCTCTATTTCATTTTTTTGACCAGGTGGAAGTGGGTTTTTAATAAAAGCCTTTCCTACTGCATTGCCATAGTTTTTAAGCGCCATATTACTTGAGTCCTGTTGTATAAACAAATCACTTTCTGAATATGTTTTAAAAGAGAAGGGTTGCTGGTTTTCTAGCAGTTCTTTTACGAGATTTTCTTGAGTAATGCTATTTAAGTTGGTGCCTGTTTGTTGTCTTATTTTTAAGTACTCTTCAAAAAAAGCTCGAGAAAATTTGTCGGTTTGAGTTAAATTCTCCTCTACTTGAAGGTTTGTGCCCGATGTTGATTCGACTCGCTCTCCCTTTCCTTTAACAAGAGGACTTCTTCCTTCGTTTACCTCATCTCCATCGTTCATTCCATCCCCATCTGTATCTGGATTGTGTGGGTCTGTCCCCCACAAAACCTCCTCCCAGTCTTTGAGGCCGTCGGAGTCCTTATCTTCTTGAGATGTATTTTTGAGGGCTGAATCAACAACAAGTCCAGTTCCAGTAGCTACAGGTGTTGAGTAAGTCGTTTTTTGTAGGCCTTGCTGTGCAATAAAAATAAGACCTCCAGCGAGAGTTATTGATCCTATAATGAGTAGAATACGTGAACTTGGCATGGTTACAGTATAACTCTTTTAAAGGTTTATCATAAAAATAAAACCAGATTCTTTTGAAGAGAAACGAATGTTGTTATTTTGAAAAAAACGAACGGTGTCTATGAATATATTTGTATTTTTTCCAACTGACTTGCTATATATTTCATAGTTTATAAATTCTTCTTTTGATAATGCAATATCTTTTATTATCTCAGATAGCTCTTTGTGTGATAAGGCAATCTTTGTATTTAAAGAAAGAGATTTTTCAGGTATGTTTTGTATAGAAGGTATGTCCTGCGAGAGTTTGAGGTGTGAGTTAGAAATTAAAAGAAGAGAGTTTTTGTTTTTTTCTGACCTATCTTCAAAAAAAGCATTCCAGACAGCAAGATCTTGTCGATTTTTCTGTGCTTGTATAGAGAGTAGTACTCCAAGAGAGTTTCCGTATGTTTTAAGAGGGTTTTCTTGGAACACTTCTTTTTGAGTGGTTAACCCTGTCTCCTCTGTTTTTTGTGTTATTTTAATTTCCGTTTCGATATTTTCTTTTTGAGTGGGTCGTACAATGTTTTGCTCCTGTTGTTTTTTTGCAAAGTCCCCATCACTTACCCCGTCCCCATCTGTATCTGGATTGTGTGGGTCTGTCCCCCATAAAGCCTCCTCCCAGTCTTTGAGGCCGTCGGAGTCTGAATCAAGAGAAATATCAAATGTGTTTTCTAAGGGGGTGTTCTGGTTTGGAAGAGTTTTTTCGGGAAGCGTCTCTTTTTTGAATAAAGAAAGCACATTATATATAAGTACACCAGAGAGTATGAGGAGTCCAGAATAAAAAAATATTTTTTTCATATTCCTATAGTATACTAAGTTTAATGCAATATTTAATGTCGTGTAAAAAAATAATGAATGTTATTGCGGTCTGTGCGATCTTTTTTATGTTTATGTTTTATCCAAGTATTCTTTTTGCTCAAGTTCCTTTTGGGGGGACTATAGTAAGTGCATTTTATTGCGTTAACGGAATTTGGATTATTATAGGAGGTACAGGTATTCCCGGATCTTATATGTATATATATGGAGCTTCAGTCTCGCCTTTTCTAAGTGGTCCGCCGACTCATACTGGTCAAAATATTCTTGGCTTTGCTTCTGTTCCAGCACCCTGTCTCGTCCCCTGTTTTGTTGGTCTGTGTCCTATAGCATTTGGACTGACGATTTTACCTGTTCATGGCACTTCTCTTTAAGTAGGTTACAAAGCTCTAACCACACTGAAAGTGGTACATCTTCTGCACGAGTATTGAGATCAAGTGAGAGTTTTGTAAATAGCACTTCAATATCTTTTTTTGCAAAAAGAGAACTTAAATTTCCTGTAAGTTTTTTTCTCTTTTGAGCAAAGCCAGTTTTTATAATTTTAAAAAAGAATTCTTCAGAAATGATGTCGAAATGTTTTTTTGATATATCTTTGATCAGAAGAATTTTTGAATCTACTTTTGGTTGTGGGGTGAAAGCTTCTTTTTTAACAATGCCGAGAGACTTTGGTGTTCCGTATACTTTAATACTTAAGGATAAAATACTTTCTTTGCCATCTTGAGCAACAATTCTGTCAGTCACCTCTTTTTGTGTCAGAAGAACAATGTGTTCAGGTTGATGTGTGCGAGATAAAAATAAACGGAGTATTTCACCAGTAATATAGTATGGAATATTCGCAATAAGTTTGTAGTGTGTACTTTGTGGAATATATGAATCAATATCAATCTTTAAAACATCTCCTTCAATAAGGACTAACTGTCCGCTTTTTATTTCTGTCTCAAACTCTTGCGTAAGGGGTTCAATGAGTCTTGAGTCTTTTTCAATTACAAAAACCTTATTTGATTTCTCGAGTAATTTACGTGTTAAAACTCCCTTGCCAGGGCCTATTTCAAGGATAATATCGTTTTGTTGTATGTTTCCCCCTTCTACTATTTGAGCTAGGGCCGTTTGTGAACGTAAGAAGTTTTGGCCTAAAGATTTTTTAGGAGGTAGTTTATCCATTGCCTTAGGTTACTTGTTTTTAGCTAAAACTCAATACTTAAGAGTGATTTTCGAGGCGTGTCCCAGTCGCGCTCTTCCTTTTCAAGAAATTCATCTGCTACATCAAATATAAATTCAGAAGGTATATTCATTTGTCGAGATCCAAAAATGGTTCGTGTTTGAGTATATGAAAGATATATTTTATTACGCGCTCTTGTGAGGGCAACATAAAAAAGCCTACGCTCTTCCTCTTTTTGGTCGGTTGTGACACTTGTCTCCCCCATTCTCTCGTGTGGAAAAAGCCCTTCCTCAAGACCTGTTATGAAAACATAATCAAACTCCAATCCTTTCGAAGCGTGAACTGTCATGAGTTTTACACCCGCTTGTGGTTTTGCAAGTTCATCTTGATCACTCGCCAAAGCTGCGTCTGTTAGAAGTTTCTCGAGGCCATCCTCCCCTTCATCGTAGCGTTTAGCAAGTGAAACTAATTCTTTTAGGTTTTCAAGGCGTTCTAAGTTCTCTTCATTTTTTTCTTTGGTGAGTTCATGTTCAATACCTGTTTCTTTCATAACAAATTTTACAACCTCACTCGGCTTCTGACTTTCAGCACACTGTTTAATTTTTGTGAGAAGTGTAAAAAAAGAAATAACTTTTGCTCGCGTGTTTGGAGGTAAGGTTTCAGTTTTCTTTTCTAGAATTTTCAGGAGGGTTACTTTACCAATACCTCGTGCTGGTACATTTATAATCCTTCCAATATCCGAGCCTCCTTCAGGATTAAGGCCCGCTCGTATAAAAGAAAGAATATTTTTTACTTCTTTACGTTCAAAAAATCTTGTTCCAAGAACTTGGTACGGTATGTTCTCCTTTAAGAAAGCTTCTTCGAGTGCTCGTGATTGGAAGTTTGCTCTAAAAAGAAGTGCGATTTCCTCTGCTTTAACTCCCTTTTCAATAAGTGCCTTTGCTCGGCGGGCTGTAAACATGGCTTCGTCACTTTCGTCATAAGCTTCATAGAGACTTACTTTTTCTCCAGAGCTATTTTCTGTAAACAAATTTTTCTCTCTGCGCATTTTATTTTTAGAAATAACAGCATTTGCCACAGCGAGAATGGTTTTTGTTGAACGATAATTTTGTTCGAGGATAACTATGTCTGCTTCGGGATAGTCTTTTTCGAAGTCGATAATGTTGCGAATTTGAGCTCCTCTCCAGCTATAAATGTTTTGGTCAATATCACCAACAGCACAGATGTTTCTGTGTCCTGAAGCGATGATTTTTGCAATCCTATATTGAACATGGTTTGTATCTTGGTACTCATCTATGTGAACGTATTTCCAGACATTTTGATAATGTTGTGCAACCTCAGCGTTTCTTTGAAGGAGAAGAGCTGTCTTGAGAAGAAGGTCATCAAAATCAAGAGCTTTTTCTTTTTGTAAAACTTCCTCATAGTGTTTCCAGACTCGAGCTACTATTCTCTTCGTATAGTCGTCACCTGCATCCGCTTCATATTCTTCTTGGGTTACAAAATTACCCTTCTCTTTTGAGATAAGAGAACTCATTTTTCCGACTTCATATTGTTTTGGATCAAGGTCCGCTTTTTTAATAGCTTCTCGCAATGCCTTCTTGCTATCATCTTTGTCAAAAATAGAAAAATGTCTCGGAAGTCCCAAAAGAGAAGATTGTTCTTTTAATATATGTACGCCGAGTGAGTGAAATGTACTTACAAAAGGTCTTTCATTAAATGAGATGGGTATGTTGAGTGTTTTGTCTTCCGTAATGAGACTCATAACTCTTTCTCTCATTTCTTTAGCAGCTTTGTTGGTAAAAGTTATGGCGAGGATACTTTGTGGAGCAACTCCTTTTTTAATTATCTCAAGTATTCTGTGAGTAAGGGTTTTTGTTTTACCAGCACCTGCACCTGCGACTATAAGGAGAGGTCCTTCTGTTTTTAATACTGCTTGTTGTTGTGCTGGATTTAAATTAGACATCGAACTATAATATCACACCGTTTTTTTAGCTTTCTGTGGTGTTCAAAACACATCATGAAGGTTTGATGAATTTAGGTTGACGTGATATCTCAAAAAGGTATAATCGATACATACACAGCATGTCCGTAATGTTTTATGGCTTAACAAGGCCATTTAAGTTTAGAAATTCTGCACACCTTTAAAATAAAAGATTATCTTACTCACCCCACGTGATCTTTCTGTCGTCTCGCCCTCTAATGAGAAACAGATAGTGACAAATAGAGGAAATATCAAAACTTTCATACAAAAGTCTGTTTTTTTGTTTTTGTTAGTGTCTACTATAAGTTTTCCTCTTTATGCCTACGCGGGCATTTTTTCTTTTATGGCTGATTTGTTAGGAAGTAAGAAAGAGGTGTACAAATCTTCAATTTCTAATACTCAAAATATTGCACTTCTTCAAGCTACTGGGGGACCAGGAATTCCTGAGTCTGAAGGAGGTGGAGATATTACAATTATTGGAGGCACAGCTCTTGTTCCTGAAATAAGTCCTTCTGGTGAAATAAAAGAAGTTCGTCCAACAAATGATCAGATTAGTCTATACGTTGTTCGTGAGGGAGATAATTTATCTCAAGTTGCTCAGATGTTTAATGTGTCTGTTGATACGATTCGATGGAGTAATGATATAAAAGGAAATGTTATCTCTATGGGTCAAACTCTTGTTATTCTACCTGTTTCAGGTGTAAGACATACTGTAAAAAGTGGAGACACACTAGGAGGTATTGCTAAAAAATATGCGGGCGAAGCATCAGAAATAGCGAGTTATAATAATCTTTCTCAGAGTGAGGCGCTTAATATTGGTGATGTTGTTATTATTCCTGACGGTGAGTCTAAGATAGAGATAGTGTCCTCTCGCTCAATTGCCTCTGCAAACACAAAAACAGTTTCGAGTAGTTACTTTATCCGTCCTCTTGTTGGTGGTCATAAAACACAAGGAATTCATGGATATAACGGTGTTGATATTGGGGCACCTGTCGGAACGCCAATTGTTGCATCTGCTTCAGGAAGTGTAATTGTAAGTCGAGGTTCTGGTTGGAATGGTGGTTATGGAGACTATGTTGTTCTTGGTCACAGTAATGGAACTCAAACACTCTATGCCCATGCAAGTGAAGTGATAGTATTTCAAGGAGAAAAAGTCGTTCAAGGTCAGATTATTGGATATGTTGGTTCAACTGGAAAATCAACAGGACCACACCTTCACTTTGAAGTTCGCGGAGCACGAAACCCATTTTAATTTTTATATTAAAAAAATAACGTCGAAAAGTTTTTTACAACGTAGGTATAAAAAATTTTAGACGCAAAGATAGAAAATAAAAACAGAACCGAAAGGTTCTGTTTTTTCTAAAACCTAATAGCTTTTATATCTCTTGCCTCTTCGGTCTATATTGCAATGCTTCAAGTACGTGCTCTTTTTTAATCTGGGTAGACTCAACAAGGTCGGCAATTGTTTGAGCAAGTTTTATAATGCGGTGGTAGCTGCGTGCAGAGATATCGAACTTTTTTGCAAATTGATTAAGAAGCTCTTTTGAATCTGTGCTTATATCTAAATGGTGTGCGATATGCCTTCCTGAAAGCTCGCTGTTTTTTGAAAATGGAAGATTGAGTTTTTTAAATCGTTCTTGTTGAATAGATCGTGCTCTTAAAACTTTATTGCGAATCGTAACGCTTTCATTGTTGGAACTTCCCTTTTCTGACAAAGACCGGTGGTCAATTTTTGATACCTCAATCCACATATCAATTCTGTCTGCTATTGGTCCTGATATTTTTCTTTGATAGCGATTAATAACAAGAGGAGTACAGACACAGTTTTTTCCTTTTACTCCAAAATTTCCACACGGACATGGATTCATTGAAGCGATAAGTATAACTTGGGCTGGAAATCGAGCTGTGCCTTTTGCTCGAGAAATACTTATTACACCTTCTTCAAGAGGTTCTCGGAGCGCTTCGAGAACTCGCCTATCAAACTCCGGAAATTCATCCAAGAATAAAACTCCTTTATGGGCCAGGGTAATCTCACCTGGCCTTAATGTTGCTCCACCACCTATTATGGATACATGAGATGCAGTATGGTGAGGCGACCTAAAAGGAGGTTCGGTAATAAGTGATCCTTCAAGTGTGCCGGAAACTGAATGAATACCAGTTACTTCGAGTATTTCTTCAAAAGAAAGTTCGGGTAAGATATGTCCAAAAGCTTTGGCGAGCATTGTTTTACCAGTACCAGGTGGTCCCCACATAGCAACGTTATGTCCTCCGGCTGCCGCTATTTCAAGTCCCCTTTTTGCATTTTCCTGACCCTTGATATCTGAGAAATCTATCACTATGTTTCGGCTACTTGTGATTACAGTTTTTGGTTGAAATGAAATCTGTTTTTGTTTTTCTTGTTTTGTATTGAGATGGTCTATCACTTCTCGTAAAGAATGTGCTCCGTATACTTTGATTCCATCGATAAGAGCTGCTTCGACAGCGTTTACCTGTGGAACAAAAACCTCAGTAAAACCTCGCTTTAAAGCTTCTCTCACCAAAGGCAGGGTTCCTGTTATAGGTCGCAGTTTACCATCAAGTGAAAGTTCCCCAAGGAACATTTTTTTATCAGGATTAAATGATATTTCTTTGACGCCTGAAAGATATGCAAGTGCCATTCCAAGATCAAAAAATGATCCTTCTTTTTTGAGATCGGCTGGCGCAAGAGAGATGATAATTTTTTGATTTTTACTTTTAGGCGAAGAGAAACCGCTATTTTTTATAGCGGCGCTCACTCTATCTCTGGATTCTTCAACTGCTTTATCTGGAAGACCTACTATTGAAAAAGAATTAAGTCCCTGAGAAAGATCTATTTCAATGTCCACAATTTGGGCTTTTAAAAACGAAGTTTGTGCGCTGTGGACTTTCGCAAAACTCATAATATTAGTCTAAGTTTTCTTCTTTATGCTTGAGGCAGGTACGAGCTGCGGGGTTTGCTTCAAGTCTTCGGGTTTCTATTGGTTCTCCAGAAATTTCACAGACTCCATAACTTCCTTTTTCTATTCGTTCAAGAGCATTTTTTACAGCATTCCATCTAATTTCTAATTGCTTGAGGATTGCGGTGTTTTGTTCAAAATCTTCAATATTGTCAGCAACCTCATTTGGATCTGCCGCTAAAAATGAAGTATCTGTAGGACGTGGTTCCCAGTCCGCAGGATTATCTGGATTTACCCTACCAACACTCTCTAGTTCCTTGCGTAGAATTTCTTGTTCCTCTAAAAGTTTTTCTTTGAAAAGTTTTGTATCCATGACTTCATTGTAGCAAAGCATAAACTTATAACAACTTTATCGTACAACGTTTACTGTGTTGAATTTGGTAAGTACTGCTGTGAAGTTTTCTTCATCTGATCCTATAAAAATTGTTTGAGGGTCAAGAAATGAGTAGAGAAAAAGTACGGACCCTTCTGTGTTTCGAACAACTCGAACATCTTTGTTTTTTATAAAGCCATCCTTAAATCCAAATGAGCTGATATCTAATTGAAGAAGATCTTTCAAATCTGTCTGTAGAGTTTTTTCCCATGAAAGCATTGCTGGGAAACCAACTTCAAATGAATTTACTTTTAATATAAGAAATACCTTATTTTGTTCTGAATTTCCGTAGGCACCGAGCATAAAATCTTTGAGTGACCGTAGTAGGTTTGCTGGAATTGTGGGAGTAATAAGAGAGAAGAAATCTTGTGAAGATACTTGCTCAGTC
The DNA here is from genome assembly GCA_964626625.1 of uncultured Candidatus Saccharibacteria bacterium. Lineage (GTDB taxonomy): Bacteria > Patescibacteriota > Minisyncoccia > Phycocordibacterales > CAYZPE01 > CAYZPE01. The sequence continues at coordinate 9,366 of CAZVFV010000012.1, read as the reverse complement.
GATGTTTCATTTTCTGTGACCACAATATTTCCAATTGATCCACTTTGTAATCCAAGAGCTTGTACTTGTGTACGTATACCTTCAATAAATCCTGTTTTTGTTTGTCCAGAAATAATAAGAGAAGTATTAAGGTCTGCTGAAATTATACTTTTAGATTCTGGTGCAGTAATCGGAGTTATATTTTCCTCTCCTGTTTTAAGTGTTACAAGGATTGCAAAGATGCCTCCACACACAAGAACAAGACTTACTATTCCAATAAGAATTTTACTACCTGCTTTAGGTGGCGAGCTTTCGTACACATTTTCTCCACGATCTTCTTTTCGTTTATTTTCCGCAAGACTAATACTAACTACTGATTCATTTTTTTGACGAACTGCTTCTGCGACATCATTTTGATATGTTCGTAAAGGTTTGATTGTTTCAGATTGCGAAGGAGCCTCCTCTTTTTTCGGAGGAGACTCAGGTGTTTGTGTGGCACTCTGAAGAATTTCTTTTAGAGGTACTTTTTTCTTTGTCTGTTGTTCAGTAAATCTTCGTATATCATCGTCACGCAAACTTTCTTTTAAGGGTACTTTTTTCGGAGGCATTGTTATTTTTGTTGAAATTTGTAATCAAAAATTTTGATTAACACTTTTTATTATAACAGGAACATGTGTTTCAAGTATTTTACTTGGGGTTATTATAAAAATTACAAATAAAAAACCCAAGCACACAAAGTGTGCTTGGGTAAAAAGGTTAAATGTCCTCGACCCCAATGACGAGGATGGGGACAAAGTCTTCATAGATCTCAACTTTCATCTCCTCGAGTTTTTTTAGGTTTCCTCCAAAAACAGAGGAAACCTGTTTCCTCTCTGGTTGCCCGAAACTTTTGGCAACCAGCGACACTGTGATGATGATGTCATCATCATCACGTCCGGGCATCATTACCCGAGCTTCCCTGAGAATCTCAGGGATTTTGAGGGTCCAGTGACCCCCGATGAGTTTGATGTAGTTCATTACGTCCCACAATCTTTTTGTGATCATTACACATATTCCTTTCGAAATTCGCCCGGTGTTAAGGCGCCCCAGAATGGGGATTGTTTAGTGAACCTGTTTCGTCCAGCACTTAATTTTTGTAAAAATTAAGTGCGGGGAAGTTTTGTTTTCTGAGCAGGGAACATTTCCACTCGGATTATTTCTGTTTCGCTCTTTTGAGCTCATCAGTCGGAATACACATTCCGAGACAAATAGGGGGTTTTGGTCCCCCTAACCTTTTACTTCTTATATTCGGTGCCCTCCATCACAAACCTCAGAAGGTACTCCTTGAGTTCTTCTGAGGCGTGGGTGAGAATAAGTTTGTAACCTCGGGCCTTCCATTTGTACCTCTGTTCTCTCGAGGTGTCAGGGAGTGCTTTTTCAAGCTTCTCACCGGCGAGGCCATCAAAACAGATTAAACGGACGATACAGAGTTGTTGCGGTTGGCTTTGGCGGAGTTTTGGAAGAAGTTGAAAATAAATCCTATCAAACTCTTTCAAACACCTCTCGTACAGCTCATTTTCTTTTCGCGCCTCGTCTTGGGCAATTAATTCCTTAGCTTGTCTTCTTGCACCAGAAGCAATCCTGCGGACTTCACTGATTGCCCAGTTTCTGGCAACAATGAATGCTAACCCCTCCGGATTGGAACGCTTGCCTTCTCCTAGACTTGCGTTTTGGACCCGCTTTTCGAGTGAATCCACAACATCCTTATCGAAGGCGACCGAGCATCCTCCGAGGGTGCGGATGATTTTTTCTCTAATAGTCATAGCACTTTCCTTTCAAGAGGTGTTCGGCGGTGTTGAGCCGTCCCGAATCGGGTATTTTTTTCCTATGAACTCACGATCTGCACCAAATGGCGCATGAAAATCGTGAGCTCAATAAGAAGGGGGATTGCATCCCCCACGGAAATAATTTCCTTTCAAAAAAATAGGATGTTTGTGCACATCCATAAGGCATGGTTTGCGGAACTCCGCTTTGTCCGGTATCCATCCGGCAACAGCCTTCTCAGAGGCTCCCTTGGTTACTCTGCCAAGTCAGTCCTTCTCAATAGCAAAAGTCGCTAAAATTAGCGAACTTCAGCTACGAACCACTGGATAGTGGCTCCCTCGGGGAGCGTTTTCGCCCCCTCCGGAAGACGCGTACCCCGGTACTGTCCAACCAGGACACAATCACCTTTTTTAAGGGTGATAGTATCCCGATTGAACGGCACGGGCATCCCCAGCATTGCAGTAAAAATACCTGCAGTGTCAGGGTGGCCAACCACGGACTTGTGATCCGTAGCGAGCATGCGCGCTTCCTCGAGTGAGACCTCTCGTACTTCAATAGAGGCTGGAATTTCTCCCAGCATGTTGAGTGAGAGGGCGGAAGTCAGATACTTCATACTCTGATCCTTTCCTCGAGTCATTCTCGTATTTCCCTTTTTCCTCACAGAGTTCTGTGATTTATGAGGGTATTTGAAAATGATCACGAAGGTTTCCACTTGTCACTGAACATTCAATGACTTCTGTAAGTGGTGTGGATGAAAAAAGATTCGCACCCACATCACTTACAGAAATATATTTTTTATGAATCCACCACACGCTGTGATGAACTCAATAAAAAAGAGTAACTTACGTTACTCTCCTGCGTACACTCGGGGGACGCAGGAATCTCCCTTGGTGCCATCTCATATCTTGCTGGCGGCGCCACTTCCACCACCCTCTCAACTTGAGAAAGAGATGGAAGTATAGCACTGCACCCGCAACTCCGGTGGCGCCCATAACATACGAATACATGTCTAGTTCCATACAACATCCTCTCGGTTTTGATTCCTATGAACTCACGATCTGCACCAAATGGCGCATGAAAATCATGAGCTCAATAAGAAGGTCTACGTTGTTTTTTCAAACAATGTAGACCGGAAAAGAGTTTCGTGGATTTTTTCCACTTACATCGCACTCTTGTAAAGCGACGGCAGGAATCTGCTCCGACCTAAAAGGCTCAGATGTTAGTTTTTAGACGTAACAAGGTCTCTGGCGGTTCGGCTCAGGTGTTCGTCCGTATGAGCCGATCCTATGGACAGTAACGCTGTCCTCGCTAGGTTTTTATTTCTGGATCCTAGAACCAGGTTTTTTTAACAGAGGAGATTTTTTTCAGTTGAGATCTCCAAACTCAACCCTTTAAGGGTGTACGCCTAATCCTTTCGCTGTAGGCGTAGGACACAACGCTATGAGTTCACGCTCATAGACATGAATCTGCCGTTTTTAAGTGTGTGGCACCCGTTACACTAGAAGTTTTTAGAGATTTCGCTCGAGGACACTGCTTTCCCAGGCTCGCCATTTTTAAATAAAAACGGTGACAAAACTTTTTCTCAAGGAATTCACCACTTGCGTGACGAACTCCATAAAGAGGGGAAACAAAAAGCGTCCGTGCTTCCCCGGAATGATCTTCATGACGCAGAAGATCTGTACGCCTTTGGGTTACCACCCCCAAAAGATGGTGACCTGTTACCCCGCTTCCGGGTCGGGAAGGATTTTCCCTTGCCTCGGCTTACTTGCGCCGAGACTTTCCGCTGAAGGGGCAACGAATAGCCCCATTCATGGCGTCTTGCGACTGAGCCTTGTGAGCTTCAGCCTTTTGACGACCTGACCAGGTGTAGCCCTGGTCACGGAGGAGAACAGTTGCCTGTCGCTCCAGCTCAAGTTCCTTGTCAGTTTTCATGACAGGTTCCTTGGGTGTTTCTGGACACCGTCCACTTTGTGCTATTTGATAGAGGCGCACAAAGCTTTCCTCACGGGTCCCCTGACAAACCCCGTTTATATATTTCTTAGATATTCGGAAGAAATGTATAAACGAGGTATCAGGTTTCTCATCTTCTGTTTCGCTCTTTTGAGCTCATCAGTCGGAATACACATTCCGAGACAAAGAGGTTTTAACGAGCCCCGAACTCGAGGGAATGATCGCTCCACTAAGCGCCAAGAAACTTCCTCTTGGTATTACTGCCACAGTTTAGAGACATGTAGTTGGTCTTATGTAGTCAACAGAACTCCTTCTGTTGTAAGGATTGGTGCCTTCCTGGGTAGACAGGAAGATTTGGGTACCTAGAGATATTGAATGTTGCATGCACTCAAGATCTAGGTGTTGAAGCACAGATTTCTATAAACCTGTCCTCCCGAAACTTATCTACTCATGATCGTAAGTAGAAAAGCTCCGAAATCCCAAATATAAAAACCAAGTGCCGTTTTCGGCTTCGACGGATGTGGTTTCTTGTCATCCGTTGACTGTCGTTACCTTGCCCAATTTCACGTTACCCTAACGTTTATATGGGCTCGTGTGGGTTGAGTAGACCCACCACCAATTGCTGTTTCATCCTTTCGGAATCATCAGTCGGAATACACATTCCGAGACAAAGAGGTTTTAACGAGCCCCGAACTCGAGTGTGTGTCCGCTTACTAAGCGCTCCGGAACTTCCACGGAGTATTAGTGCCCAGTTTTACGTCTTGAGTTTGACGGAGGTGTGGAGATGTCTCTTGTTTGACACTCCATCAACCATTGACTCAAGGTCATCCGCGACCTTGGTGGCTAGCTCGGTTTCGAGCCGCCGCGCCACGAGGCGCACCAACAGAGCTTCTTCGTGGGATACATAAAATCTCCTTGAAATTTCCCTAGGAACTCACTATCTGCACCAAATGGCGCATGAAAATCATGAGTTCAACCAGACATTTTTGGAATCACATCCCGCACATTGTGCGGAGAAGATGCGATCCCTCTTGTCACACCAAGCTTAGGGCTGTTAGCACCATCACTTGGTAAGACGAAGAGGAATAACATTGCGGTCGTCTATATAGACTATTGTTCCGCGTTTTCCCATCCAAGTATTCACTGATGTGAAGTGCTTTTGGATTTTTCTTCGATATGTAGTTTTCAATGATCAGACTCATCTCTAAACTCTAGAAAGTCATTTGGTCAGTGTCTTCCGCCACACTGTATTATTCGGTGGCAAGGTTTCAAGATCACTTCTCCAAATAACTTTCTGAGAACAAGTATATGCTACTTTATACTTTTTGTCAAGTATTTTTACCATTTACTTTTTTATATAACAAAATATGCCTATAAATAAGGGTATAAAAGTGTCAATTTAAAATAACATTCTATATAAAATCATTTACATAATTATTTTTTTGTGTTTATTTTTACTTTTTATGTTAAAAGTTTATAACTTTTTTATTAAAAAATAACCTCTTAATATAGAGATGATTAGCGTAGAAAAACCAATAATATAGACTTTTGATATAAATGCTTGACAAAAGTCTATGCTTGTTTTGTTGTGGTGAAGCGATGTTCGCTTCTTAATATCCACGTATTTGAGAACAGGAGGTTTCCTATGGGTGATGGTCTGTAAAATAACCATGATCAAGATTAAAATCTTGATCATGGAGCTGATATCAAATCAGTTTCCACATCCTCCGAAGCGCACTAGCGCTTCGGAGGATTTTTTAATTGATCAAAAGTAAGATTGAAGAAATTTTTAAGGGTGTCAGAAAATTCTTTACTTTTTATAAAAATTCCAGATAGTTTTTTACCCAATATACTTATTCTAACTTTGTCTTGATAAATCGCAATATCGCAACTGAAAGGATATTTTTTTTCATCGATTCGTACACGGTCTCCCGTGTTTTCCCCTGGGTTATCTTTAGGTTCATCATTTGAAGAAGTATAAATAACTTTCGATATGATTTTGTTTTTTATTCTATTGGATCTAAATAATTTTCGTTCCGTATCACTGAAAATACTTGAAACCATGTCTTGTGAGTAGATCATATATAAAGGAGAGTTATCCATCTTACCCTCGTAGATTTCTTTGTTGGCAGTTACGATACCTTCTTTACCTTCAAAATATCTTACAACCGGACGGGTGCCAACTTCTCGTTCCACACTTTTTATCTGCGGAATAATATCCTTAAGACGCCTTTCTCGCTCATCAATAAGGGTTTTCTGTCTCTGTATGTATGTTTCAAGACGTTCTGGCGGCTCTGCATGGTAGTGGGTTTTTTTGCCAATAGCCACCTCGCTCACCAGACCTTTTTTTAAGAGGCCATCAATAGTCACATATACAGTTGATCGATTGATGTGCGTCTTTTTTGAAATTTCAATAACTGAAGTATGTTCAACTGCAAGAAGCGCAAGATAAACCAGCGCTTCTTTCTCTGTAAGTCCAAGCTCAATCAAATATTTTTCTAACATAAGTACAGTGTATTATACCCTTTGTTTTCTAAAAAATTCTTTTTATTTAAAATTATCTCCTTCCCCCACGCATGAGATAGCGTTTTGAGTCGAGGTCGAGATCGATGAAGTCGTCGGCAACTTCACGAAGTTTTGATGAGGTTGATTTACCAAAAGACATAACTTCCACCTGACAGCCTTCATTTGTTTTTAAATATTCAACGAGTGGAATAAAGTCTCCATCACCAGAAATTATAATCACTGTATCGAGCTTAGGTGCCATCTTGATAGCATCAACTGCAAGTCCTACATCCCAATCTGCTTTCTTGCTTCCTCCAGCAAAAATTTGAAGGTCTTTTGTTTTAGCTTCGATACCAAGTTTGCCGAGTGCTTCGAAGAAATTTTGTTCTTCTCCAGATTCGGTAGTGATTACGTACGCAATTGCACGAATGAGTTGGCGACCAGAAAGTCCATCTTCGACAACTTTGCCGAAATTAACTCGAGCTTTGTATAAATTTTTTGCAGTGTGATAGAGGTTTTGTGCATCTATGAAAATTCCTACGCGTTGTTCTTTGTGTTTTATAACTGACATGTAAATAGATTAAAGATTAAAAAGAAAAGATTAAAAATAGATAAATAGAAATATTAAAATAAACTGTATGAAAACGACCTGTGTCTATTGTAACGTGTAATGCGTAACTTGTAACGCTGAGTTAAAAAAACCGACAAGTGTCGGTTCTTAAGCTGTCTTTTTCTTTAAACCAAGTTTTTTAATAAGGGAGTTGAATCGTTTCGTGTCTTTCTTTTGTAGATACCCCATGTGTGTCTGTCGATCAGCAACTAATTGGAGTAATCCTCTTCGAGAATGCTTGTCTTTCTTGTGTTTCTTAAGGTGAAGTGTGAGTTCGTCAATTCTTTTAGAAATAAGACTAATCTGAACCTCAGGAGAACCTGTGTCCGTATCATGAAGCTTTGTTGCTTTTGTAACTCGTTGTTTTTTCGCCTTTGTAAGCATTGTTTGAACATCATAGCACGTGATATAGGCTTTTGCAACCATAAGCCTATATCTTCCATACTAAGGAGATGTAATATTGTGCGACATCAACATGATATACTACATATACTAAAGTAGACACCTAAAAACACATTATGGAAATTCAAACACTTATTCGTCAGTTTTTGGAACATATTGAAATAGAAAAAGGTAGAAGCCTCAAAACAGTGGTTAATTACGACAGGTATTTAAAGCGTTTTATATCTTTTTCAGGTGTTAAGCACCCGAAAGATATAACTGACGACATACTTAGAGAGTATAGATTAACTCTCAATCGACAATTTTCTGGAAAAATAGAGGGTGGTAAAAAAGAAACGCTCAAAAAAAAGACTCAGAATTATTATCTTATTGCTCTGCGGTCATTTCTTAAATATCTTATGAAGCGAGGAATCCCCTCTCTTCCACCGGAGCGCATTGAGCTCGCCAAGGTTCCTGAGCGTTCAATTGATCTTATTTCTCGAGAGGAGCTTCAGCGTTTATTGTCTGCAACGGATGGTGCTGATATTAAATCACTTCGTGATAAGGCTATGCTCGAGCTTCTTTTTTCAACAGGACTTCGTGTTTCTGAGCTCTGCTCCCTTTCAAGAGACATAAACCTTAAAACAGATGAGCTGTCTATTCGAGGAAAGGGTGAAAAAATTAGGGTGGTATTTTTGTCAGATGTCGCAAAGAAGGCTGTTGCACAGTATCTTGCAAAAAGAAGTGATATGGATGAAGCACTTTTTATTCAGGTAGGTAAAAAGGGTGATATCAAGGACTCATTACGCTTAACTCCCCGCTCTGTTGAGCGGATTATTAAGTACTATGCCATCAAGGCTGGAATTGATCGCAAGGTAACGCCTCATGTTATTCGACACAGTTTTGCAACGGACCTTTTGTCTAATGGAGCAGACCTCAGAAGTGTACAGGCACTTTTAGGGCATGCACACATAGGTACTACACAGATATATACTCATGTTACTGACAAGCATTTGAGAGATATTCATAAGAAGTTTCATAACAAAAACTAGAGAGCTTTGTATTTTTTTGGTTGTGTTATATGTTGCATGCTGTTACTATGTACAACTCGGAAGATATGGTCGAATATTGTTCATTTCTTTAAATTAACTTAAAACATTATGAATCCAAACGAAAACGAAGTTAAGCCAGAAGGCGAAACTCCAGTTGCTCCAGCACCAGCACCAGCTGCTGAAGAAGATCAAACTACATCTACAGAACCTGCAATGTAGTTTTAAGTACACATTAATGTGTACTTAAAAGAAAAACCGGACACATGTGTCCGGTTTTTCTTTTGCTCTATATAATTGCTATGATAGAAGGAACTTGTCCCGTTAGAAGTCGAGGTCTCTATAGATAAATATAAACGGGCAATACTTAGGGTCTTAACTTATAATTAACATATGCAGGTTTGCGGTCTGACTGCGACTGCTTCTAATGGGATGAAAATCATATCTTGGAATGTAAATGGTATTAGGGCTTGTCATAGAAAAGGCTCTTTTGATGAACTACTCAAGCTAAAGTCAGACATTTTTTGTTTACAGGAAACTAAAGCTCATCCGGATCAATTACCTGAAGAGGTTCGTAACCCTAAGGGCTATTTCTCATATTTTGACCATTCAAAAACAAGAAAGGGCTATAGTGGTGTTGCGATTTATACTAAAACAGAGCCAGAAAAGGTTACTAAAGGTATGGGTATTCCAGAGTTTGATCAAGAAGGACGTCTTATAACTGCTTATTTTAAAGATTTTATATTAATTACAGGGTACTTCCCTAATGGTGGCAGTGGGCCAGACCGTCTCGAGTATAAACTTGCTTTTTACGATCATTTCTTGAAATTTGTTGAAAAACTTAGAAATAAAAATAAAAATGTTATTTTTTGTGGAGATATAAATACTGCACATACAGCAATCGACCTTGCTCGACCCAAGGAAAATGAGAAAAATACAGGGTTTTTACCTATTGAGCGAGCTTGGATAGATCAAGTAGTAAAAAAGGGCTATGTAGATGTGTTCCGCTCATTTAATCCAGATAAAAAGGATGTATATACCTACTGGGATATGAAAACATTTGCTCGTGATAGAAATGTTGGTTGGCGT
>CAZVFV010000011.1:0-20111 GCA_964626625.1 uncultured Candidatus Saccharibacteria bacterium | reverse complement strand
TCATATTAATTTCCTAATGGTGTAAATTCTGGATCAAAAAATCCATCTTCAATTATACTGCCTGCTACAGTATATACGATAAGCCATGCAGCGAGAATGATTCCAAACCCAACTGCTACGTTTGTAAAGATAGTTTTTGCTTTTTGAGCCTGACTTGCATTCGGTCCAGCTGTTGCGAATAAAAATCCAGCGTATGCAAACAAAAGTGCTGCAACTGGTACTGACATGTAGAAAATAAAATTCATAATTCGTCTTACCAAATCAGTAATATTTTCAAATGTACACTGTCCATCTTCACAAACTCCTCCAACAAGACCTTTACTCGGATCAAACAATTGAGCAAAAGCAATAACTGGCACAAAAACTGCTAGAAATGCTAGTGCGTGTGTAAAAATTGTTTTTTTCATGAATAAAATTAGGAGGGTTAATTACTTATAAGCGCCCTAAGTTCCCCTTGTGCTCGAGACACAGCCTCAGTAACACCCGTCCTACCAGCTGTTACATTTTCAACCATACTTTGAAATATACCTGAAACAGCCTTGGAATCTGGTTCTAGCCATGTTTTTGCCTGAAGAGCACCTTTATAGAACACAGCCATATATGCATCTGTTGGTGTTTGGGCCACAAGATCCCTACGGACAGGAGGAAGCTTCAAGGTACTTACCACAGCAGAGATTCCAACTTGGTTTGTAAGCTTAACAGCTAAATTAAATGCTCCCGCAATGTTTTTTGAATTTTTTGAAATTGCTAAGCCATAGAAGTTTGCAAATGTAAGTTCACGCTTCGCTTGCCTTGATTGCGGAACAGGAGCGACGTCAAAATTGAGGTTTGGGTTCTTACTCTGGAGGAGTGATAATTCTGAAGCAAAACCAAAATAGAGAGCACTGTCACCTGAAACAAAAAAGTTTTGTGATGTAGGGAGTGATCGATTCCACGAATAATAAATCTTTGAAGGATTTGAGAAGTCAGTAAAGAAACGAAGTGCTTCTGGAGAAGGCGCGATAGAAAAATTTAATTTTTCATTTATAAGTACGTTTATTCCCCCGTCAGATTTTCTTTCTAGAATAGGGTTTCCAGCCTGAAGAATAAGCATTGAAAGTATTCCTTTTGCATTTGAAATATTTCTAAACTCACCAAATGGAATTGTTGTCTGAGTAATATTTAATGCAGCATCTTTTTGAGTTAATCTACCTGTAAGAGAATATACTTCTTCCCAAAAACGAGGCTCTCGTGCAAAACCAGCATTTGAAAATAGTGTGCGATTCCAATACATAACCAGTGGATCAACAATAAAAGGCATTGCAACTATACCTCGTGGCGAAAGAAATATTTCTGCCCCCTCAACAAACGAGTCTTTATAATTTCGCTCTGGAAGAGATTTATACGGTATCGGAAAAATACGAGACTCGTGCTTCAAGATTGAACTTTGTGAAATAAAGAACAAATCTGGCCCACGTCCATCAGCAAGCGCTGTCACAAATTCATTGTCAAAATTCTCTTGACGCTTTTCAATGTACGTTATTTTAAGTGTTTCATCTTGATCAAGACCTGTTGTTTTAAGTATTTGATTAAACTGACCTACAGAAACAAACCCCCAGACAGTAACAGGAGAAGTAAGACTTGTTGTATCGTTACGAGTTAAAGCAAAAACCATCACTCCAATTACAATAAACGCGGCAAAAACGCCGGTAAATATAAGCTGAAATTTTGACATGTTTTTCATCCCGTTAGAGGTAGGAAACGTTTCAATCTATTCTTGATGTAACGCTTACCCGTTCCCGATTTTAAGTATAATTCTCTCGACCTTGCATCATCTTTATCGCAACACACTTCATAATAAACTAATTTGTATGGAACACGAACCTTGGTGTACACACTCTTCTTCGAATCATGTTCCTCAATGCGTTTCTGTAGATTAGCAGTATAGCCCGTATAAAACCTTTTTGATTTTAGACTTTGCAAAATATAGGTATAGAACATAATTCTATCTCTAACGGGATTCATCCCATTTTTTTATTGTTTACTAAATAGTATACCGTAATGATGCGCTCCTGCTGAAATAGTCTTCTCTTTTACAAAGCCAGCTCCTGTCCACATTTCTTCTGCTTTTGTTTGTGGAAAAACATCCTGAGGTTGAGGACCCAAGCCTCCAAATGATTCTGACCAGTCAATAAAAAGTACCCTACCTTGAGGCTTAAGAATTCTTGAAACCTCTCGTATAAAGATATCTTTATGTTTCACCTGAAAAAAAATATTTGAAACAATAACTGCTCCGACTGCGCCGACCGCAAGTCGTGTTCCGTTTTCTTTTTCAATATCACCCCACACAATTTCTATATTAAAAAGTTTTGCCTTAGTTGCGTCATTTTTAAGCTTACTTAAAAGCTCTTTTTGAATATCGACAGCGTAGACCTTGCCAGTATCTCCAACAATTTTTGCTGCAGCAAGAGCATAAAAACCAGAACCACTTCCTAGATCAGCAACAATAGTGCCGGGATTTAAATTAAACTGTTCAATATTTTTTATAGGATCAGAGAACATTGGATATATAAGACGTAGCTTGTAACATACAATAGTATACTTTAAAAAGCTGATTGTGCATATGCACAATCAGCTTTTTACTATCTTAAATCTCATTTGTCTTTAAAATAGATAAGTACTAAGACCTTGTATTTTTAGATGCAATTCGAGACGCGAGCGAGGCTGGAAGGAAAATGCTCGGCGTCAAAAAAACATCAATAAGATCCTTTATCAACACAAGATGTCAACAGAACTACATTTTTGGATGTAATTCAAGGCGCTAGCGAGGCTTGCGACAGGTTATGAATTATTAACTAAATTTGGATAATGAATTGAGATGCGAGGCGCGAAGGAAAATTGTGACTAAAGTGTAGAAATACTACACTGCAGGAATAATTTTCCTTCGCAACGAAGCAGATCGGTTCAGTATACAAATTTTAGAGACAGATGAGTGAAGCAATTCTGTCTCCCTCACGTAGCTTCATAATACGCACACCCTGAGTTTGTCTACCTAGAAGTGAGATCTCTTTAATATCCACCCGAATCACCTGACTCTTTTGTGACATTGCAACAATTTCTGTTTCTTCATCGGTTACAATTTGGGCTGCAATAAGTTCAGCTGTCTTAGTTGTTATATTTGCTGTTTTAATACCAGACCCACCACGTTTTTGGACTTTATATTCAGGAAGTTCTGTCCGCTTTCCATAACCATTTGCAGTAATAATCAAAAGAGAAGGATTTTTGAAGTCAGGCTTAATTGTTTGTGCCCCAACCACACTATCCCCTTTTCCAAGTCTAATAGCTCGAACTCCGCCAGCACCACGTCCCATTTCACGAATATCTGACTCTTTAAATCGAATTGACTGGCCCTTTGAAGTAACTACCATAACGTCATCTTTCTTGTCCGCAAAAGAAACAGAGACAAGCTGATCTCCCGCATCAAGACGGATAGCAATAATTCCGTTTCGACGAACATCATGAAAACTCTCAGCTTTCACTTTCTTAGAATTACCCTGTTTAGTAACCATCATCAAAGAAAGTGTCTGATTTTTTATATCTTTAGGCATTGCAAGAACAGAGGTGATTCTCTCACTTGCTTCAATAGCTAAGAAGTTCGCAATTGACTTACCTTTTGTTGCTCTTTTACCTTCAGGAAGCTCATACATTTTTATTTGATACGCCTTACCTTTGTCAGTAAAGAAGAGCATATCACTATGTGTACTTGCAGTAAGGAGTGTTGTTACGAAGTCTTCTTCTTTTGTATCAATATCAATAACCCCAACTCCACCTCGCTTTTGTTTTCTAAATTCTTCTGGTTTTGTACGCTTAATATAACCGCCCGATGTTAGTACGAGTGCATTTTCTTCATCAGGAATTAAATCTTCATCTGAAATAGACTGCACACCATGTTTTATAACTTTAGTTTTGCGTTCATCTCCATACTTAAGACTGATATCTGAAAGTTCTTTCTTAATAATACTTAAAATCTTCTTTGAACTTGCCAAAATTGATTTAAGTTCAGTAATAAGCTCTTGAACCGCCTTCAAATCATCTTCTATCTTCTTTCTTTCAAGTCCAGCAAGACGTTGAAGTTTCATTTCCAAAATCGCCGTTGTCTGACGATCTGAAAACTTAAACTCACCCATTAAATTCTTATGAGCTTCAGCAGAATCTTTCGAAGCACGAATAAGTTTTATAATTTTATCAATATGATCAAGAGCTTTCTTCAAACCAAGTAAAATATGCTCTTTATCTTCAGCTTTTCGTAAGTCATGTTCAGTACGACGACGAACCACAACAATACGATGTCCAACAAATTCTTGAAGTATCCCCTTTAAAGAAAGGGTTTGTGGCACACCATCAACTAGACACACAGTATTAAAATGGAACGTATCTTCAAGTTGAGTATGTTTATATAGGAAGTTTAGAACTTTTTGAGGATGAGCTCCATTTTTAAGCTCAATAACCACACGAATATCCTTTGCTGATTCATCACGCAGAGCTTTTATACCTTCAAGTTTTTTATCACGAACAAGGTCAGCAATTTTAAGCAAAAAATCAGACTTATTAACTCGAAACGGAATTGACGTAACGATAATCTGAAAATTTCCAGCCTTATTTTCAATAATTTCTGCCAAACCTCGATTTACCACACCTCCTCGTCCTGTTGAATACGCGTGTTGAATATCTTTTTGATTGAAAATTGCTCCACCTGTTGGAAAATCAGGACCTTTAACAAACTGGAGTAGGTCGTCAGTTGTTGCATCCTTGTTATCAACCAAGTACGAAGTTGCATCAACGATTTCACGAAGATTGTGTGGAGGAATATTTGTCGCCATACCAACAGCGATACCAAGAGTTCCATTGAGAAGTATATTTGGAACTGCAGCTGGCATAACCGTTGGCTCTTTTCGAGTTCCATCATAGTTCGGTCTAAAATCAACAGTATCTTTTTCTATGTCTCCTAAAAGCTCAGAAGCAATACGTGACATTTTTGCTTCGGTATAACGCATCGCAGCAGCATTGTCACCATCAATATTTCCAAAGTTTCCCTGTCCTGAAACAAGAGGGTAACGCATTGAAAAATCTTGCGCCATTTTTACGAGTGCTTGGTACACAGAAGCATCACCGTGAGGGTGATAATTACCAAGCACGTCTCCAACCACCACCGCAGACTTTCGAAACTTTCCACCAGCAACCAATCCTTTTTCATGCATAGCATAAAGAATTCGACGATGCACAGGCTTCAAACCATCACGTACATCAGGAAGAGCTCGAGATGTAATAACAGACATGGCGTAGTCAAGATACGCATCCTTCATTTCAAGTGTTATTTCACGCCCAATAACCCCTTTTACAGCAGGTTTTATTTCTTCATTTTCGTCCTTTTTGTCTTGGTCTTTTGCCATTATGTAAAACTTCCTTAGATAAGGATATTCATCTTATTATAACATATTAGGGTTCGGTTTGGTATTAAAATAAGGGTGTTTTTGTGTCCTGAAGTACTGGTGTTGAGGCCTCATAATTTTCAGAAAACAGACCGTTAATATTTGATTTTATGTCCAAAAAACCATTTTTAATACTCGCAAACACACCAGCCACATTTGAACTTACTGACTTAAGAGGGCTTTCAGCTTTTTGTTCTGCCACAGCAACAACTTCACTTTCTCGAGAAGCATAAAAAGACATACTCCAAGCAATTAAGATAACAAGGGTGACTGACAGCGAAATACCAAAAGCAATACGAGCACGCGTACGTTCAGGTTTAGCACGAAGCCCATCAAGATATTCGAAGAAACCCATAATGTTTATTTTAAATCTAAAAGAGTAAAAACAAAAGAACCAGTCTTAGTTCTGAGGAGATAACACAACAATATCAGCTTCCTTACCATCAAGATCTTTCTTTTTAAGTGTTAATTTGTCAACAGCTTCGACAGAATCACTTCCTGCTTCTTTGAGAAAGGTTTTGAGCGTAGTTGCATTATAGTGCGTTGGAATAATTATTTTTGGTTCAAGATTTACCGCAAGTTTATATGCTTGAGCTGGAGTAAGAACACCTTCACCACCAACAGGAACAAGTAAAATGTCTATATTATTAAGACCTTCCATTGTTTCACTTTTAAGATCAGTACTATTCAAAGCTCCGAGAGAGCAAATATTCATACCTTCGAGAGTTACTCTATATATAGAGTTAATTCTGTCAGCACTGCCGTATGCAGAAACCGAAGGAAATCCTTTTATAAACACCCCTTTTGTCTCATATTCACCTGGACCAGAAATTACAAAAGGGTTTCGATCACCGTGAGCAGAATTTTCAACCCCATTGTGATCAGCGTCTTTAATACTCACCAGCGCAATATCGGCACCAAATTTAGCTGATTTTTCTTTAGAATCTTTTGAAATAGGATCGACAGCAATAATAGTGTCGCCAAATTGCACCTTGAGGCATCCTACGCCGTGGTATGTGATAATCATTGCGGTATTGTAACACAGCTCCCCTATTTGAAAAAAACTAATCTTTGTAGTACTATATTGTCTCTCTTATTATATAAGAGATTTATTATAAACTTGCAGTAATCCTATCTTAGAGAGACGAGAGACACGGAAAAAGATAACACTGCTACAAAACCATTATGTTAAAAAACATTTTTAAGAAGAAAGTTGTTGAAGAAAAAAAAGAAGAAGTTGTAGAAAAAAAGCCAAAGAAAGAAATTCGAAAGGTAGAAGATGATGGGCCTGAAAAGCCAAAGAAAGACACTACTATGATGGATGCTATTCTTGCATCTATTCCGAACCCACCAGGGGTTGGCGACCTTGTAGAAGGTGCTGTTATTGGTATTGATTCAGCTTCTATATATGTTGATTTACATCCTTTTGGAACTGGAATCATATACGGACGTGAATTCATTGCTGCTCGAGATATCATCAAGAAGACAAATATTGGTGACAAGGTAGCTGGAAAAGTTATCAGTGTTGAAAACAAAGATGGTTACGTTGAAATATCTCTTAAAGAAGCTCGTCAAGCTCTTATCTGGAGTGAAGCAGAAGATGCTATTAGAAATAAACTCGTATTTGAACTTCCTATTACGGAAGCAAACAAAGGAGGTCTTATTATTGGATGGCAAGGGATTCAAGGATTCCTTCCTGCATCTCAGTTAAAGACTGACCACTATCCTCGAGTTGAAGATGGTGACAAGGACAAGATTCTTGAAGAATTGAAAAAGCTTGTTGGAGAAAAAATCTCAGTCTCTATCATTGCCGCAATTCCTAAAGAAGGAAAACTTATCTTCTCTGAAAAGAGTCCTGAAGCAAAAAATAAAGAGAAAATTATCGACAAATATACTGTTGGAGAAGAAGTTGACGGAACAGTTACTGGTATTGTTGATTTTGGTATCTTTGTAAAGCTTGAAGAAGGACTTGAAGGATTGGTACACATTTCTGAAATCGACTGGGCGCTCGTTGAAAACCCAAAAAGTCTCTATAGTGTAAATGATAGCGTTAAAGTAAAAGTAATTGAAATAAAAGACGGAAAAATCTCTCTTTCAATTAAAGCTCTTAAACCAAACCCTTGGACAGAAGCAAGTAAAAAGTACAAAAAAGATGACACAGTGCAAGGAGTTATTATTCGTTTCAACAAACACGGAGCACTTGCTTCGATTGAAGAAGGTGTTGCAGGCCTCATTCATGTTTCTGAATTTGGAACTGAAGAAAAACTACGCGAGCAACTTGAACTTGGAAAAACATATCCTTTCAAAATCACTCTCTTTGATCCGAAGGAACAAAAAATGGCACTCTCTTTTACAGGAAACAAGAAATAAACAAAAAAACCGCCGAAAGGCGGTTTTTCTTTTTGACGTTTGAAATTTGAGATTGGGCATTGAATTCAATTGAAAATATTATTTTCTATTGAATTCCCCCATTCCTTTTTCTACTCCTTCAGTTGCAATCATCTCAACAGCTTCGACAGCTCGTTTTAAAACTTTTTTTATTTCGAGCATCTCGGCAGGTTTAAATGGATCAACAATAAAATTATCTATTATATTTTCATGTGAAGGTTTTTTAACACCTCCTTTTTTATTTTCTGGAGAAATACCAATTCGAATACGTGCAAATTTCTCAGTCTTAACCCCTTTAATTACAGACTCAAGACCTTTATGTCCACCCGCTCCACGATTAAACGAAACCTTGAGAGTTCCAAGTGGCAAATCAAGATCATCATGGACCACAACCATTTTTTCTGCGAGCTTTGGACTTTTTACAAGAATTTTTACACTCTCTCCAGACTTATTCATAAAAGTTTCCGGTAAAACGAGAGTTACTTTTTGTTTACCAAGCATCCCCTTTGAAATAAGCGCTTTTGATTTTTTATTTTCTTTCCACTCTTCAAAATCTTTTGTCTTTTGAATTATTTCCAAAACCATTCGTCCAACATTATGACGAGTTTCTACATATTCTTCACCAGGATTTCCAAGACCAACGATAGTATATGCCATACAGAAAGAGTAGAGACAAAACAGAAAAAAGTAAACCCCCACACCTTTCTTCTTATCATAAAAATCTAAAAGATAAGAAGGACAATGTAAGGTACATACTTTTAAAAAAACTTAATTGAAAAAGGTGTTGGGGTAAAGGTTAAAAGTTACAAAATAAATAAAAAATTACTGTGCATCACCTCAATCTCTTGTGTCAAACATTTCTTTTGTACTACAATGACTCTAAATTCATCTAAGAAAATTTAGAACATTACAAATGGAACAAAGTGAAACACAAAAAGAAGCGGTTCAAGAAACAAAACAACCGAGTCTTTTATTTGATACGCTTCGATTCACAATTCTCGCCCTTCTCATTATAGTTCCGTTCAGAATGTTTATTGCTCAGCCCTTCCTTGTGAATGGAGCGTCGATGGATCCAACTTTTGAAAATGCACAGTACCTTATTGTTGATCAACTGAGCTATCACTTTAGCGAACCAAAAAGAGGTTCTGTACTTATTTTTAAATATCCACTCGATACCTCACGCTATTTTATCAAACGAATCATTGGACTCCCTGGTGACACTGTCCGAATTGAACGTGGCGAAGTATTTATAGAGAACACAAAATATCCAGATGGACTAAAACTTGAAGAAACCTATGTAGAGTTTACTAAAAATGACACTTTAACTGTTACGGTTCCAGAAAACGAATATTTTGTAATGGGAGATAATCGAACAGGAAGTTTGGATTCTCGATACTGGGGTACCTTACCTGAGAAATTTATTATTGGCAGACCACTTATTCGTCTCTTACCACTAAATGGTATTGGACTTTGGCCGGGGGACAAAACAGAAGAAGATAACAAATAATTATTGTATGAGAAAACCTAAAGAAGACAGAGATCACGTAACACAAATAGCTTCATATTATGGTTTCAAAACTATTAACGTACCTTCAATTAAAAAAGAAGATGCGCCTCATGTAAAAAGCCTCTCCAAACAAAATCTCATTGAAAGAGAATCTCTTTCAAAAGCTCCAAATACTCTTTTTAAACTAGAAGAAAAACTTGCACTCCTCCGCGTGTACGGAAAAAAAACTCTTGAAACTCTTGAGGCTCTTGAGACACATCAGCCGACAATGCTTATAACTCGTAAAGCACCAAAAAAGAATATAATTGAATTTTCACTCGATATTATTGGAACAACAAAAAGTATTGCCGAAGCAATCCTCATCAAAACAACTCAGGCAATTCTCGAAGAAGAAGGTTATAACAATATCTCTATTGTACTTAATACCATTGGAGACCGTGAAGCTATTCATCGCTTCGAAAGAGAACTCTGGAATTACTATAAAAAGAAGCTTAATGAATTAAAAGGTCCTTGCAAAGACTGTGTTCGTAGAAACCCTATTACTCATGTCTGCGAAGATGAAAAGTGCATAGCCATACGACGTGACGCTCCACAACCTATGGCATTTCTTTCTGAAGGTGCTCGAACACATTTTAGAGAGGTGCTTGAATTTATCGAAACAATGGAAATTCCTTATCAGATCGATCCAACACTCTTTGGACATCGAGACTGTTTTGCTCACACACTTTTTGAAATACATCTAACTGATGCTCAAAAAAATAGCCAGCTATGTGGTTTTGGTTTTAGATATAGTCCTCTCTCTCGAAAACTTGGATTCAAAAAAGACATTCCTGCAATCAGTCTTTCCTGCTCATATCAAAGATTAAAAAATTCAGTAAAACTCAAGAAACCAAAATCAGCACAATTTTACTTTATCCATCTTGGTTTTGAAGCAAAACTTAAAAGTCTTAAGATAATTGAAAGTCTTCGTAAATGGGGTATACCTATTCTTCATGCATTAGCTGGTGATCAGATCACCGGACAAATTTCTTCTGCAGAACACATGGACCTTCCTTTTATAATCATCATGGGACAGAAGGAAGCTATGGAAAATAACGTGGTTGTACGCAATACAGAAACACGTGTTCAAGAAACCGTACCTCTTAAAGAACTTCCTCATTACCTTATTACTATACACAAGAGTGTTCGAATGCTTTCCTTGGTGATTGCACCCCTTATCCTTCTATGGTAATATATTTTCCACTATGGCAGTAAACGTAGAAATCAACAGAAACAACAACGAAACAAGTCTTAGTGTCCTAAGACGCTTTACTAAGCGTGTTAAGGGCTCTGGAGTACTTCCTCGAGTTCGAAGTATCCGTTATCATACTCGTATTAAGTCTGAGAATGTTAATCGAAACAAAAAATTAACTCGTTTAGCAGAAAAGGCTCGTATTGAAGAATTGGTTAAGCTTGGAAAGATGATAGATCCAGCTCTCGAAGTAAGAAAGCGCCGAAAATAAATGGACATCGAAGGAGTTTCAATCACCAATAAAACAAAAGGCAAGCTTCCAAGCTTGCCTTTTGTCGAAATGAAAGACTTTGTACTTGGGAAAAAATATGAATTAAGTTTAGTGTTTGTTGGAACAACGCTTTCTAAAAAACTTAACTTTACCTACCGTGGAAAAGACAAACCAACGAACGTACTCTCCTTTCCTCTCGACAGAGACCAAGGTGAGATATTTATAAACCCTGACAAAGCTCGCATTGAAGCAGTTGAATGGAACAAGCCTTACGATAATTTTATTGGATTACTTTTTATCCACGGATTATTTCACCTTAAAGGATTAGACCATGGAGATGAAATGGAAAAACTTGAAGCAAAAGCTCTCAAAAAATTCAACCTGTAAAGATTGAATTATTTTACTAATACAGCTATAACAAATAGAGAGTTGGAGTGTACTTTTTGTTTACATAAGGAGTTTTACATGGATGTTTTCTTTAAAATCATTTGTCCATCCTTTATCGCCGTTGCACTCTTTTGTTTATTTGTTAGAAATAGGATTTGTCCTAAATGCCACAAAAGTTACAAAATGTGGCAAGAGCAAAGTATTGTTCATGGAGAAGGCTCAAAAGCACACCTGCACCAACACTGTCCTATCTGCGGAGAAGACCTTGAAGGAAGAGCATATATTGATTAAAAAATTCACCGTATCACCACGCTTACGCGTGGTGATTTTGTTGTGCATAGAAAAAATAAGGTGTTTCGTAGTAGAATAGATAAAAAGAAGTAATTCTGATTTATATAATTTTCATGGCACGCAACATAACAGTCGGTATCGACATCGGAACATACCAAATAAAAGTACTTGTCGCCGAAAGCATTCGAGAAAATGATCGGCTACTACCTCGTATTATTGGATCTGGCTTTGCTGAATCGAAAGGTCTTCGACATGGTTATATTATTAACCCTTCTGACGTACTCAAAAGTATATCTGTTGCTGTTGCTCAAGCTGAAAAAACAAGTGGTGTCAAAATAAAACGTGCCTTTCTTTCTGTTGGAGGCATTGGACTTTCTGGAGTAACTTCTCAGGGTTCAATTATTATTTCTCGAGCAGATTCCCAAGTATCAGAACTTGATATGGAAAAGGCTATGGAGATTTGTGAACACGAAATTCCACCAGCCCTTTCTTTAAATAGAAAAATTATTCATGCTATCCCTATTTCGTACAAAATAGATGGAAAACCAATACTTGGTGGAAACCCGATCGGCATGCGAGGCACAAAACTTGAAGTTAAGGCTCTTTTCATTTCTGCTCTCGAACATCACGTTAATGATTTAATTCAAGCTGTTGAAGATATTGGTGTTGATGTTGTTGATGTTATTACCTCTCCTATCGCAGCAAGCTTTGTTACCCTTTCAAAAACTCAAAAAATTGCTGGTTGTGTTCTTGCAAACATTGGAGCTGAAACTATTTCTATTGTTGTGTTCGAAAATAACATTCCGATATCACTCGAAGTCTTCCCTATGGGCTCAACAGACATCACACACGACATCGCTCTTGGTTTTAAAATTCCACTCGAAGAAGCGGAGGATATAAAAATAGGAACACTCACAGGTACTTCATATTCACGCAAAAAACTCGATGAAATTATTTCTTCTCGATTATATGAGATGTTTGAACTTATTGAGGCGCACTTAAAGAAAATCAACAGGAGTGGATTACTTCCTGCTGGTATTATAATCACAGGAGGAGGTTCTGGAATGGGAAGTATTGAAGAGATCGCAAAAACATATTTAAAACTCCCCTCACGAATTGCAACAATCAATGTTCGCGAAAGCTCCAAAGGTCAAATAAAAGATTCAACATGGTCTGTTGCTTACGGACTTTGTATTCTCGGACTTACTTCAAAAGATGATTCAGGAATAAGTATTAAGCGTATAGCGCGAGGTTTAGGTGAAAAACTATTCGGCTGGATTAAAAAACTTCTTCCTTAAAATCTTCACAGAAAAACCCACCGACAAGGTGGGTTTATTTTTTGTTTCATCATTTTATTTCCTTCCACTCCTTTGCTTTTCGAAGTTCAGTAAGTATTTTCTCAAGATAAACCAAATTCTTACCTTGAGGTGCGCAGATTATTTCAACAACCTGATTTAAATTACCAACCTGAATCACACCAACATGAGTAACTTCAAAAAAATAAGGTTGCTTAGGTGAACCAAGTCGAATCTCAATCCGAGCACCCAGAAAAACTGTGGCGACAAAAGAATGAGTCTGAAATCTACACTCAATTATTTCTGAAGACCCCTGAGGACATTTAAAAGACAGTGTGAGATCAACCTTAATCATCGAATTCTCCTTATGTGTAAAGAACATTGAACACCATACCACGCGAAATCAGAGCTCGCAATGGTTTTGCTTTCAGATTTTTCTGCTATTATTGAAGGAACTTTTTAACCAGAGATACTGGATTTTTTAAGATTATGCCCCAAATTAAACCAGAAGTAGAAGCGTTCGCACGAATAAAGGTCCTCGGTGTCGGGGGTTCAGGCAAGAACGCAATCAATCATATGATCACTTCGAAAGTTCGAGGTGTTGATTTTGTTGCCATAAACACTGACGCCCAGGATTTACATCACTCTCAAGCAAAGAAAAAAATACATGTTGGAAAAAATCTAACCCGTGGACTTGGTACTGGAATGAATCCAGATCTTGGACGTCGTGCAGTCGAAGAAACTCTTGAAGATATTCAAGAAGCAATCAAAGGTTCTGATATGGTATTTATTACTGGAGGTTGTGGAGGAGGAACATTCTCTGGTGCCGCTCCTAAAATTGCACAGATCGCAAAAGAACTTGGTTCGCTTACAGTTGCGGTAACAACAAAACCATTCTTCTTTGAAGGACAACAAAGACTTCGCATTGCTGAACAAGCGCTCGATGAACTTCGTAAATCAGTGGATGCAATTATTATCGTTCCAAACGATAGACTACTTGCAAATATCGATAAAGAAACAACAGCCAAGTCAGCTTTTGCACTTTGTGATGATGTCTTGAAAAATGCCGTTGAAGGAATCTCAGACCTTATCACTACACCTGGAATTATCAACATAGACTTCGCTGACATAAGGGCTGTTATGGAAAATGCGGGCTCAGCTCTCATGGGTATTGGATCTGCAACAGGTGAAAACAGAGCTGTGGAAGCTGCAAAGCTTGCAATCAATTCACCTCTTCTTGAAGTTTCTATTGCAGGAGCTCGAGGCGTTCTCTTCTCTATTGCTGGAGGTGAAGATATTACAATGTTCGAAATTCAAGATGCTGCAAAAATAATCACTGAATCTGTTGATCCAAATGCAAAAATAATCTTCGGTACAGTTCGCAGTGATCGACTCAAAAAAGGTGAAATAAAAATTACAGTTATTGCATCTGGCTTCCCTGAAAACCAAAGTTTAGAAAAAAAGTCAGCTCCCCTTTCACAAAACAACAATGAACCTGTAGGAAAAATTTATAACTCCGTACCCCCACAAGTTTCTCCAAAAGAAAAAGTTCAAGCTCCCGAACAAAAGAAAGTTATTATCGACGATGCTGATGATGACTGGGGTGCAGTACCAGCATTTCTCCGAAGATCGAAACTAAAGTAATGTAACATGTAGCATGTAGCATAAAATATAAAAGCGGGAGCCCTTCGGGCTCCCGCTTTTATTAGACATTACATATCACTACGTATTTTTTCTTGCTTCCTCATTCCTAATTCTGTATTCTATATACCACTATTCTAAATATTATATTTCATTCATTATTCTAAATATTAAATTTTAACTTCTTTATTTTATGTACGACTTAGCAATCATTGGAGGCGGACCAGCGGGTGTTTCTGCTGGTGTATATGCTTCTCGAAAACAATTAAAGACTATTTTTATTGCCGCTGAATTTGGCGGACAAAGTATCGTATCTGAAGATATTCAAAACTGGATAGGAACTATTTCTATCAAAGGACTTGATTTAGCGAAATCTCTCGAAGATCACTTACGAGCCTATGCAAAAGAGTTTGTTCAAATACAAAAAGGTGAGTATGTGAAGGAAGTAACAGGAAATAAGGGTAATTTCACTATAACCACAGATAAGGGCTCTTATAACGCAAAAACAGTCCTTGTAACGACTGGTAGCACACGAAGACAGCTCGATATACCAGGAGCAAAAGAGTTTGAGCACAAGGGCCTCACCTATTGTGCATCATGTGACGGACCGCTCTTTACCGGACAAGACATGGTTGTTATTGGAGGTGGAAATGCAGCCTTTGAAACAGCTGCTCAACTCTTGGCATATGCAAAAAGTGTCACTCTTCTTAATCGTGGAGACGCACTCCGAGCAGATCCAGTAACTGTTGAAAAAGTATTAAAGCATCCCAATATGACTGCTATCAAAAATGCAATTCCAACACAAATAACGGGCGACAAATTTGTAAAAAGTATTTTCTACAAAGATGCACAGACACATGAAGAAAAAGAAATTATTGCGCCAGCAATTTTTGTTGAGATCGGACTCATTCCAACAACATCATTTGTAAAAAATATTACTCCTTTAAATAAGATTGGACAGATCATCGTTGACCCCCGAAATCAAAAAACACAAACGCCAGGAATCTGGGCTGCCGGAGATTGCACTGATGGAATGTACCACCAAAATAACATTGCTTCTGGAGATGCTGTAAAAGCCCTCGAAGACATCTACGTAGACCTTCACGCACGATAAAGTCCTCGTCCTATCCTCGCTCAGAGCAGACAAAGTATGAGGCGAAGCAACAGGGAAAACTTTACTGAACAAGCGTCGGCTCCGCCGACGCTTGTTCAGATTTGTGAACTCAACCCCGAAGCAAAACTTCGGGGTATTCTCCGCAATCACAATAAAAAAATGCAAATGTGGAGAGCTTGTGTAAAACCTGTGTATAGAATTTTAGGTAAAAAATAGCGAAATTTCATCAAAAAACCCCTATCCCACGGGGTTTTTTGCTATTTTTTTGCAAAAATTAGCTTTTTTTGACTTATTTGATTTTTAAAAAAATCACGTTGACAGTTGTGTGGATACGTCTAACATTAATACCATAGCACTTATAGTGCTCGATATTTAAATTTCAAATCTTTCGGTCGAACACATGAAAGATTTTGTTCTTTATCAAAAGTGACTTATTTACTTCATCAAAACTTCAGTCAATAAGTCTACAGTTAATACTATGGCACTTTTTGTGCTCAATATTTAAATTTAAAATCTTCTGGTCGAACATGGTGAAGATTTTGTTCTTTATAAAATAGCTTATTTAAATTAAATTCTAATTACAATATGAAAAAAATATTATTAAGTGTGAGTGTGATTGCATTCGTTGCGGTGGTTATTGCCGGAGCAACAGGTGCGTTCTTCTCTGACACAGAAACATCAACTGGAAATACATTCACAGCTGGTGCAATCGATCTTACAGTCGACAATACAAGTTATTACAATGGCGTGTTCAACCCTGACACAAGTTGGTTACAAAAAGACCTTGAACAAGGCGACCTCTTTTTTGATTTTCAAGATCTAAAACCAGGAGATTGGGGTGAGGATACTATCAGTCTTCATGTTAATAACAATGATTCATGGCTTTGTGCAGACGTCACACTCACTGACAACAGTGGTATGAGTTCAACAGAACCAGAACTTGAAACTGAAGGTGAAGTAGAAGATGGAACAACAGGTCCTAACGATGGTGAATTAGCAAGTCGCGTTCACTTCGCATGGTGGGCAGATGATGGAGATAATGTATTCGAATCAAACGAAACTCTTCTTCAGTCAGGAACTCTTGGTGCACTTGATGTGGGTCAAACAGCAACTGTTGCTTTAGCTGACTCAGAAGTTAACATTTGGGATGGAACTGGACCGCTTCCAGGAGACAGCATTCGTTACGTAGGAAAAGCATGGTGTTTTGGTGATTTTCAGCTGACTGCAGTAGACCAAGATGCATTGGGTTATACAGGCACTCTAGAAAATCCTAAGGGAACAAACGGTCCAGATGTTCGAAATTCTGGAATAAGCTGCAGTGGAGCAAATGAAGGAAACGAAACTCAGACTGACAGAGTTCAAGCTGATATATCTTTCCGAGCTGAACAATCTCGAAACAACGGAAGCTTCCTTTGTTCACCTCAAGATCCACAATCTCCAATAGATCAATTCTAGTTAAAAACTTCTTATTGAATAACAATCTATTATGAAAAAAATATTATTAAGTCTTGGAGTAATTGTGCTTGTGGGCGCAGTTGTTGCCGGAGTAACTGGTGCGTTCTATAACGACACCGAAACTTCATCAGGTAACATCTTCGTAGCAGGTTCAATCGATCTTAAAATTGATCACACTAAGCAAATCTATAACGGTGTAGACTGTGAGACCTGTAGCATAAACCTATGGAGTTCAGAATCTACACAAGTGACTGGTGGAACAGGTGCGTTTGTGGGTGGATATCCAACAAATGCAGTTGCCCTTTCAGTTATTCATCCAAATTGGATAGAGGAAATCACTGGCTCTGATGCAGAATGGATTTGGGTAACTAATCCAGTTCTTGTTGCAGACACAACAAATGGTGCGCAGTACACTTTCAAAAAATCATTCAATTGGAATGGTGGTGTAGACGGAATAACTCTTGACCTAGCTCTTGCCGCAGACAATGGATACAAAATTGTATTCAATGGAACAACAATTACAGATCAGCTTGGTACAGAAACAAATTTCGGAGCTTTGGTTAACACAGATGCTGCTGAAGCACTTATGCTTCCAGCTGTACAAAATGGACTAAACACTCTTGAAATTACAGTTCGTAATAAATCAGGAAGTAACAATCCAGCATCTAATCCTGCAGGACTTCTTTTTGACTTAACAATCGAACGTCCAGGAGAAGAATGTAGAAATGATTCATCATTCCAAAACCAATGCCGACTGTGGTCAGAAAAAGATCTTGATGGAAATGACCAATTCTTTAACTTCGACGATATCAAGCCAGGAGACACAGGCACAAATGTGATCTCTCTTCATGTATACGATAACGATGCATGGGCTTGTCTTATTGTTCACAATAAAGATGATCAAGAGAACTCACTCTTAGGTCCAGAAATCAACGCGGGAGACACAGCAATTCTAGGAAACCCTAGCGGTCTTGGAGAGCTCTCAAACTACATTGATATATTCACTTGGGCAGACACTAACGGAAATGGTATGTATGAAAATGGCGAAATAGCTCTTGGTGGACCAGCTCCACTAAGTAGCTTTGGAAGCCTTGCCTCACTTGATCCTTCAACAGAAAAACAACTTACAGCAACCACAACTAGCTACATCGGACTTTCATGGTGCGCAGGTACTATGACTGTTAATGGAAACGATATTACTTGTGATGGTTCTGGTATGACAAATGATGCTCAAAGCGATTCATTCTCTGCAAGTCTTACTGCATACGCAGAACAAGTTAGAAACAATACTAACTTTAGCTGTGATGCGATAAATCTTGACCCAGAAGTAGAAAATATCTAACAATCTCAAAAAGCTTCTTGAAGCCTTTTACCTCTCGCGATTATTCGTGGGAGGGTTAAAGGCTTCAAGCTACATGTTCAATGAAAAAATTACTTACACTTGGATACTACATATTTATAGGAGCCATAATCATCTTGGCACTTCTCTTAATCTCTACACTCTTCCCTATTCCGGGAAATTTCCAAGTCAAAGTAGTGCAATCAGGATCAATGGAACCAGCAATTTCGACTGGGGCAATTGTTATCATTAAACCTCAAGAAAATTACGAGGTGGAGGATGTTGTCACGTTTGGCAAAGATACCAAAACTGACGTACCGACAACTCACAGAATAGTTAGTGTTCGAGCTGTTGAAGGCACTCTTCTTTACACCACCAAAGGTGATGCAAATGAAGATCCAGACGCAAGAGAGACACCTCAAAAAGAAATTATCGGTAAGGTCATTCTTGATATTCCTCGCATTGGTTACATTATCGACTTTGCACGTAAGCCACTAGGATTTCTTCTTCTTATCATCTTCCCCGCTGTTATTATCGTTGGAGATGAAGTAGTCAAAATTTTTAAAGAACTCAAAAAACTTAAGAAAAATAAGTCTGTTGATTCTTCTCATGAAAATCCGCAGTAAACACAAAAATCACACGGAACTTACTCCGCATATTAAATTCATGCGTACTTGTGTACGTGGTTTTGAAAATATTTTTAATATACAAAAATACTTAAAGCATTCACCTCTTTTAATGCGCAAAACGGTTGCAATGCTTTTAATCATTGGTCTCAACTACTCAGGTCTTTCAGCTATTGGAGATACATTTTCTTGGTTTAATGATACACACACATCTTCAGGTAACGTACTTTCTGCAGGTTCTCTTGATTTCTCACTTACTAATCCAGGAGAAGAACCAACCGTTGCAACATTTTCCATACTTAATGAAGGAAGTTTAGATTTTACATATAACATTACTGCAACGAGCACCGGAGAACTCTGTGACCTTTTAGATGTTTCCGCAGTCTTACATGGTGAAGAAAAATATAATGGTCCATTACAAAACCTCAACACTCCAGAGCAAAATTTTGAAAGTCCTCAAGATTGGCAAGTTTCTTTCTTTACATCTCCATCTACAGAAGAAAAAACATGCGACATTGAACTTGTTGCAACGGGTAGACAATTAAATCCACCTATTGGAACAGGAGGTTTTATTGATACAGAAATTATTAAACTCAGTCTAAATTCGACCTTATCTTTTCCACCACCACCAACACCTCCTCGAATTGTATTAAACGAGATTCTACCAAACCCAACAGGAAGCGATAGTCAGGACGGACCACTCGGAGAATGGGTAGAAATTTATAATCTTGAAGATAGGGCTATTAATATCGCTGACTGGTACACTCGAGACGCAACATCAGCTGAAGGTAATAAAGTTGTTATCAGCTCATCTAATACATCTACTGGTGGCACCATAATTACTGGCCATGGATTCTTGGTTATTTATTACAATAAACCAATTCTTAACAACACTGGAGACACAGTAAGGCTTTTTGATCCGTTTAATAACCTTATTGATGAACATACGTACGATGGTCCTGTACCTGAAAACAAGTCTATTGCACGCATTCCTGATGGCGTAGGGGCTTGGATAGACCCTGTACCGACACCAGGCACACCAAATGAAGCTGATGAGACACCTGAAACTTCTAGACAAGCACTTGATACTGAGGCACC
>CAZVFV010000010.1:0-22783 GCA_964626625.1 uncultured Candidatus Saccharibacteria bacterium | reverse complement strand
CTACATGCTTTATCCTACCTGTTTTACATCTGCGTAAGTATTTCAGGCTCGCCTTCTGTAATAACTATTGAGTGCTCAAAGTGTGCGGCGCGTTTTCCATCCTTGGTTCGAACTGTATATTCGTCTTTATCAAAACTAACTCGAGAGATTCCCTCAAGAAGCATCGGTTCAATAGCGAGCACCATTCCAGGCTTTAAAATGGGCCCTTCTCCCCTACGGCCTATATTTGGAACAAATGGATCTTCATGGACCTTGTAGCCCACACCATGACCAGACAAATTGTCAGCTAGAGAGAAACCAAGTGGTTTAACAAAGCTATAAATCGCAAAACCAATGTCCCCCACATGATTCCCACCACGTGCCATAGCAATTCCTTTATACATAGACTCTTCTGTTGCGGAAATAAGTTTTTTGCCTTTCTCATCAATATTTCCTATACCTACCGTAACTGCGCTATCAGTAATAAGATTTTCGTGAATAATTCCCATATCCAATGTCACAATGTCTCCCTCTTTTAAAATTAGTTCTGGCTCATTTGGAATACCATGAACAATCACGTCGTTTACAGAAACACAAAGTGTAGCAGGATACGGACGCTTAACCCCCTTTGGTTTATAGTTTAAAAAAGCTGGAGTGTCCCCTTTCTCTTTCACAAGATTAAAAGCAATTTCATCAAGTTCTCGAGTAGAAACACCAGCAACAGTTTTATCTTTAATAATACACAAAATCTCAGCGAGTCTTTTTCCACCTTCACGCAAAAACTCTATTTCTTTTTCAGACTTTATAGTAATCACAGATTTGTAACAATGTCCTCGTGAACTTTTTCTATACTTTGTTCACCATTAACTTCGATAAAATGATAATCATCTCTCGTGCGATAGTACTCAATCGCTGGAATAACATCAGTATCAAACCATGCAAGTCTTTTATTTATTTTTGAAAGTGTCGCATCATCAGACCTTCCTCGATTAAGTAGGTGTGCACGAGACCATTCTTTACTTACGTTTATATACACAACGACCGGATTTTTGTATTGATAAAAATCCAGTGCACTGTCGAGCATTTTTGCCTCAAAAAGAGAACGAGGTGTGCCATCAATAATCAAATGTTCCTTACCAGTTAGAGCATCGACAAACAGATGTGACCAATTCCACACAGCCAAAAAATCTGGTTGACGAACATCAGATTCATATATTTCCTTAGAAAGCTTACTTGAATGCGTGTCGCCTTTAATAAACTCACGAAAACGAGCACCTGACTCAAGGTGATAAATTGGAGTGTCAGGGCTTTCGGTTATAAGCTTTTTACTTATAAGCTCAGCTTGAGTTCCCTTTCCACATCCTGAACTTCCTATAAATATAAATGTTTTAAGATCCATATCTTAAGAGTAAAGATAAAAAGGCAAAGAGTAAAGACACCTATCAAATTAAAACCTGCAAAAATGTTTTAGATACAAGGCGTGAGCGAGCACACGAAAGACGTAGAAAAACTAATAGATTCTCTAGGCGAATAAAATTGTGTTAGATACGAGGCGCCAATGAGTATTACGACCGAGCTGTACAGATACTGCGCGGAAGTAAACGGAATTGGCAACGAAGTAGATGAGATAATTTTACTCGCCTAGTATTCGCGGGCAGAAACTTGTGCATCAACCTTTTTCATCAAATCCACCACCACAGAAACCACAATGAGAAGTGCAGTACCTCCAATGGCAAGCTGTTGAATACCAGTGACTGCTCTCATTATAAGAGGTAGAACTGCAATAAGACCCAGGAAGAGCGCCCCGAAGAGTGTAAGGCGAGTAAGAATCCGAGCAATATGATGAGAGGTTGATTGACCTGGACGAACTCCTGGAATAAATGCTCCGTTTCGCTGAAGATTCTCAGAAATCATATCTGGATCAAATGTAATTGCTGTATAGAAGTATGTGAAAATAAATACGAATACAAAGTACAAGGCTGCGTATATCCAAGGATTATTAAGAACACCGAGAATAAAGTTTGATACTGCCTGAACTGTATCATTCTGAACTCCTGACAAGAAAGACAATATCATTTGAGGAAAAAGCAATATAGAAAGAGCGAAGATGATTGGAATAACTCCAGCTTGGTTTAGGCGAAGTGGTAGATATGTAGAAACACCACCATATACTTTTGCTCCACGAACACGTTTTGCATAGGTAATAGGAATTGGACGTTCTGCTTCTGTCACAATAACCACTCCGACAATCACCACAAGTGTTGCTATAAGGAATGCAATGTAGATTGGAATTTGTGCAGGATCAAAGATAATACCAAGCTGAGTAAGAGCGCTTGGCAAACTCGCAACGATACCAGCAAAAATAAGAAGCGAAACTCCGTTACCAATACCAAACTCACTAATAAGCTCACCAATCCACATAAGAAGTATAGAGCCAGCAGTGATCACAAGAATATTAACAACAAGGTCAAAACCACCAAGTGGAGCTAGTGCTCCATTTGACTGAAGAAGTTTTACGAAAGCAAATGACTGAACAAGAGCAAGTGGAACAGTAAGCAGACGGCTTATTTGAGCAAACTTTTTTCTACCAATTTCTCCCTCCTCTTGGTACATAGCCTTGAGACTCGGGAACATGATCGTCATAAGCTGCATAATAATAGAAGCAGTAATGTATGGACCTACTCCAAGCATCACAATAGAGAGGTTTGCAAGTCCTCCTCCAGAAAATATATTCAAAAGACCAAAGAATTGATTCTCAGAAAAGAATGCTCCTAAGCGTTCAACGTCAACTCCCGGAATCGGTATGGTCGCAAGTAAGCGAAAAAGCACAAGTGCACCCATGGTAAAAAATATTCGCTTACGAATATTCTTGTCAGAAAAAATGAGGCCAATTTTTGCAAAAAAACTCTTCATGTAGGTCAAATTTAAGTTGATAAGTACGTGATTATGCTATCTTATCCAGCCGTGTCTGTCTATACAAAATCAAATATACTGAGCACCCTGTCCTCCTGTAACTTATCTTGCCTCCCTAAATCATTTTGAGTCAAAATGATTGGGCTAACATTGCACAAGCAAGTGTTTTGGCCTGCACTCTGATTCTCCTTATAGAAGAATCGAGTACGCCCGGAAAGCTTATTTGAAATAATTTATTATTTCAAAGTAACCTTACCTCCTGCTTTCTCGATTTTTACTCGAGCAGCAGCTGAAACTCCACAACCTGAAATCATAAGAGGCTTAGTAATTTCACCTTGTGAAAGAATCTTGATAGGTCTTAAAAAACCTTGTCGTGTGCCGATAATTTTTCTCTCTGCGAGAATCTTCGGACTTACTGCATCACCTGAACTGAAAGCAGCTTCAAGTCGAGCGAGACTTAGTGGAACAGATTCCTTTTGGAAGGAATTAAAAGCATATCCACGAAGTTTGGGTAACTTCTTAATAAGATCTCGACTTTCAGGTCGAATCTTGTGTCCTGAACGAGACTTCTGACCTTTTGTTCCACGGCCAGATGTTTTACCACGTTTACCTCCTCGTCCAACTTGACGAGATTTTGTACGCTTTGTTTTTCTTTTTAATTCATGAATTTGCATATTCAGTATATTATCGTGACTTACGAATTTGACTCAACGCCATAATAGCAGCTCGAGCATTATTCAATTTATTTTTACTTGGTGAAATAATTTTAGCATTCACATCATGAAGACCAGCAAGCTCTAAAACGGTTCGAACAGAAGATCCAGCAATAATACCTTTGTCAGGAGCGGGAGTTAAAATAATTCGAGAGCTTGAATACTTTACTTTCACATCATGTGGAATAGACATAGTCTTAGTAAGATTTACTGTAATCATATTTTTCTTAGCTGATCGAAAAGCTTTTTCAATAGCAAGAGATGTATCAGAAGCCTTAGCAAGACCAACCCCTACCCTTCCTTTTTTATCTCCAGCAACAAGAGCCACTGAGAAAGAGAAACGGCGTCCTCCAGCAACCACACGGGCAACTCGACGAATATTGATAATTCGCTGATCAAATTCAGAGCGAGGCTTTTGTTGTCTGCGTTCACTATTACCTCTTCGTGTATTTTTCTTGAAACCACCTTTAGTATCTCGAGTATCCTTAGGATTAGTATCTAAAGCCGGAGCAGTAGTAACTGGAGGAGTAGAAGTAGGTACAACAGGAGTACTCACAGCTGGTGTTTGTTTTGTTTCTTTTTCGTTTTGTGTTTCTTTCTGTTCCATAGGTATGATTATCTTACTTGAGAAGTGAAGTTTGTCTACTTAAAATGTAAGTCCGCCCTCACGAGCTCCTTCTGCAAAAGCCTTTACTCGACCAGTATATATAAAACCTCCTCGATCAAAAACAACTTGTTTGATGTTTTTTGCAAGTGCAAGCTTTGCAATTTCTTTACCTGCCTCTTTTGCTTTTTCTGTAACACCCTTACCTTTCATACTCAAAGTTGTTGCTGACGCAAGAGTCTCACCTTTTACATCATCAATAAGCTGACCGTAGAGTGCCTTGTTTGATTTGAAAACTGAAAATCGTGGTCTCTCTGCTGTTCCAGAAACTCGAGCTCGAATTTTCTTGTGTCGTCGTATTCTTTTTTGAGATGTGGTAGTCATGATTTTAATTAAACAGACTTCTTACCTTGTTTTCGACGAATAACCTCACCTTCGTATCGAATACCTGTTCCTTTATAAGGTTCTGGCTTCTTTAAACTACGAATCTTTGAAGTAAATTCTCCCACAAGCTCTTTGTCAGAACCTGAAATTGTTACAAGATTTTTTTCAGCAGTAACTGTTAAACCTTGAGGAATATCTAGAGTGATTGTATGAGAAAAGCCAAGAGTAAATGTAATAGTTATACCTTTTACTTCTGAACGAAAACCAACTCCTTCAACAATAAGTTTCTTTACGTATGGAGTAGTTACACCTTGAATCATATTTTGAATATGAGAAGCGTATGTTCCCCAGAGTGACCTCGTTTCTAGGTTAGAGTATTTAGGAGTAAGTTTAATTATATTTCCTTCAATTACCATTTCAATTTCAGGTCGTACTGATCGTGAAAGCTCCCCAAGAGGACCTTTTACAGTAACAATACCAGCAGTTTGAGTTACTGTTGTTTTGTCTCCGATAATTATTTCTTTTTTACCTTTTCGTGACATATATTTTTACCAAATTGAAAAGAGAACCTCACCTCCAACATGCTCTATACGAGCTTGTTTACCGCCCATAATCCCCTTTGGAGTTGAAACCACCAATAAACCATAACCGTACTGAACAGGTCTCATTTCTGTAGCCTTTTGATATATTCTGCGAGATAGTTTTGAAATTCTCTTTACTCCGCGAACTCGAGGAGTATTGCCTTCATACACAAGTTCAGCGTCGATAAACTTTTCAATTTTTTTACCTCGCTTCACTGCAGAAAGAAGATAGCCTTCTTTTACGAGAAGTTCGGCGATAGCAAGTTTCATGCTTGAAAAAGGAACGACAATAGAAGTCTTTCCCGCATCTCCTGCGTTTTTAATTTGTGTTATAAAATCTGCGATTGAATCTTTCATTGTATTGACGAAGCAGTATTGTACGCTGAGGGCGTATAACTTACCACGATGACTTTTTAATCCCTGGAATCTTACCTTCGTTGGCAAGCTCTCGGAAACATATACGGCAAAGGTCGAAATCTCTCATAAACGCTCGTTTACGACCACAACGGAAACATCGGCGAACAATCCGAGTCATAAATTTCGGCTTCTTAAGCGACCGAGCTACTGTTGAGGTTTTTGCCATATATCGTGTAAAAAAATAAAGCTCCTAAAAGCTTCGTAGAGCAATCCTAGCAAAGGAGATTATGTGTGTCAATCCCGTTAGAAACAGGACGCGATCTTAATTCAAGAGCCAAACACAAGCTTCTTATTTATGCATACATTACCTACAAATTAGCAGCTCTTTCTCTCAGTGATCGCGCCTGCCTGCCGGCAAAGGCAGGACTTCTAACGGGATCAAACACACTTAGAATACAAAACTTAGCCTAGCCCAGCTACTACGTAGCAGGTGACCAAAGGAAGGTAGAATAAATAAAAAAACCGCCCTCTTTCAGGGGCGGCTTTCACAAAACCTCATGTTCCCAAATTGCTATTTTTATAGTTCGTGCCTGATACGAACAAAATCCTCCCAATCGGCAAAATCTTCCATTCTGGCAGTTAATGATGTGTTCAACACACTAGACTCCAAAACAAGTACGGGTCCAACCGATGACATAGAGTCAAGATCAAAGTAGAAAGTACTGGTCTTCACCAAGATCCACTCAGAAATCAAACTCAAATCATTAGCAACATTTTTTGCCATAATCATTACAAGAACTTGGTCAAGTACTGATTTGTACACTGCCTGCTCAAACTTGACCCGCAAAGCACGCTCCTCGGACATAAAGAACACAACGTCAACCTCCATCACCAACTCTCCAAGCGACTTAACCTCAATTCGAGGTGAGATCACCTTACCTTCATCATTGACTGCAAATGTTACTTCCTTTTGTCTTCGAAACTTACAGGGCACAAGTCCACCAAACTCAACTGTTAAAAGATCAACAAAATGTGACATTTTTACCTCCTATCAAATATCCAAAAAAACTCTTTATAAATTCAGAACGTCTGAATTCAATAACATAGTATAATACTTTTTATTAAAAAGTCAAGGTTTTTTCGTTTGAGCGAGAATACACTTTTATAAAACATTGCGCAGAAGAAAATTGCACGGTTTTTACAAAGTAAAAAATTTTCTCCGAGCATAACAAAACCCGGCACCAACAAAATTTATGTGTGTTTTATAAAAATATATTTAATCCTCCCCCAGCCTTAATTTTTATTTTACCGTTTCAGCAAAGCGCTTCGCTCGCAAGGGCCGCGCTATTCGCGCCCGCACTTTGCGAGACCTTATCCGAATATGGTTTTAATACACCCACCGAAAAATATCTGAAAAAAATTAAAGCGAGGTAAGTTTTTGCAAACACAAAAAAATCTCCACCCTGGGGTGGAGATTTTTTATGGGCCAACAGCTGACAGCTCAAAGCTATTTCTTCTCCTCTTCTTTCTTAAACGGAAAACCTAAATGATCAAAAAATGCTTTTGCCTCTTTTTTATTTTTAGCAGTCGTAACTATAGTTAT
This sequence comes from uncultured Candidatus Saccharibacteria bacterium, assembly GCA_964626625.1. Taxonomy (GTDB): domain Bacteria; phylum Patescibacteriota; class Minisyncoccia; order Phycocordibacterales; family CAYZPE01; genus CAYZPE01. The sequence continues at coordinate 15,649 of CAZVFV010000010.1, read as the reverse complement.
AGCAAGACCAAATACATCCTTAAGTTCTTCATCGGCAACTTCTGGAAAAATTGTATGTTCCTTTATACCGAGTGTGTAGTTACCCATATCATCCATAGCCTTAAGAGAAATACCTCGAAAGTCTTTTGTACGAGGAAGAGCAACATTAAGTAGTTTATCTACAAAGTTATTCATACGAGCACCTCGAAGAGTTACTTGGTAGCCCACAGGATCTCCTTCACGAAGTTTAAATGAAGCAATTGATTCACGAGCAACTCGGAGAGCTGGCTTTTGACCAGTTATTTGAGCAAGACGCTTAGGTACAAGCTCTTTCTTCTTTGGGTCCTTGAATGATCCAATACCAACACTTAGAACAACCTTCACAAGCTTAGGTGCTTGCATACTGTTTATAAGACCAAAATCTCCTTTCAGGGCTGTAAATGTCTTTTTTGCTTTGTCTTTTGTAAGTTCCATATCGTTTACTTAATTACTGTCTTACTTTTCGTAGCAACACGAACTTTCTTATCACCTTCCATCTTCCATGAAATACGTGTTGATTTTTTTGTTTTTGGATCAATAATTGAAACGTTAGAAACATGAATAGGAAAAGTCTTTTCTACAATCTGACCTTTCTCATTACTCTTACGAGCTTTTTGATGATGTTTTCTAACATGAACACCTTCAACAAGGACTTTGTCTTCACGAGGAAATGCCTTCAAAACTTTTCCTGTTTTGCCTTTGTCTTTTCCTTTAAGAATTATTACGTTGTCGTCTTTTCGTATTTTCATATTCAAATAGTTACACTACCTCTGGTGCAAGTGAAGTAATTTTTTGGAAACCAAGCTCTGTCATTTCTCGAGGTATTGGACCGAACACACGTCCTGCAATTGGATTACTCTTACCTTTTTCAATAAGAACTACTGCATTTTCATCAAAACGAACATATGATCCGTCAGCTCGACGAAACGCTTTCTTTTGACGAACTACCACTGCATGAAAAATATCTTTCTTCTTAGCTGTTTTTCGAGGCTCAGCTTTTTGTATAGAAAGTACTACAATCTCTCCTATTTCTGCGTAACGCTTTTTAGATGAACCAAGTACTTTGAACACACGACCGAGTTTTCCTCCGGAGTTGTCAGCTATTTTTACAATAGAACGTGGTTGTATCATGGTAATGTATTACGCTAAAACCTTAAAATTCTTATCTTTAGAAATTGGTCTTGTCTCGACAATAGTAACCTTATCTCCTATTTTCTTTGTGTTACCAGCATCATGAGCCTTCAATTTCTTTTGTTTTCTAATAAATTTATGATACTTAGGGTGTTTTACATAACGGTCAATGCGTACCACAATCGTATCTGTCATTTTGTCAGACACAACAACACCAGAAAATGTCTTTTTTCTTGATTCAGTATTTTTTTGTGTTGTTTCTTTTTCCATACGGAGAATTAACTATTTTTACGAGAATTAATTTCAGTTAAAATTTGGGCGATTTCTTTTCGAGTGTTTTTACCCTCTTTTACGTTTCGAGCCTTACTTCCACTACTTCCAAAACGAAAATTTCTAAGCTGTTCCTGCTTATCCTTTAGCATTTTTGCTAAATCTTGTTCTTTTGTGGTCTTTAATTCTTTCATGATGACTTCGAAACCTTACTATATTTTAGTGAAAAAGACAATCTGCTATATGCGTTCAATGATTTTGGTCCGAACTGAAAGCTTAGTTCCCGCCTTACGAAGCGCTTCACGAGCAATAGCTTCCGGCACACCATCAACCTCAAAGAGCATTCTACCTGCCTTAACTTGAACTTGATAACCCTGCGGATCACCCTTTCCCTTTCCAAGTTTTACTTCAGCTGGCTTTTGAGTGTAGGGCATATCAGGAAAAACCCGTATCCACACTTTTCCTGCCTTACCAACAGCGCGCGACAAAGTTTTTCGTGCAGCTTCAAGTTGGTTTGAACGAATACGTCCTTGTTCCATTGCTTTAATACCAAATGAACCGAAAGCAACAGTTACACCTCGTGTTGCAACACCAGCTTTTGATGCATTTTTTCTAAAGGTATGCCACTTTCTGAATTTTACTTTTTTAGGGACTAACATGATCGTTATACTTATTTCTTAGCAGAAAAAATATCTCCTTTATATATCCATGTTTTTATACCAAGCATTCCATACGGAAGTCGTGCTTCAAAACGAGCATAATCAACATCAGCACGAAGTGTCTGAAGTGGCACTCGTCCTTTTTTAAGTTTTTCAGTACGAGACATTTCTGCACCACCAAGACGGCCTGATAATTCTATTTTTATACCAAGTACATCTCGATTAGCCATAACCTTCTCAACCATTTGTTTCATAACTCGGCGAAATGGTAGACGCTTCTCAAGACCTTCTGCAACCATTTGTGCAACGATTTGCGCATTAGATTCAGGAGACTTAACTTCTCGAATATCGATTTTAAGTTCTTCTTGAGGACTTACTTTTGCACGATGCATAAAAGAAAGGATATCTTGACGTAGTTTCGTCATTCCTTCTCCCTGTCTTCCAATAAGAGCTCCTGGGCGAGATGTTTCTATGATGATACGAAGAGTATTTTCACCACGTTCCATTTCAACAGAACTTACATAATGTCCTCGTAGTTTTTCTTCTAAAAATTCTCGAACAAGTGTGTCCGCCTTAAGAAACTTTTTAAAATTACCTTTCACACCAAACCAACGAGATTTCCAATCTCTTAAAATTCCTAGTCTGTGTGCGTATGGGTGAACTGTATGGGTCATGATATTAACTGTTAGCTTTTAGCTCGTCTGCCGACAATGCAGGCTTATTGCTTTTAGATTTCTTTAACTTTGGTTCTTTCTCTGTCAATATAACCGAAACATGACTTGTTCGCTTTCTAATAGGATTAGACATACCTCGTGATCGTGGCATGCGACGATAGAGTATTGCACCACCATCAACTCGGATTTCTTTAACTATAAGATTCTCTTCTTTTAAATTTAAATTTTTTGCATTTGAAAGTGCTGAAGCAATAAGCTTTTGAAGTGGAGCAGAAGCTCGTTTTGGCATGAACTTCAAAGTCTCAAGAGCAACAGAGATTTTTTTGCCGCGCACCATATTAGCAACAACTCGAGTTTTTCGAGGTGACTGTCTGTAATCATTTAATTGTGCGTGTGCGTCTGCCATATATTATTTCTTAGCTTCAGTTGATGCTTTAGCTGAAGAAGCTGCAGCGACCTCAGCTTCTTTCTTCTTGGTTTCAAGTTCTTTCTGCATCTTACCTCCGTGTTTAACGAACTTACGTGTTAAAGAAAATTCACCGAGGCGATGACCTACCATGTCTTCAGTAATAAATACTTCAACATGATCTCTTCCGTTATGAACGCCAAATGTAAATCCAACAAATTCAGGAGCAACCACACAAGCACGTGACCATGTTTTAATAACACCAGTTGTACCAGGCTTCTTGCCAACGATCTTTTTCAAGAGTCGTTCATCTACATACGGACCTTTTTTAAGGGATCTTGTCATAATTAAAAAAACGCAGAAACGCGTGAAAATCATACTATCAGAGCCAGAAATAAAGTCAAATAAAGTTTTGTCTCGTTCCCTCCTCAAAGCAAGTAAATGAGGCATTAGGCGAAACGACAGGGAAAACTTTGTTGGATATGTATCGACCCCACCAACCCTTCCTTCATGTGCGAATCGAACCCCGAAGCAAAGCTTCGAGGTTCGATTCGCACTCACAATAAATAAAAAACCCTCTCCGTATGGAGAGGGTTTGAGTTTCGTATTTCAAATTTCGATTGTAGCAAAGAGTCTCATTCGAGCAGACTCTACCGTGATCCCAAATTTTTTGCCGAGAGCATCATAAAGAAGGGAGTTATCCTCTTTAAGCTCACGTAGAAGAGCTATGAACACGTGATTAACACACGGGATTCCAAGTTCTGTATCACTTGCCTCCTCAGGGACTTTTTCATCCAAAACAAAACGAGATCTCTCGCTCAACTCAACAATAACATCAAATTCGTCTAGTCGATTCTGAAGGAGGGAACGAACGAGAGAAATAACCCAAGAAGGTACAGTACTCTCGTTGCGAAAAATCTCAGTAAAATTCCAGTGTTTGTTTACTCTACACAAAGCAAGAAACAGGTGTTCTGGAAAAATACTCCTAGAACCATACTTTTTTGCCTCAATCCCAGCCTGATCAATAAGCTCCTGAACACTAGTAGTACGCAAACGATAGTGATTCCCTGAAGACATAAAACCTCCTTGTTGAATTTGTTAGATTTGAAATGCAAAGGACAAAAAAATACCTCAAGAACGGTACCACAATAGATATATTATGTAAATATACACTCATATAAAATTTTACCTCGTCCTATCCCCGCTCAGAGCAGACGCAGCATGAGGCGAGGCAACAGGGAAAACTTTGTTGCAGGAGTATCAGCTCCGCCGACTCTTTTTGTACATGCGGATTCAAGCTCGAAGCAGAGCTTCGAGGTATTTTTTGTAATCGCAATAAAAAAACCGCCACATGTGACGGTTTTTTTACTTCTTTAGTCTTTTTTGTTTCTAACTTTTCCTACCTTACGACGAGAAACAATGTGTTGATTTGAGTATTTGTTTGGATTTCGAGTCTTCTGTCCTTTTCCTACTGGTTTACCCCATACGTTCTTCAAGCGACGCAAACCTCTACCTTGTCGCCCTTCACCTCCTCCGTATGGATGGTCTACAGGGTTCATGGCCGATCCTCGAACAGTCGGGCGAATACCTCTCCATCGATTACGTCCAGCTTTACCTTGATTTACCAAGTGTCTTTCTTCGTTTGAAACAGCTCCAACAGATGCCCATGCGGTTTCGATTACTTTTCGAACTTCAGTTGATGGCATTTTAAGATCAACGTATCCAGCATCTTTTGCAATCACTTCAATAAAGTTTCCTGCACCTCGTGCAAGTTTTGCACCACCTTGAGGTTTTATCTCAACGTTATATACAAATGTTCCTACAGGAATTTTAGCTAGTGGCAAACGATTACCAAGAGAAATAGGTGCACTTGGTGAGTTAATGTATTGATCTCCTACCTGAGCTTTGTTTGGTAAAAGAATATAGCGTTTCTCTCCATCCTTGTAAGCAACGAGCCCAATAAAACCACCTCGGTTTGGATCGTATTCAACTGTCTTTACGAAATATGGAATATCTATTTTGTCATATGTAAAATCAATCTCTCTGAAAAGACGCTTATGTCCTCCTCCCTTGTGACGAGTAGTGATTCTTCCAAACGAGTTTCTACCCATAGCTCTCTTAAAACCTTTTGTAAGAGCTTTTACAGGACTAGAAACTGTTAGAAACTTTTTATATGAAACGACAGTCATTTGACGACGTCCTTCTGATGTTGGTTTAAACTTTTTCATGATTATACAAATTCAATCTTATCTCCTTTCTTAAGAGTGATGTAAGCTTTTTTAACACCTGGTCTTACACCGTTCCTACCTCGAATAACTACATTCTTGGCTGGATTACGAACGATACGAACAACAAGAGGTGTAACTTTATAAGCTTCTTTAACTGCCTGTACGATATCTTTCTTTTGAGACTTTTCAGTAACTTCAAATACATACGTTCCTTTCTCTGAAAGAAATGTTGCCTTTTCAGTAATTCTTGGTCGAAGAAGAATACTTGATTTGTGCTGTAGGTGTATCGAAGGAGTCTTTGTACCTTTTTGTACAATTTCTTTCTTCTCAATTTTCTTTTTTGATGATCCGAACAAAGCCATAATATTATTTCTTACTTACCTTTTCTTTTTTAACTGCGGGAGTTTTAGCTACAATAGTTTTTGTTTTCTTAGAAACAGTTTTCTTTGAAGTTCCTAGAATTTTCTTACCTGTCTCAAGTTTCTTTGAAAGAAAGTCGACTGCACTCTCAGGATTTTCAATAACTGTAAATTTCTTTTCTAAAAGATCGAGAGGATTTATGTTACGAATCTTTCCAAGCGTTATGTTATTAAAATTTTGGAAACTTTTTTCAATATTAACATTACCTTCTTCAAGAGCAAGGAAAGCTGAGTTTTGTTTTTTCTTCAACATGGTTTCAAAACCCTTTATTGTAGAAAGTGACTTGAGAACATCTTTTGCATCTCTTGTTTTTGGAGCACCTAAAGTAAGTGAATCAACAAAAAGTATTTCTCCATCTCTAAATTTTCGAGAAAGGAGTACATACAAAGCTTTAGCTTTCATTTTCTTACTTACCTTTCGATCGAAGTTTTTATCATTTCGAGGACCATGAGCAACACCTCCACCTACCCAAATAGGTGATCGTGTAGAACCGTGACGAGCGCGACCGAGCCCCTTTTGTTTCCAAGGCTTCTTACCTCCTCCACGAACCTCTCCTCGAGTCTTTGTGTGAGCATATGGTACTCGAGCATTTGACTTCATTGAAGTAACAACTTGAACAATAAGATCTGCATTCCAAGGAAGACCGAATACATGTTCAGGAAGCGTGATTGATCCTGTTTCTTTTCCTTTTTGATTGTAAATCTTTGAAGTAATCATGGTATGTATTAACCCTTAATTTCAACAAGAGTACCCCTTCGTCCTGGAATAGCCCCTTTTATTAAAATCTCATTATTTTCTGTATCAACATAAAACACCTCGAGATTTAGAACAGTTGTGCGAGTATTACCCATTCGTCCAGCCATACGCTTTCCTTTTGGAACCTTGTTTCGAAGACCACTTCCGATAGATCCCGGTTCACGCTCTGAGTGCTTTTGACCATGACTTCGAGGTCCTCCACCGAAGTTGTAGCGCTTCACAACACCTTGAAAACCTCGTCCTTTTGAATTTCCAGAAACACGAACGGTGTCTCCAGGAGCAAAAATACTTGCAGTGATAGAATCACCCACTTTAAAGTCATCTGTCTTTTCAAGACGTAATTCTCTTACGTGAGCAAAGTTACCTAAATCCTTAAACTGACCCTTTTGAGCTTTGTTAATATTCTTTTCTTTGCGAACTCCATAACCAACTTGGATAGCAGTATAACCATCCTTTGCTTGGTCTTTAAGTTGAGTTACCACCAGTGGACCAGCAGAAAGAACAGTCACTCCATGAGCTCTGCCTTCCCCATCAAACACCTGGGTCATATTCTTTTTTGTCGCAAGAATAAATTTCATCCCGTTAGAGATAGAAAACGTACTTTGTTTAAAGGTACATTCCTATCTTAAAAATTAATTTCTGAACCAATCTATATATTAATAACGTTTTCGTAGGATATTCTAGTTTTTCTGTTCTGTCAAACCTTTCTGATATGCGAAACACAAGAAAATTAAACCTGTGGCACAATCTCTAACGGGACGAATATATTGCCTCCTCGATGAAGAGTGATACTACACGAGCCACCGGTCTTTTGCAAGCAAAACGCCGGCTTCTAGAGCTTATACACCAGATAATCAAAAATTATCTGGTGTAAAGCACTGGAAGTAGTTTACATAATCTTCACATCAATATTCACTCCTGATGGAAGACTCATGTTTGTAAGAGACTCAATAATCTTCTGGCTTGGGTTCAAAATATCAATCAATCGCTTATGCACCCTCATTTCAAACTGTTCTCGCGCATTTTTATGAACGAACGTTGAGCGATTAACGGTATATTTCTTTATTTCTGTCGGAAGCGGTATTGGACCCAAAACTTTTGCATCATAGCGAAGTGCAGTATCCATAATTTGTTTTACAGACACATCAAGTATTTTGTACTCGTACGCACGAACTCTAATGCGAAGTCTTTGAAGAACATCATCTTTCACTTTCTTAACTTTCTTTTCTTTTTTTGTAGCAGTTGCTTTAGGCATTATAAGTTTTTATACAATCTTTATTTTGAGATTTTAGTAACAACACCCGCACCCACTGTCTTACCTCCTTCTCGAATAGCAAATCGTTGCTTTTCTTCAAGAGCGATAGGGGCAACAAGTTTTACAATGAACTTAACTGTGTCTCCTGGCATAACCATTTCTGTTCCTTCTGGAAGTGTTACTTCACCAGTTACGTCAGTAGTTCGCACATAGAATTGTGGCTTATATCCAGTAAAGAATGGAGTGTGTCGTCCACCTTCCTCCTTCTTAAGGATAAATACCTCAGCCTCAAATTCTGTGTGCGGAGTAACAGATCCTGGCTTTGCAATAACCTGACCTCGAGTTACGTCTTCTTTCTTCAAACCTCGAAGTAAGATTCCTGCATTGTCTCCAGCCATACCTTCTTGAAGTTGTTTATTAAACATTTCAATACCAGTAATAGTTGTCTTCTGTATATCCTTAAGACCGATAATTGCAATTTCTTCACCCACCTTTGCAATACCTCTCTCAATACGTCCTGTTACCACAGTACCTCGTCCTTCGATAGAAAAGATATCTTCGATAGGCATAAGGAATGGCTTGTCGATTTCTCGAGCTGGAATTGGAATATATGTATCAAGTGCAGTCACAAGTTCATCGATCTTTGCAACCCACACAGCGTCTCCTTCGAGAGCTTTAAGAGCTGAACCTCGAATAACTGGAGCATTCGCACCATCAAAACCATTCTTAGTAAGGAGTTCTCGAACTTCTTCTTCAACAAGATCCAAAAGATCTTTGTCTTCAACCATGTCGCATTTGTTTAAAAATACAACAATTTTTGGCACACCAACCTGAGCTGCAAGCAAGATATGCTCACGAGTCTGAGGCATCGGACCATCAATAGCTGAAACCACGAGAACAGCGCCGTCCATTTGAGCAGCACCAGTAATCATGTTCTTCACATAGTCAGCGTGACCTGGACAGTCAACGTGAGCATAGTGACGAGCTTCAGATGAGTATTCAACGTGAGAAATAGCGATAGTAATAATCTTACTTGGGTCACGTCGTCCTTCTTTTTCAGAAGCTTTAGCAACCTGATCATAACTGATCGGCTTTGCAAGACCTTTCTTTGCTTGAACTGTTGTAATAGCAGCAGTCAAGGTTGTTTTGCCGTGGTCAACGTGGCCAATAGTACCTACGTTAAGGTGTGGCTTACTTCGATCAAAATTTTCTGCCATAGTAATTAAAAAATTAAATGATTTATTTGTTTTTTAAATTAAACGCGCGAGAACGGCTTAATCCAAAAAACAAACGTTAATAAAAACTTAGTCTTTATTTCTTTTTGGCCAGACACGCGTCTAAAAATTTATTCACCTTACGGCTCAAAATTTTTCGACGTGATTTTTCCTTACCACAGGAAAAATCAGACGCGTCAAAACAAAAACAGCGCAAACATGCGTACCGCCTATGGTAACAAAAGCGCTCCGTTTGTCAACGAAGCGTTTAGAATTTAGAAGATGTAATTTAGAATTTATAAAAAAAGCTCACGCGCGATGCGTGAGCTTGGTTCGACAACAGCGAGACTGCTGTCATTTAGGTACGGGAGGACCGGACTTCTCCAGACTCTCGTTGAGCCCGTCGACAGCCCCTTTGATCTCGATCAGTGCTCCATCGAGATCTTTGAAGAAAGCGAGCAAGGCACGATCTTTGTCGAGCTGCTTCATGAGTGCCGCAAACTCGGGCGAACCCATGGGTGGGAGAACAAACTTCTCCACCGGCTCAACATTCTGCTCGAGCGGTGTAACCGGCGCCTGGACGATCGACTGGTTGATCTCCTTCACACTCGAGGCACATCCGAAGATGGCCGAAAATGAACAGACGAGCGCAATCATGATGAGCTTTGACATAGAACCTCCTTTGACTCATTAGCGTTTTGATTATTTACGTTTTTCTATGATAGTTTGTGCAACATTAGCCGGCACCCCAAACAAAATTACCGCCCATGCGAAACGCAGGGCGGATTTTGTACGGGGCGAGAAGTGCCAACGTAAATTAAAGTGAGAATATTACTTTCTTTTTTCGATTATTGTCTGGGCGACATTTTGAGGCACGATATCATAGTGATCAAATTCCATAGTAGAACTTGCTCGGCCTTCTGACATAGACCGGAGTGTTGTTACATACCCGAACATTTCAGCAAGAGGAACCTTTGCTTTAATAACCTTAAGTTCACCTCGCTCTTCCATTCCTTCAATCTGTCCACGCTTTGAACTCAAGTGTCCTGTGATATCACCCATGAATTTATCTGGAGTAACCACTTCAATCTTCATAATAGGCTCAAGGATAACTGGCTTTGCTCGTTTTGATGCATCTTGAAAAGCTTGAGAGGCAGCGATTTTGTATGCAATTTCGGATGAGTCAACATCGTGATATGAACCATATGTAAGTTCACACGACACATTTACCACTTTGTAACCAGCAGAGATTCCTCGATCCATAGCTTCATGAACACCCTTTTCAACAGCAGGAATAAACTCTTGAGGAATAACACCTCCCTTGATTGAATCAATGAATTCAAAGTCATCATAACGAGAAACATTCTTTGGTATTTTCTTTCCTTCTTCCAAAGGTTCCATTGGCTTAATCGTAATCTTCACGTGACCATACTGACCCTTACCTCCAGATTGTTTAATATATTTATGTTCAGCTTCAGCTTCAGCAGTGATAGTCTCACGATAAGCAACTTGTGGTTCACCCACATTAGCTTCAACACCAAACTCACGCTTCATACGATCAACCATAATTTCAAGATGTAATTCACCCATACCTGAGATAATTGTTTCTGCTGTTTCTGCATTTGTTGAAATACGAAATGTTGGATCTTCATCAGAAAGTTTTTTGAGGGCCATGCCCATTTTCTCTTGATCAGCTTTTGTTTTTGGTTCAACACGAAGTGACACCACTGAATCAGTAATTTTGATTGGATCAAGAATGATAGGATTTTTCTCATCACAGAGAGTGTGAGAAGTTTTCGCTTCCTTCAAACCAATTGCAGCTGCAATTTCTCCCGCATACACCTTTTTTACTTCTTCACGATCATTTGCCTGAAGACGAACGATACGTCCAAGTCGCTCTTTATTACCTGTAGTTGAGTTGTATACATAAGAACCAGCTTCGACTGTTCCTGAATACACGCGGAAAAATGCAAGCTGTCCCACAAACGGATCTGTCTGAAGTTTAAATACAAGAGCTGAAAGTGGTTCAGAATCAGAAGCATGTCTTTCAACAGCTTCATTTGTATCAGGATTGATACCTTTAATTGCAGGAACATCAAGTGGCGATGGGAGATAATCAACAACAGCATCCAAAATAAGCTGAACTCCTTTATTTCGAAGAGCAGTACCAGTGAAAACCGGGTAGAACTTCGCCTCGATAGTTGCTTTTCGGATTGCTTTTTTCAAATCATCAACAGAAATCTCTTTTCCATCGAGAAAATCACCCATAAGTTTGTCATCATTTTCAACTGCCTTTTCAACGAGCTCAGCACGATACTTTTCTGCATCTGCCTTCAAGTTTTCTGGTATTTCGCCTTCAATAATCTTCTCACCCATTTCACCTTCAAAGCGGTAAGACTTCATTTTCAAAAGATCAATAACACCTTCAAAATTTCCTTCTTCACCGATCGGAATCTGCATACGAACTGCCTTTCTGTTAAGACGGTCTAGAATAGATTTAAATGATCGTTCAAAACTTGCACCTGTTCGATCGAGTTTATTGATGAAGCAGATACGAGGTACGTGATATCGATCAGCTTGTCTCCACACTGTTTCTGATTGAGGTTCTACTCCAGCAACTCCGTCAAATACCACAACTCCACCGTCGAGAACTCGAAGTGAGCGTTCTACTTCAATAGTAAAATCTACGTGACCAGGAGTATCGATAATATTAAAACGATGCTTGTTACTTAGATCAGTTTGGTCCGCCATATAGGTAGGATTCCAAAAACAGGTAATGGCAGCTGCGGTTATAGTAATACCACGCTCTCTTTCCTGTTCCATCCAGTCGGTTGTTGCCTCACCTTCATGCACTTCACCGATTTTGTGCTGTGCTCCTGTGTAATACAAAACTCGCTCAGAAGTTGTTGTTTTACCAGCATCAATGTGAGCAATAATTCCGAAATTTCGTACTTTTTCTAATGGATAGTCTCTGTTCATATAATTGTAAACTTGTAATCTTTATAAAAAATTTTCAAGCCAAGAAATTTTGTGATAAGTTCAAGGTTTTTTAAATTTTTACGACTAAGCTGTACGTAAGTAATGCGCAGAAGTAAAAATTTAAAATAACGAAGAAATTCTCCAAAATTTCTTGGCGACTACCACGCAAAGTGAGCAAAAGCCTTGTTAGCCTCAGCCATCTTGTGAGTATTCTCTTTCTTCTTAATTGCTTCTCCTTCGTTCTTTGAAGCAGCGATGATTTCTTCAGCAAGCTTCATATGCATTGGCATACCCTTTTTACTACGAGCTGCTTCGATAATCCACTTCATAGCCAAAGCTAAGCGTCGCTCTGGACGAACCTCTCGAGGAATTTGATAGTTAGCACCTCCAACTCGTCGAGAACGAACTTCTACTGTTGGACCTGCATTTCGAATAGCTGAGTCAAAAATTTCTACAGGACTTTCTACCTTTTCTTTTTCTTTAATAATCTCAAGAGCACCATACACGATTTTACGTGCAGCATTTTTCTTACCACTTTCAGTAACGTAGTTTACGAGTTTTGAAACACGAACTGAATCGTAGATTGGATCAGGTGGTAAAGGTTTTTTTGCTTTAAGTTTTCTTCTCATATTTATTCAGCTTTCTTAGGGCGTTTTGCTCCATATTGACTTCTTCCCTTTCTTCGTCCCTCTACACCAGTTGTGTCGAGTTTACCTCGAACAATAGTATAACGAAGTCCTACGTCTCGAACCTTACCACCTCGAAGTAATACCACAGAGTGCTCTTGGAGGTTGTGACCCATACCTGGAATGTATGCAGTTACTTCCATACCATTTGTTAAACGAACACGAGCAATCTTACGAACAGCTGAGTTTGGTTTCTTAGGTGTCTTAGTTGTTACTTTTGTACACACACCTCTCTTAAATGGAGCATCGAAGAAAACAGGACGATTTTTAATGTGATTAAAACCACGCGTAAGAGCGATCGCTCGTGATTTGCGAATCGACTTCTTTCTCTTTCTTTTTACGAGTTGATTTATTGTTGACATTGTGATTAAAAAATCCCGTTTCCGGAGTACGCTCTACTCTATACTAGACTCAAAAAAATGCAAGTTTTTGTATAAAAGACTTTTAAGTAAACTACAACAAAAGGCTTGCAACTGGTATACCTGTGAACAATTGAGCAAGCCAGAATATAACAGGTGTTATCGAACTCCAAAAGAAGAGTGCAAACATAAGAACTAGAACAATACCGTATTGTTCTAGAGAAGCCCTTAAAGAACCCATTCTATATGGAAGAAATGAAAAAAGTATTTTTGATCCATCAAGTGGTGGAATCGGAATAAGATTGAAACAAGCAAGAACTATATTAATAATCACGAGAATAAGCGAAAGTTCAATAAAAGAGCTTGGTAAAGTACCAATTCCAAAACGAATAACGAGGCCGAACACAAAAGCAATAAGAATATTTGAAAGAGGGCCCGCAGCGGCAACTAATGCTTCACCCCATTTTTGATTTTTAAAATTATACGGATTGTATGGAACTGGCTTTGCCCAACCCATAATAAAACCTGCATTGGTTATAGCTAAAAATAGAGGGAGTAGTATTGAACCAAATACATCAAGGTGGTACAGAGGATTAAGAGTAAGACGACCTTGATACTTGGCTGTTTTATCTCCCAAGGCGTATGCAGCAAAACCGTGGCTCACTTCATGAACCACAACTGACATAATAAGTATTGCTATGGAAAAAATTAAACTGATATCAGGCATAATTGCAGAATATATTTCCTTATGGTAACATCGGTGGAACATAAAAACAAAAATATGAGAGTGTGTCCAATTACAAAAAAAGGTTCAATCGTAGGAGGTGGTTACTCAAACCGCACTCGTGCTACTCAATTCAACCCAACAGGAAAAGTACGTAAATACCCAAATTTACAAAAGAAAAAGATCTATGTTCCTGAACTCAAAAAATACATTACCCTTATTCTTTCAACAAAAGCTATTAAGACGATCAACAAAAATGGTGCATTTGCAACATTGAAGAAAGCAGGAGTAATTTAAAACAGAATTTAGAATAAAGAAAAATCCCCGAGGCGTACGCCTCGGGGATTTTATTAATCTTGCTTTCGAAGAAGGATGTACTTTTCAATTCCAGGTTCTTTTTCGTCCTGAGGCAGACACTGAATAGCCAGAAGACCGTTGAGGTGTCCAATAAATCGAACAAGTTCTTCACGATCATTTCGAACAGTCATCCTTTCCTCAAAAAACATACTTTGAACAGGTACACTTCGAACCCCTTCAGGAAAAAGGACTTCCTGAAACTCTCCATCTATTTGACGAAGATGAGACAGTGAACGCGATTCTAGATTGAAAACCAACATGTCTCCATCCAGAATACAAAGATCTTCTCTGTTCATTATTTAAACTCCTTATGTATTAGCCTAAGTTGGGAACAGAAATCTACCGAGACACTATCAAAAAATTAATTATTTGTCTTTTTTATTAAAACTAACTTCTACAGGTGACACATGGGTCAGGAGAAAAAAAGAGTATCGGAAACTCAGTGAGTTACGTAAGAAAACTTCCCGAACAATTCAATCCCCCTTAGCTAAGCCAAGGGGATTTTGTATTTAATCCAGCACTCATTTTTTGAGGAGAAAAATAAGTGCTGGATTATTTTACCCTCCAAACCTTTCCATCTGATTCGAGAGTTATTGTGCCCATATCTATCGTACTTAATATCTTACTTCCCTCTTTAGTTAAAATATCTAAAACTTCTTTATGTGGATGACCGTATGAATTTCCTTTTCCTGCTGAAATTATTGAAAGTGCAGGAGAAACCATTCGCACAAACTCTTGGTCCGATGAAGTTCGAGATCCATGATGTCCAACCTTTAAAATATCACTATCTAAATTAATACCATCCTTCCAAACCAAAAAATCTTCAATGCTTTGTGGGGAATCTCCAGTAAGTAAAAGTGAATTATTACCATATGTCAGACGAGCAACAATTGAAGCGGTATTTGTCTCGAGATCATACACGTCTCTGTCTGGAAACAAAATAGAGATAAGTACTCCATCACCAAAATCAATTACCGTTCCCCTTCGCGCATAAAGTACTTGTGATTTTTCCAGAGAGACGTCCTTCTCGAGCTCCTTACAAATACCAGTACTGCAAGCCACACGCGGTTCAATAAAAAGACCAACTTCATACTGTTTTAATACTTCTGGAAAACCGCCGATGTGATCTTTATCAGGATGACTTTCCATCACAACATCTATAGATTTATCAAAAAAAGACATTGTTTTTCCAAGTTCTCTTAAGACAGTTTTATTGGGACCAGCATCAACAAGTATTTGTTTACCACTTGGAGTTTGTATAAAAATCGCATCACCCTGACCTATATTTAAAAAAGAGACCGTTACATTATTTGTACCACTGGAAAATACTACATAATAAATAAAAACATTAGAAAAAATAAGGAGAAGCAAAATGGCAAATTTTCCATTTTTCATAGCTTAATCGTAACATGTCACCAAACTACTTTTATTTCATAAAAAATTTGGTGCTGGTATCGCATAACTCATTGTGTCCTATAGGACACAATGAGTTATGCGATACATGACGGTAGTC
>CAZVFV010000009.1:0-23511 GCA_964626625.1 uncultured Candidatus Saccharibacteria bacterium | reverse complement strand
CGGGTGGGGGCGTGCGAGGAACGGCGAACTTGCGGCTGTAGTTCGCCACGGTCCGCGGCTTCCGCGGGCGAAGGATGCGCTTCAACCCGTTGACGAAATCGACGATGCAGGCTTCGGTGATCTCGCGGACGCTGGCCAGCGGGGCGTCTTGCGGGGTCCGCGCCTCGCGGGCGAAACGCTCAAGGCGCGATCGCGTTTCAAGGAGGTGGTCCATCGTCGCCCCGTCGGCCTGGACCGTCCGAACGAAGGTCGCAATGTGCGGCTCGAATCGCTCGTCGTCGGTCGGCAGGGCGTTGAGCTTCACTTCCAAATCAGCGGCGGCCCGCTCGGCGATATTGCGGGATTTCCGCTCTTCTCGCGCCGAGGGGCCGCCAATCTGGACGTCGGAGGTTTGCTGATTCCAGTTGCCGTCGTGGTCCTGCCAGCGGAAGACGTAGACCCCGCGGCCGCGGCGAGCGACGACCTTAACCTTGATCGTCCGCTTCTTCCTCCGTGTCATCCTCTTTCTCTCCGCAGTTGAAAAAGTCGATCAACCATTTGCCCCGGATGACCACGAAGGCCGCTTTCCCCCCCTGGCGCCAGCAGCGCAGCCGGCGGCGGCCGGCGGGCGGGTTGAGCCAGTTGGTGACGGTCCGCGGCGAAACGCCCAACAGCTCGCAAAGGTCGCAGGGGCGGTAGAAGTCGTTCGGGTCGATCGAAAAACCGGCGGTCGCGGTAGCCATAAAAAACGCTCCCGTTTGGGTGGATTGCAATTTTTCGAGGGAAAAAACTTTCAAACCGCCCAGCGAGGCGCGTAGACTCCTGAAGTTGGCCGAACCTCTACCAAGAGGGTCGGCAACCTGGCGATCTTTGCCACGTCGCTGGGTCGGTTTTGGGGCCGGGAAGTTCAGTTTGCCGACCAGGCTGAACTACTCGGTGAGAAACGATCAGGAACGGGGTGTCCCTCAGCGATGGGGGTCACCCCGTTGGCTTTTGGTTGGCGTCGCCTCCTTCCATTCCAGGCAGCGCCCGTTGCCGATCTCCACCGCGGACCACTCGCGGGAGCGAGTTCACGACCTTCGTCCAGGCCTTTTCGACCCAAGGCCGATCGCGTTCGTGGGTGTACCACTGCTCGAAGGCGGGGGCCGACTTGCGGACATCGCCGGGAAGATCGATCCCCGCGAGAGCGCCGCCGCCGCACCCGCCGTAACGCAGGTCTCGCAGCACGGCAACCATCGCTGTCACGAATCGGCCGGGTTCCGCCTCGCGAAGGCCGCCCTTTCGGGTGCGTTCCTGGATGTCCTCGGCGACGATTCGGCCGCGGACGAAGGCCGAAAGGTAGAGCCGCAGAAACTCAGGGATGGATTCGTGCCCCCCCTGCGACGCCCGCAGCGCCATGACGAGGTCGGTCAACGACTTCCCGTCAAGCGAGGCACCGTCGCTGCCGAGCTGGATCATGGGCGCCCGCTCCTCGATCGCTTGAATCCGCTTCAATAGGGCCTGAAGAAGCGGACCAACCGCCTTCAGCTTCTTGTCCCGCTCGATGAAGTAGTCGCGGATTGCATAGCCCTGGTCCGTCGCCTCCAGCATCGCCCAATGCTTGGCCATGTCGGTGGTGATGCGACGCCGCTGTGAACGGCGATCGCCACCGCGACCAGTGGATTGGTTTCCGACGTTTACGAAATCAATCCAGAAGTCCTTCCCCTCCACCGCCCGGGTCTGTTTGACCCGCAGTTCGAACCAATCCGTGAACTTCTGCCGGCTGCCGACCATCTGCCAGAGGTCGCGGGCATCGACGCTTTCGGGATCGTCCCCGTCGTCGTCGAAAACCGGAATGAAAACCTGATTGCTCATCGAAACTCTCCAAGGGTGAACGGCTCGGCGATGTGCCGGGCCGAGTGCGATCCTATCCAAAGTCCTAGGGACTGTTTCCAGGAAGGTTACAGAACCTGTAACCTTCGACGCTTTTTCTGCTACCCGGCCGTCTCAGGCTCGTCACCAGCGTCATCGAACACGGGAATGAAAACCTGGTTGCTCGTCTAAAACTCCCTTGGGAAGCCCCGCGGCGACTTGCCGCAGCGGGAACGTAGCAGAACTTGCCAAATCCGAGAACAACCCGTGCCCTTCCAGAAGCCTCGAAAGCACCGGCTCAACGAACCTAAGTCCTTTCAAAGCATACTGATAAGCCGGAATGATTTGCGGGTATTGCAAGAAATTCCGACTTCCCCCAGGCGGCGCAAGCGTAAATGAACGTCCGTCCACGATGGGACGGTGCGCTAGCACCGGGGCCGACAGTTGGAACGCTTGTAGGGGTGGCGACGTCGGAGTGTAACTCGCGCTGCTGCCGACGCAAACAGACCTGGATACCGTCGGCTTTACCGACGGTGTCATCCGTACAGTTCTTTTCGCAGCCATCCCGGTTACTCGACCAGAGCCTGCGATCGTCGCCGGCCGAAAGTGCTACTCGGCCTTCGACTCGAAGGCCTCGGTCGCCGCAATCCAGCGGGAAGCCCGCTCGCCGCGGGTAGCCTTCAGCGAAGTCCAGTGCTTGCGCCACAGCGGCAAGCTGGATTCCCGCCAGCCGGGGAGCGGCCCGATCTTCACGGCCGGCGCCAAGTCGATCGGATGCCAGCGCCGCAGCGTCGTCAGATCGTTGCTCGAAGCCCCGATCAGTCGACCGATTTCGGACGCGGACAGGTACAGGACGGGATCGGGAATCTGCGGCATGAATGCACCTACAGACAAATGACGAGCGGCGAAAACGAGGCGTCGACGTCGGCCGCTCGGCGACGTGGAGACACGTTCGCGCAACGAAAGCGCGAAACGCTGTTCTGGGGATGTCCAATCTGGAAGCGACGCGCAGAAAGCGCTGTCGCTGATCCTGGCAAGAAGGGCCCAAGAGGTCCGCTTTATCGGAGCCGTGGGCAGGCATCAGGAACTTGAACCGGCCGTGAAGGGCTCTCTCCAATCCAGCGGAGAGCGATTCAGCGGGCGGACCGCAAGGAAGCGGCGTCATTTCGTCGGCACGCACCAGGGCGGCCAGGGCGAAACATAGACCCAAGGCGCCTGCACTGCAAGCGTAAAATGGCCGATCCGCTCTGGATTTCAGGGTGCCTCCGCAGCGGCAACGTGAAAGCATAGTATCACCCCAGCGCCGGCGAACGGCGCGGAACATCAGGCAGGCGCGGCCGTGCAAATGCACCGCAGGCCGGCAAGGCGATCAAAAAAACGCGGGGGTGGGGCTGCCTCAGAAGGGAGCGCGAATTAGAATTCGCGGCAGCCTAAGGATGGGGGCCCCGGGTACATCGGGAATCTCGTCCGCGGGTTAGGGGCCGGAGTGTGGTAGCACACCCCGAGGCCCCGGCTTTTTCAAGCCGCGGACGAAAAAGCAGCCTACAGGCGCCAATTGGCGCCTGCAAGCATATTTCCCGACGAGTTCCCCGAGGCGGCGGGGAGGGTCCGGCGCGGCAGGCCGACGGCGGCCGCGAGCGGAATTGAGGCGGGATACCCTCAGGATTGCTGAGGGTATAAGAAAGGGCGTTCCAGCCCGAAGCTAGTCCCTGCGTCTTTCGACGATGACGACGTTCATGGCGTGCATCTCGACTCTTTGGGTTGCGCCGTCCATAGCGTTGGGCTCTGCCGATGATTGTACTTGCACTAGCGTTCAGGTCAAGCATTTCAACCCCGCAAAATTGCTGATCCCCAAAGGGGCGGATTTCGTTGCATTCCGCAAGCGGCGGAGGTAGCGTCGACGGTCGGGCGGAAAAACATCAGGTGGCGGAAAGGACGAGGCGATGAACGGGCTTCGATGGTTGGTCGCAGCGGGCGCGCTGGCGGCGATCGGGTGCGGATCGGCGAAGCCGGAACCGTCGGTCAAAGAGCTTCAGGAAAGGGTCGAACGGCTGGAGGCGCGTCAGGCCCCCGCTGGAAAACCGCTATCCAAGGAAGAGGCTGAAGAAGCCCGGAAGAAGATCGAAGCCGCGATCCAGGCCGCCGGAAACTCTGAATTCGAGCGACTTGACGCGAAGTACGGGAAGCCCGCCTCCACGTCCTCCCCGAAGGCCGCCCCATGATCCCGCTGAGCGACGATCTGCGGCAGCGGGTCGAAGCGGCGGCTTCCCGGTTCATCGCGGCTGAGGAGTCGCTACAGGCCGCCGCAAGCGAGCGGCGCCCCCCGTCCGCGGTCGCCCGAAAGAACATGGTCGCCGCCGCTGAAGAACTGCGGTCGCTGCTCGGCGAAGCGCTGTCGTGGTTCAAAGCCGACTCGATCCGCTGCCGCGGGCGGATCTGGCACATGGTCTGGACGGGTAAGGAAAGCGTGCTGGCGAGCGTCAAAGAGGCGAGCGTCGGGGAGTAGTTCTAGATTGATCTTCCGAAAAAAGGGGGCTGAATGAGCGAGCTGAGAACAAACATCGTAGTCACACGCACTCCGGAAGGAGCGGAAGTCGAAGTGTGGCTGAATGGCCAGCCGCCTACTCGACCTCTCAAGGTGCAGAAGGCGGACGTCCCAGCCGTCGAAGCGGCGTTGAAGGCCGTGTTCCCATCCTTCACCATGCCGCCAGTCCACGAGGACACGGGACCGTGGCCGGTCGATGGGGAAAAGCACCCTGACGCCATGGAATGGGAATTCTGGAAGATGTTTGAGCGTCCATCCAGATCCTAGAACACCCCTACTCCCCCCACCCCTCGGCCATCCTCTCCGCCACCGGCCCGAGCAGCCGCAGCGCCCCGGCGGCGTTGTCTGCGTCCCATGCCCCGATCTGTTCGCACGGCCCATCCGCCCGCGTCCGCACCCACACGACGACGCGGGTCCACACATGGCCGGGCGTGTCCTCGGCGACGGCGTAGCTCACTTCGATTTGCCAGTGGTCCGGGGCGGCGGCGGCCAGCTCGGGCGGGGGCGGCGCGTCGCCCGAAGCCAGGACGGCCGACGGGAAGGCGATGCAGGCGGCGAGCAGCAACGGGCGGAGCATGGCGGACTCCCGAGGGCAAAATACTTGACTAGTCAACCATTCCCGCCGGGGTCGAGCTTGGCGGGGAAGATGTCGTGCCAGTGATCCAGCCCGAGCGCCGCCGCCAAGGGCTCCCACTGCTCGCATGACGGCACGGCGCTTCCGTTGCACCAGCGGTTCACAGTCTGCCGGGTGAGCCCCAGCCGGCCCGCCACCTTCAGCGCCCCGACCTTCTCCACCAGCGGCCTGAGGTGCGCGGCGATCACCAGCCGCACCCTCGCTGCGTCCGTCCCTGCGTCGCTCATCCCGCCCCCTTCGCTTCAGACCGCCCCGCGATCTCATCCCTTCGATCGTAGCGGCTGACCGCCTGCCGCACCAAGGGGGCTTCCTTGCCCCCGGCCTCCCGGCCCTTAATGTTCGTTCCGCGGCGGCCGGGGCTGCTCGGCTTGCAGCCGCTGGGCCTGCCTTTCTTGGCTGCGATGCCACCAGCATGTGAGGCACCCTTGCCGGGGGCGTTTTTCGCAGGTCGCCATGATCGCGTGCCTGATCCCGTCCCAGCCGGTGCGATGTATCTCCCCCCAGCAAACGCCGATCGTCTGTCTCTGCGCCATGCTCGTCACTCCTCCACATCCACAACGTGCGACAGCCGCCATCCGTCTTCTCGAAGCTTCGCCGCGCTGGTGGCTTGGCGCATATCGCAGCGGTGACGACGCCCCCGAGCGACTCGCACCAAGAGACGCCCCCGCGGGTTGAGTAGCCGGCCGCACACCCACACCTCGACCCTTTCGGTGGCGAGCGAGGCTCGCATCCACGCCCCGGCTGACATCGTTGGGCTCCTGCGTTCGGACATAGGGACTCTCCTTTGAATGGGGTAGGCGACGGGTTGATTCCGCGGTCGGGGGCCTTCCCTGGCCCCCTCGTCTCCCGTCGGCCTAATCTTCCAGGGCTTCGGCCTTGCGGAGGCAGGCCCGCATCCGCACCCGCTGGCCTTCAGCCGCCGCGTCCCAGGCGTGCATCTTCGATTCGTTCCCGGCGATCGTCGCCTTCATCGCCTCGCGGTCGCAGCGGGCGGCTTCTTCGCGGTGGAGTTCGGCGGCTTTGCGGAGTTCGGCGGCGGTCTTCATCGTGGTTTCCTTTCGTGCGGTTGGTTACTTGTATGCCCTAGTTATACACGCCTCGCACGCCACGTCAACAGGTTGTTGCGTGTTTTTCTGGAATTGTTTTGGTGGTTGCGTCGGCGCACGAAAACGCCCCGCTCGGCTTGCTCAGCCGGCGGGGCGAATAACGCTTGCAATTTCCGCTGGTCTACTTCAGGTCGTCGGGCGGCGGAGATGGGATGAACTTCGCGCCTTCCCTGGCCAGATCGCGGACGAGGCCGCCGGGGGACGTGTCACGCCCGATCGTCGCCTCCATTTCGTCGAGGGCGGCGCGTTGCCGCCGGATCAGCTCCCGCAAGTTCGCGGCGCGGACTTCTTCGACCGTCATTCCGGCCGGCAGCGCAGGCATGATTTTCATGATTTCACCGCGGAGTAGCTGAAGTAGAGGCCGAACCAAAAGAAGATCGATTTCGGCTGACCGACGGCCGGAGTGAACTTGATCTCGACCCGCCGCCATTCGCCCTTGCCGTCGTTAACCGCCGGAATCGACCCGATCGCCGAAGCCGGCGCCGACCAAAGGAAGTTGGAGCCGAGGGCGTCCAGATCCCAGTCGGTTGCGGTGTCGCTCATGACGTCGGAGGGCGTCAAGGCGATCGTGCTGCCGATCTTGCTGCCGCTGATCTCCGCCCACTCGTTCCGCCAGTTCGGCCCGCGGAAGCGAGGCGGCGGCGAAGTCCTCCAGACCTCGGCGGCGATGCTCGAAATGTCGGCGATCAGCGCCAAGTCGGTCTTGTTTTTGCGGACCTGCGCCACCAGGTCGACGGGCGAACCTTCGTTCGCGTAGCCTGCGATGAATCCCATCGTCTACCCCTCCGGTCCACAACAGCCGACGTATCCGAGCGGTTCATCTTCGTCCACGAATCCCAGCGGTCCGCCGTCGCCGACCTCGCCGAGATCGCCTCCGTCGTCGAAGCCGTCGTCCGGTTCCTCGCCGCCCGTCGGATAGACCTGGCCGAGGCAGATGCAAAGGTCGAAAGACACGAGCGTTCCCATCTCGCCCGTGCATTCCGTCTCCGTTTCGCACACGCCAGCGATCGGCAGGCCGGGCAGCAAGCCCCCCACGCACTCGGTTTCCGTTTCGCAAACGCCGCCGAGGGCGGCCGCCAGCCCCAGAGCCCCGCCGCATTCGGTCTCCGTCTCGCACAACCCTTCGAGGCTTACGGACAGCGACAGCGTGCCCGTGCATTCCGTCTCCGCCTCGCACAGCCCAGCGATCGCCACCGTGGGGAGGAGTTCGCCGGTGCATTCCGTCTCGGTTTCGCAGGCCCCTTCGAGGGCCGCAGCCAGGCCGAGTTCGCCGGCGCACTCGGTCTCGGTTTCGCACGTCCCGCCGATCGGCGTTTCGGTGGGGAGCGTCCCGAAGGGGTCCGCAGCCCAGGCGGCGACCTGGCCGGCGGAGAGCGCGACGTCGTCGAAGGCCGCGACTTGGGCGATCTGGCCGTTCCAATACTCCCCAAAAAAGCTGACCTGCCGCCCGATGTAAGACGTCGCCGAGCCGTGCGTGAGGGAGGCCGAGCCCGACGCGACAAGGGTGCCGTCGACGTAGAGGGCGAGCGCCGAGCCGTCGTAGACGATGGCCAGGGCGTGCCAGGTGTCGGCGACGATGGGGTTGCTGGACGACTCCACGAAGTCGGGAGTGAATCCCCCGCCGATCGCCTCATCCCCGTGAATCCCGAGAAAGAAGGCTTCGGAATCGCCGAAGGCCGCCGCCCAGGTGTAGCCGCCCGCAGCCGACGCGGGCTTGACCAGTGCGAGCAGCGTCATGGGCTGCGTGCCGCTGGCGAAGGCCGTGGTGGGCACTTCGATGTAATCGCTCGACGTACCGTCCTGTTCCCAGACCGTGCCGTAGGTGCCATCGCTGGCGTAGGCGCCGCCGTGCGTGGTGCCGTCGCGGCCGTTGCCCGAGTAGTCCGGGGAGACGTCGCCTCCCGCGTCGCCCGCTTGCCAGTGCCAGTAGCCCGTCAGGTTTTCGAGAGGGAGGGACGGGGGCGGCCCGGCCGGGGCGATCGTTACCCCCGCATCCAATCCCTCGACTTCGGGAATGTCCGTGTACGCCGTCTCGTCGTCGGCGGTCAGGAGGATGATGTTGGAGTCGTCGAAAGGGCCGGAAATCCATCCGGGGTCGGTTACAGTAGGCGAAGAGAAGGACGTAGAGGAGAATTGGAACCATCGGCGGAGGTTGCCGAACGTCGCGGAACTAGGGTCTTCCGGGCCGGTCGCGGCGGAAAAGGCCGTCGGGTCGCCGATCGTGAGAACGTCGCTGGATCGGCTCAAGTCGACGCCGAAAAGCAAACCGAGGATCTTGCCTTCGATCGCCGCCGCGATGGTAGGGCCGTCGGAGTCCGCCAGGTAGGTGACGTAGTACGTTCCGTTTACGTAGTTGTCGCTATTTACATCCGAAGGGGGGGGCGGATCGCCAAGAACGTCGACGACCCATAGCTGGAGAGTTTCGGTTCGACCGCCCAAAAAAAAGGAGATGAACGATCCGTTGAGGCTCCCGGAAACGTCGTCTGGGATCGTGATCTGGACTTGTCCGGGGGCGGCGTAGGCTTTGAAGTCCGCGAACGTCTTGAAAGTCACGATCCAGGGTCCGTCCCATCCGACGCCGACTCCGTAGAGGACGTTCAACCTCTCCCAAACCCGCCAAGTCAGGTAGGCTCGATAGGACTCGGACCACGAAAGTACGCTCGCATAGATCACGTCGAAGGACTCGCCCTGAGCGAACGTCAAAGCGTCCTGACGGGCCGTGGTCGCAGGGACGTTGGAATTCGTCAGGCCGTTGTCCACGAACTGCGCGAAGCGGGCTTCGGCCGGGTCGTCCGATCGGGCAGGCAGGAAGATCCACCCGTGCTTGTCGTCCGGTCCCGAGGGGACGAGCGGGTTGGAAGAGGCAGGCGTAAACGTCAATTCGTAGACTTGCGGCATCGCGGCTCACCTCCTTCCCTTCTCGGATTCCACTACGCTGCGGGCTTCTTCTTGATCTTCAAAGCGGCGGCGGCGGCGGTCAGCGAAAGGCCGTTGTCGAAGTCGCGGGGCGTGGTGAGTTCGCCGCTGGCGATGGGGGTGCCTCCGGTCGAGACCGGCCACGCGACCCAATGCGTCATCGTCCCCAGGTCGTCCGTCGCCGGGCCGAAGAGCAGGGCGCTGACGTTGCTGATCTGGGCCGCCGGCGGGGGCGTATCGACCTGCCAGGAGTTGCAGAGCTGGCGGGCGTAGCCGTCCGAACCGGGGGTGGGCTCGTCGACCCCGCTCCCGTCCTCGCCGGGGTCCGCCTTGGAAAGGCCGATGTAGATGTTGGTCGGCACGGTCATCGAAGTGATTTTGAAGGCGTGCTTGAGCAAGTCGAGCATCGTCGCGTCAGAGAGGGGCATGGTGATTCTCGCGGGGAGTGAGGGGGCCGAAGGAACCCGCCGGCCGCTGTCGACCGGCGGGGGTGAATCGAACTACGCGACTTGACTTAGTAGGGCGTGCAGACGCCGCCCTGGCATCGCCAGCGGACGGGCCCCGATCGGCCCACGGTCGCCGCCTGGGGGACGGCCCCGCCGCGGAGTTCGCCGGCCGCATCATCCCAGCGGTAGCGGTAGACGCCGCCGCCGGGGAACGTCGCGGGATCACCGTAGGCGACCACCGCGTCAGGCTCCGCCGCCACGGCCTCGGCGAGGGCGTCCGCTTGCGGCCCAGCGAGCACGACGAGCGGGCGTCGCTCCGCCGTCGCGATCCGGTGAGCCTCGCGATAGGAGAGGCCGTAGGCCCCTTCAGGGCGAGCGGGCGGAGCGACGCGGGAAGTCGCCGTCGCCTGCACCACCTTCGGGGGCGTCCATCCGAACTGCGGCTTGAACGGGGCGTCCGCCGGAGGATCGGCCCACGCCTGCACCGGGCCGTGCGGAGATGGTTCCACCGGCGGCGAAGCCGGGCTCCCCATCATCGCCGCGGCGATGGTCGCCACGACGCCTGCGAACGCTGCGAAGATTCCACGCATAACACACCTCACGAGTAGAAGTAGAATCCGGAACCCCCGGCGGCGGACCGCACGGGGAACTAGGGCTTGACGAACAACTCTGGAGCTTCGACGGCGGGGATCTTTCGACCTTCATCCCGCCCGGTGAACACCGTGAACGCTTCGAGGATCGGGGCTTGCGGCCGAGTGAATCCATCGAAGGAAACCGAGAAGGAATCTTGTTGGGCGAGCATCCCTTCCACCGTCGCCCGCGGCACCCAGAAGCCGCCGCACGGAGCGCCGTCGAGGGTGGCGTACTGCGGGCAAGGAGCGTGGGCGTCGGGCCCCCACGAGTTCAGGCAGTAGAGGGCTTGCTGGCCTTCGCGGGTGTCGAACCCGATGAAGACCATGCAGTGGGCCCACGAGCCCGACGGTACGCCTTCGATACGCTCGTGGGCGAGCTTGATCCGAAAGCCTTGACCGCTGCACACCGGCACCGGCCAGCCGTGCGAGATGGCGACGCACGCGGCCTCGAAGCTGGCGACGGACCGCGTCAAAGCCTTGTGCTTCGCCGCCCTCGCAAGCATCTCCTTCGGCGGGCCCTGCCGGCCCCACGTCTGCACGGTCGACTTGTTGTAGGGCGGAAGGTCGTTGGTCCACGGCAGCACGCCGTACTCTTCGATGAGCTTCGCGGCCCACGCCCCGACCGATCCCGCTCCGTTGCCGAGTCGGCCCTTGCCGATCAGGACGCGGGAGCCTCCATAGATCCAAGGAGGGTAGACGCGATAAAACTCCCCGCCCGTGAAATACAGGTGGACGGCCTGGGCATGCTCGGCGCCGTGGGCGAACCCGCGGCTGACGCAGTCGCCGTCCGGCTGCGGAATGTTCGGCGGGTCGCGGCCGGCGCTGACGCGGACGAACGGCCAGAGCACCACCCGCTTGCCTTCGATCGCATTCCATTCGGCGGGATAGTAGCGGAATTCGCGAAGCTCCTTGCCGAGGATGGCGCGAGCCTCCCTCGCTGCCTCCGGCCCCGCCCAACCGTAGCGGTACACTGGCGGACCGCGGGCTTCGGAGTCGACTTCGACCGGGTCTTCCATGCCCGGCTGCGGCGGGGCGTGGACCGGCACGGGCGGCGTGGTCCCCAGGAAGGGCGCCACCCACGGATAGAGCCACCCGGCGCCAAGCAGCCAGAGTACGAGGAAGATGATCCCCTTGACGAGCCAGCCCCCGAGGCTCGACGTCTTCGGCGAGGGGTCCGGCGTCGGAAGCCGGCGGAAGAGGTTGCGGAAGAGTCCCATTACTGCACGCTCTCCAGTCCGGCTTTGGCTTCCAAAAACGCCTTGCGGACGGCCGCAAGGTCGGGGGTGTCGCCCGCTCGGCGAATGACTTCCAGGCGGATCGCGTTGATTGCCGGCCCCCACGCGGGGAGGCGGGTTTGCACGCCGTCCAAGACGTGCTGGTGGGCTTCGAGGGCGTTGAAGCTCCCGTCCGCAAGGCGGGCCGCGGAAGCCCCGAAAAGGGCCGCTACGGCTCTCGCCTGCGTCGCCCGGTCGGCGGCGGGAGCGTACTGCACCGCGGCGGCCCGCACGGCGGCGGAGAGCGATCCGCCGACCGTCCCGCCCATCATCGCCAGCCCGACGCCGATGAGGATCAGGCCGATGGGGGTGAAGCTACTGCGTCGGTTCAACGGCCCCTCCTTTCGCGGCTTCCACGATCCTTGCGACGTGGGCTTTGGCGACGATCTCCAGGGCCGTCGTGAGCGGGCCTTCCGCCTCGGCGATCTTGGCGCGGCTGCAAGCCCGCATCGCAAGGATCACCGCTTCCGCCGGCGACGTCGGCGAGCCCGCGGCCGCCGCGAAGAGCGGAGGCTCGGCCGCAGGCGACGCCGCGGGGGCGAGGGACTGCACAGCGGCGAGGAGGGCGGGGGCCCAGTCGTACACCACGAGGGCGAAGCCGATCGCCACCACAACGCCGGCGATCTGTGGATAGGGAACAAACATCGTTTCCTTTCGTGCGAAACGCGACTCGCGGACGTGGTCCCCTAGTCGGTACAACGCTGTACCCACTAGGCGGGCTGGACGGGGTCGGCCGGCTTCGTGGCCTGATTGATGGCGTTGGCGATGAACGCCGCGGCGTGCCCGATGAGCACGGCCCAGACGGGAGCCTTCTCCAAGCCGCCGACGTAGAGAGCGATGGCGCCCGCGAGGATGCCGATGCCGGAGAGGATCGCGGACTTCACGTTCGGGTTCATAGTCTCTTCTTTCTGGAAAGCACGCGGAACAGGAACTCTGCGGCCGAACCGATCATGCCGCAAACGAGGATAAGGGAAGCGGACCCTATCACTCCGACGAAGATGCCGGAGTAGAAGTTGAGGTCGCTCCACTGGTTTGGATGCACGATTTACCTCCCTTGCGGCAGTGGCACTCGGCCCCGCACGGGCATTGCTCGGACAGGAGCTTGCCGCCCATCCACACGCCGCCGGCGACGGCGAGGGAAAGGACGACGCCGAAGGCGACGAGCCCCAACCACTTGATGATCCGAAGCCACTCGTCAATGAATTCGCGAGTCGCCATTTCACGCCTTTCGACTTTCGCACAGGGTGCAGAGAGGGATTTCCTGGCGACGCTTGATCCGCTGGGCGGAACACTCGCCGAAGTGTTCACAGGCGAAAACGGCGATCGTCCGCCCGCTTCCGCCGCAAAGCTGACACTCCTCGCGCCGCAGCTCCGCACCGCGGAAGCGGCAGGGGATCAGCGATTCCGGCTCCTGCGGAGGAGGCTTGGGCTTCGCCTTCCGCCGCGGGCCGACGCCCCCACAATCAGCCAGGTGCTTGGCGGGGTCGTCCCACTTCCGCGGCAGGCGACGGCCGCAGACCATGCACACTACCCGCGTCGCATCTTCGGCGTCGGCCTCGAAGTCGCAGTCCATCACAAGGCCTCGATCTGGATCGTCGCGCCGCTCCAATCGCACCAGCCGTAGCAGCCGCCGCCGCCGAAGCCGCATGACTCAGGCGGGCAAAGCTCGTCACAGATGCCGCACAGCGATCCGAACTCGTCGATCTCAGGGCCGGACAGCGTCACGTTCAGAGCGGAGCAAGGGCCGCTGAAGCTGCTATTGAATTCGACGAACTGTCCGGCGGATGCTCCGATGCTGTCGGTGATTCGCACTTGCAGGACACCTTCCGCCATGAATTCAAGTACGATTGCGGAGAGCGGGTTCCACAGAGAGAATTCACACCCTTCACTGTCTTCAGGAGGCGGATAGGCGGGGTTCTTCGACCACGTACAGGCCCCCGCGAACGTCAGAACCACGCTGGCGTTGTGAGCGTCGCACCGGCCTCCGCCGCCCCCGACCCCCGTCACGGTCGCCAAGAACTCCTGTTCAATCGTCAGGTCCGGGCAGACGCTGCACGCCCCGCCGCCGCACGGGCAGTCGCAATCGCCGGTGAGCCACAGCCCGCCGCGCCGCACCCACTTCCCGCCGCGGCGGTGGAACTTCGGAGGCATCTGCTTTTCCTAGTCGCAATCGTCGTCCGTCTCGCCCAAGGCGTAGCAGCCGGCCGCGGTCTTGTAGACGGTCTGGTCGACGCCCTCGACGTACCCTGGCATCTGCTTCGGGTCGCGAAGGTCCGTGCATTCGCTCGGGAAAATCTCGACCACTTCCCATCGGCCGTTCATCCATACGGCCAAGATGCGATCGTCTTCATTCGCCTTGCGGTCGCCGTCGAGCATCCAGCCATGGACGTCGATGACGTGGTCCGTCTCGACCATCTCGTCGTCTTCGAGAGCCCAGACCTTCGCTTCCGCCTCCCCGTCGGCTTCGAGGTCTTCTTGCAGGACCGCAAAGGCGGTGCAGGATCGCAGCGGATCGAGGTCGATCACGCCCCATTTCACGCCGGTGCCGCTCTCCTTGTAGAGGATCGCCGCGCCGCACGACGTCGCCTGCAACTTCGTCGCGTCGCCGGCTTTCACGTCGGCGTAGTTCAGCCCTTCGTGGTCGACCTGCAATTTCACAGCGGTCAATCCGAGGATCGCCGCCCGGCCGGTCGCGCCCGCGGGGATCGGCTCCTGAAGGACGACGAACTTTCCACTGTGCGAAGCGGTTGGGTCGACCCCCTTCATCGCGTAGCCGGACAGCACCGTCGGAGCGATTTTGGAATCCTCGATCGTGAACAACAGACCGTCGATTCCGAGGATCTCGAACTGCTTCCGGTCGGTCTCCGACATGTTCTTGACTTCGACGACTCCGGCCTTCAGCGGCCCGCCGATCGCGTTGCCGGGGATCTGCAACAGGCTCGCCCGATGCGCCTTGGCGGTGTCGATGAATGCGTTGTGGTCCGCCGCGTTTGGGCGGAACGGCTGGCCTTGCGAGACCTGTTGCAGGAAGCCCATTTAGGAATCCAGTCCCAACGCGCTGAAGTCGCCGGAGTTGTAGACCTTCTCGATCATCACGTAGCGGGCGCGCTTGATGATCTTCTTCTGTTCGTCGTTCGGATCGGGTTCGTAGTAGACCCAGAGGTATTCCCACCCACCCTTCTTGATCCCCGTGATGTCGCCTATCTTGAGGTCGGTGCGGTTCGGCGAACACGCGAAGTCGAACTGCGCCTGGGCCTGCTTCTCGCCGTTGGTCTGGAGACGGGCGCCGACCAGGAGAGCTTCGCCCTTTTTGAACCCCTTGAAATCGGCGTCGTTCGTCTTGCCGGTGAGGAGGAAGAAGCTGTTGATGTAGGCGTCGGTGACGTCCGCGGCGTCGATGTAGGCGGTGATCTGGTATTTGAACGTGGGGACGACGATGTCGGTCCCCTCGATCGAATCCTTCGTCACGCCGATCGCGCCTTTGAAGTCGGGATCGGGCGGAGTCCCGTCCCAATCCCCCTTGTAGAACCGAAGCGTTTCGATGCTCTGATAGATCTTCTGCGTCCCGCCCGACGTGTCGATCGAGACCCGCATCGTGCCGTTCTGCGGCGGGTTCTTCTGGTCGTCGCCGGCCGGGTTCGGCAGCTTGTAGGAGACGGTGCATTCCCACACGTCGCCGGCGTTCGTCGGCGAGACGGTGAGTTCGTTCCGCTCCAGGACGAGATCGCCGTAGACGATCTCTTCCGGCGCCGTCGCCGCGACCAAGGAGTCGGCTTCCTGCCAATCGTCCGTGTCGAAGACGACGTAGATCTTCTCGTGCTTCTGGCCCTTCACCGACGTATTCTTGTCGGAGGTCGTCAATTCGACGATACGCGCCATCGACCACCTCCTATTGGAATGCGAGGCCTTCTTCGGCCGCGTCCGCGATCTCTTCCGTCGCCTTCGCCGTCCGCTCCGAGGCCTTCGCCGTGCGTTCCTGGACGCTGTACACGCCCCCCAGCGCGGAGACCGCGAAGGGGTTGAACGTGCCGCGGGAAGCGGAGCTGTCCTTCAACATGGCGGCGTCTTCGGCGACTCTTGCGCCGACGCCCGGAAGCCCCTTGCCGACACCGTCGGCGACCGCCTTGTCGGCCTTGTCCTTCGCGTCGCCGGTGAGCTTGTCGATCTTCTCTTTGAGGTCGTCGATCGCCTTCAAATCGGGCTTGAATTGGAAGATCGATTCGAGCCCCTTGCGGAACTCGTCCTTGCCTTTCACGGCCTCCTCGAAACCCTTCCGGCCGAGGTCGTCGTATTTTTTATCGATCGCCTCTCGGGCTTTGCGGTCGGCAACCTCGGGAGAGTCGTTCGGATCGTCCCCCTTGAGGTTGCTGGCCGTGGAATCGATCAGGCTGTTCGCCTTGTCCGCAAATCCCTTGACGCCCGCGGCTTGTTCCGAGCCTTCTTTCGCCGCCTGCTCGGTGGTTTTGGCACCGATTACGTCCTGCGCGGTGTAATAGACGGACAGCATCGTCAACGCCGCGGACCTGGTCGCTTCAACCATCGCTTTTGCGATCGAAGCCGAGACGTTTACTCCGAGGCGATATGCAAAATCGAAGGCTGTTTCAAAGGCGCGGGTCAACTCGTTGTAAATTTCTTTGCCGACCAGGTCGAACGCGCCTACGATGTCGGCCGCGCCGTTGATGAAGGGCTGTACGACGTCGTTCCAGGCCTCGGCCGCGCCCGCTTTGAGCTGCGCCCAACCGAGGTTGAAGGAGGCGACCAGGATCTCTACGGCCAGGCCGAAGTCGCCGGCCTTGAAGGCGTTCGTGATCCCTTGAAAGGCGTTCGTCGCCGTCGCGGAAAGGTCGTTGAAAGTGCGAGTCAACGTCTCGATCGCCGCCGATCCCGCTCCCGTGGCGTAGAGGACGTAGGCGGTGAGCGCCGTGAACGCCGCGAGCGCGATCGTGAAGGGGTTGGTCCAGGCGTAGACGACGGAGGCGACGTTGACGGCCGCCCCGACGAAGAGCGACAGCGCCGTCTTGACCGCGACCGTCGCGAAGCTGAAGGCGACCATCGCCGTGCCGGTGGCCAGGAGCGCCGCGCCGACCGCCCCGACGACGGCGATCCCCGCGCCGATGCTGCGGAAGAGGTCGCCGTTCTCCTTCGCCCAACGGGAGACGGCGCCGGCCGCCTCCCGCGTCCAGTCCACGATCGGCCTCAAGATCGGGATGAACGCGCTGGCGATCGAGCGCGAGACGCCGAGGAGCGTTTCTTTGAGCCGCACCCACGCATCCATGAACTCGTCGGCGGCGACGATCGCTTCCTGGCTGAGGACGACCCCCAGCCGGCGGGCTTCCTTGCCGAGGGCGGAGAGTCCTTGCGAACCCTCTTTGAAAAGGGGGAGGAGCGTCAGCCCCGACCGGCCGAAGACGCCCATCGTCGCAGCCGTCTTGTCCGCGGCGTCGGTGATCCCGTTCAGCCGGTCGGCGATGATCGCGAACTGCTCGTCGGTCCCCTTCCCCTTGAGGTCGGCGGCCGTCAGGCCGAGCTTGGCCAGAGCGGCGATCGCGGGCTTCGACCCGCTGGAAGCGTCGGAGATCTGCTTCTGCATCTTCTGCCAGGCGTTGCCGACGTCCTTGATCGGCACGCCGGTGATCTTCGCGGCGTAAGCCATCTCCTGGAACTGCTCGACGACGAAGCCGCGGCGGTCGGCGTTGTCCTGGATCAAGCCGGCGTAGACCGTGAGGTCGGCGATCGCCGCCGCGAAGGGGGCCGCCATCGCCGCCGAAAGCGCCGACAGGCCGGCGCCGACGCCCGCCAGCGAAGCGCCGACGTTCTTGAAGTTGAAGGCGTTCTGGACCCTCGCGGCCGAGCGGTTCGCCCACTCGGCCATGGTCACTTCCGCTCGCTTCAGGTTCGCGTCGAGCTTCTTCAGGTCGGCCGAAATCTCGACCGACGCTCCGCCCGCACGCAGGTCTTTTCCGCTAGTCATGTAAACTCCTGCGATGCTTGGTCGGAGTGGGCGGCTTGCGAGGCAGGCCGAGGGCCGCCGATTGCTCCGCGCCGCTGACCTTGATGGTCGGAAGCGGGTCGGCCGCGCCCGAGCGGTAGGGGTTCACATCGTCGGCCTTCACGCCCTCGGCGTCCTTGCCGCGGAAGGCGTTGTGGAACACCTGGTAGAGGATCGCGGTGTGGTCCCAGGCGATCCGCTCCGCGCCGCGGAAAGCGGTCGTCAGCTCGTGGTAGGTCCATTCCCAGGGCTCGACTCCGAGGCGTCCGGCGCACTCGTGGACGATCCGCCATCCGTCTCCAGGGTCTGGATCGCCTCGGCGACGGCGGCCTGGAACCTTCCGAACGCCGCTTTGAGGCCGGCGGCGTTCGTCTCCGAGGAAAAATCCTCCAGAGCTTCCAGCAAGGCCTCCCGCGCCGCCTGGATCACCTTGCCGTCAAGGAACTCGTCGAAGTCCTTGATCTTCTTGGAAGCGATCTGCGGCCCCAGGACGGCCTCCAGGACGTCGACCAGGAAGAGGTCTTCGCGGAAAAGCCGCGTCATCAGGCCGGCGTCGGAGACGGCCGACAGGAGGTCGACGCCGATCTCGCGCTTCACGTTCCGAAGGAGGCGGACCGAGAGGCTGAAGACCCACTCGCGGTTCTTCTTGTCTTTGAATTTCACGGCGAGAATCCACAGGGGAGCGAATCGCGAAAAGCGGACCTGCATCCGGAAGGATCAGGCGACTTCGTAGAATTCGGGGGCGTGTTCCGAATAGGTGGGCTTCAGCGACACGTCGATCATCTGGGCTTCCGCCAAGGCGTCGTTGTGGCTGAAGTTGAAACACTCCGTCGTCATGCGCCAGCCGGTGGAACCGCTGGTCTCCAGGTCGCCGTCGAGGTACAGGATCTCGATCGGCACACGCGGGCGGCGGGAGAGGAACGAAGTGCGGACCAGAGAGAGGTCGGAGCCGCCGTCGTTCACCATCTGGAACGTGACTTCGGCTTCCTTGAGGGTGCCGATCAACGCCTTCCACCCGTCGTTGGCGCGCGTGGTGACGTCCGCTTCCCCCTTCTTGAGGTTGAGCGAAGCGTCCTTGACGTTGGTGAACTCCTGCCAGTCCGGATCTTCGTACTCGGCGGCGTTGTAATAGAGGGCGCCGTCCATCCCCAGTTTCGCGTCGGCAGACATCGCCGCACATCCTACTCTTCACACGCACCAAAACGCTTGTCGTCGTATTTCGTCGGTGCCTATTACAGGCCGAAGAGGATTTGGACCTGGCAGGTCTGCGATCCGGTGCCCGCGACGTCGATCGTCTTATGCGTACCGTCGATCGCGGAAAGGGCGGAGCCGAAACCCTTGAGGAGGAAGCCGCCGTTCGGAACCGCCACCGAACCGGAGGCGCCGAAGAGGAGATAGCCGTTGGAAGCTCCGGCCGTGAACGTCATCGGATTCGCACCGAGAGGCTTCAAGAAGATCGCGAGGATCTTCTTTCCCGTGCCGTTCACCGCGCGGCCGTTGGTGCCGGTGAGGGCGGACAGGTCAATCGTCGCCGCGCCGGCCGTGAGGGCTTGAACGAAGCTGGCGGAGTCCTGCGCCGCGGGGGTCGTCGTCGCGCTGAGCTTCGTCGAACCGCTCCACTTCGAGGCGCCGGTTTCGAGCTTCGTCGTGTTGAAGGCGTCGACGGAGGTCAGGTCGACGCTCTCTTCGATTGAAAGTTTGGCGGAGATCGCCGCCTCTACTGCCACCGCCATGGGACGCCTCGCTTAAATGATCTTGCCGAAGAACGATGCGATCTTCTGTTGCGACCGCTCCAGCGCCGGGAACATGTAGGGCCGGGCGGGATAGTGCTGCATCCGCGAACCGATGTGCTTCCACGGTCCACCCCGCTGCGGAGTCTTTCCGAGCGTCACGCAGGTCCGCCCCTTCGGGTTCGCCCACATCTCGTATTGGGCGCTTCCGCCGAACTCGATCAGGTTGTTGATGACCGGGAACCAGAGAGGGCCGATCACCACGCTGCGATTCACAGGGTCGTAGGCGTAGAACGTGTTTTTCTTTTGGAAGCCGCGCTTCGTATTCGGAGGAGTTCCAGGAGCGGAAGGGGTGGTTCCGGTCGCCGCCGACTGGTTCTTCATGAACCGGCCGCCTTCGCCGCGGATGCGTCTTGCAGCCGTCGGACGCCCCTTCTTGATGCTGTTCTGTGCGGACTTCCGGACGTAGGAGCCGGACGACTTCAGCGCGCCGAGCGTGCCTTTGTCCACCTCCGTCATCACCCGTTCGCGGTCGAAGAACCATTCGACCGAGACGGTGGACTTGGAGGCTTTCCCTTTCATCTCTTCACCCGGCGCCATTGCATCGAAACGACGATCAACACCTGGTGTTCAGAGGCGAGGGCTTCCATCGACAGGGCCGTCACCTCGGTCGCGATGCAGCTCCAGTCGCCGATCCGCGGGCCGTGCAAGTAGAAGTCTCCGAAGGCCTCGGCGAAGTCGACCCAGGGATCGATCTTTTCGTTCGAGTCATCCTCGGCCAGCGCCCGCAAACCCACGTCGACGGTGACGACCTTCGAGAAGGGGCCGCCGCGCGTGATGATCTCGGTTTCCACCGTCTTGCCGACGACCGTTACCCTGCACTGCGTCGTGCTGAGGTCTTTGCAATCGAGGAGCGGCAGATGCGTCCGCTCCACCCGGACCGCAACCGCGCCCCAGTCCTGGGCGGCGACGTGCGCCCGCAGCAGCTCGGCGACCTCGTTGACGCTTCCCGCCATCGGCTACTCTTTGATCTTGCGGGTGTGGATGCGGACCGTGTTTTGGAAGCCGTCGGTGTATCGCCACGGGTTTTCACCCGTCGGATTGAGGACGTCGAACCGCTCCCCATTCTGCTCGATCCAGTCGCCGCGAATCGGCGGGAAGAACCCGGCCTCGACGACGTCCGTCTTGGAGACCAAGAAGTCGCGGGTCTGCACCTCGGAGACGAAGCCCTGGCGGTCGACGGCGTTGAACGTCGATTGGCCGATCATGGCCTGCATCGGCGCGCCGTCCGCGACCGCCGGGCGGAAGTAGACGACCTCGCTGGAGAGGTCGGTTTTGCGGCGGCCTTCGAGCCAGGCGGAGCCGCGGGCGAGCATGTCCCCCACGGCTTACCTCGACTGCTCGGCGACGAACCACTTGAGCTTGATCGACTCCGCGTTCGCCCCGCCGGTCTTCACGGCCGCAACCGCAGCGATCTCGGTCGTCGAGGTGAAGTCGATCGTGTGTTCGATGAGGGCGTCGTCCGCGTCGCGGAGACGGACGCCGTCGACGAAGAACCAGACCTTGGCGGTGGAGCCGCCGCGGATCGGGCGGATCTCGACGCGAAGCGTGTGGTAGTCCGCGCCGCCGGCGGTCGTCGTGGAGGCCGTCGCCGTCTGCGACGAGCCGATCGACGAATGGCAGCGCCAGACGGTTCCGCCGTCGACCTTGTAGATCCCGGCGCCGCTGTAGCTGGTCTTCGGACCCGCGCCATCGTCGCGAAGGAGATTCGGACCGACGGCGTCCATGAGGCCGAGGAAGACGTTCGCGTCGTCGGTGTTGGCCTCGGCGTACTGAAGCAGCGCTTCGGCCACGATCGGTTTGCCGGCCGCGACCTTGAACACCTCGGCAGAGTAGATCGCCGCCTCGTTGTTGTCCTCCGGCGCGGCGTCGCTGGCGAAGAGCTGGACGCCCCCGCCGGCCGCATCCAAGATCGACGCGTAACCACCGTCGCTCGCCGCCACGTTGAAGCCGTCGAGCCAGGGCGAAGCCTCTTCGAGTTCCAGCGTGACGACCGTCGCCGGCGTCGCCGCCGTGGTGCCGTTCGCGACCGAATACTTGAGGCTCGTGCCCGCGGGGATCAGCCGCGGCTGCGATCCCAGGGAAGCCGGAACGCCGCTCGCCGGGAACGGAACCGCGTCGTCGAACGTCTGCGAAAGGATCATCGTCGCGCCGGCGTGGATCGACCAGGTCGACGCATTCGAGTCGTTGATGTTCGCCCCCGAGCCGTCGGGAGTGATCGACGCCGAACGCAGGATGACGTCCTTCTCGGCGACGTAGACCGTCGAAGCCGCCACGTCCGAGCCAGCCGAGAGCGCCGCCTGCCGGACGCAGAACCGCTGCCGTTTCGGCGGCGAGGAGAAGTCGGACCGGACGCGGACCAAGTCGGGGGCGAGCGTGCCCATGGCGGAATCCCCAGCGGGTGAAAGAATCAGGAGGCGGATTCGACGATGGGCGGCTTACGCCTGGAATAGCTTGGCGCGGACCGTCGTGTCGGAGTCGGAGGCGCCCGCGGGGACGGCCTTGCCGATCTTGACGTTCCCGCTGCTGGTGCCGGTCGCCACCTGCTCGCTGACGTCCCAATAGACGGTGTCGCCGCCGGTGATCGCCGAGCCGCCGCCGGTCGCCTTCGGCCAGTCGAAGACGCCTTCGACCAGGAGCGAACCGAGGGTGCCCGCCGGGATGTCGCGGACCGCGACGCCGAGGAGGTCGCCGACGACGACCACGTCTCCGGCAGCGACGGCCGAACTAGGGGTGTAGTCGAGCGAGTCGCCTCGCTGCACGTAGGAAACAAGCGCGGCCATAGTGGCGCCTTTCGCGTGAAGAGCTGTTGCAAGAGGGGCCGGGGGCGGATCGCTCCGCCCCCGTATTCATCCACCAGGAGAGGAGATTACGCCTCGCCCTTCATCTTCACGCCGCCGCGGTATTCCTGCTTCGCGACGCCGAAGTCGTGGTAGCCGCGGATCTGGACGCCGAGGGTGTCGAAGTCGGCTTCCGCCGTCTCGATCGTCGGAGTCTCCAGCCCGTTGAGGAACACGACTTCGATCGTCGGGAAGTCCGCCGGGTTGGCGAGGAGATACCACGCCTTCGAGCTGTAGCCGGTGTACTTGCTGTTCGAGAGGTAGCTCGACTGCAAGATCCGGAAGCGGCCGGCGAAGACGTTCGCGGTCCCGTAGGAGACGGCCGAACCGTTGCCGTCCTGGAGGATCGTGGTCGACTGCATCATCCGCGACGCGGTGAACTCCAGGGCGTTCGGCACCAGGAGGATCGCCGGGTTGATCGCCATCGGCTTGCCGTCGGGGTCGGTCTGGTCGCGGAAAAGGGTGTTCGCCTTTTCCAGGCCGGACGTGTCGAGGAGGCTCAGCGTCGCGTGGGCGTAGTAGTTCTTGTTGCCGGTCGTGAAGAACGCCGAGTTGTTCAGGTACTCTGCCCAGAACACGTCGTTGAGCTTGAGCGCCGCCCCGCGGCCGAGCCGCGCCGGAACCCGCGTCAGAGCGCCGAGGTCGTCATTGATGAGGTCCGTCCGGGTGAGGGCGAACATCTTCGCGTACGTTTCGGCCTGGTTCGTGTAATCCATCTCGCCGAGGGCGCCGTGTTTGATCTCGCCGTTCGGGCCGATCTTCTCGTATTCCATCGCCCCGGTGAGGCGATAGCCCTTCACGGGCCGGAAGTCGGAGACGCTGCGGACGGCGCTGATGCCGCGCCACGTCTGTTCGACGGCCGACCACGATTCGAGGATCGACTTGTTCATCACGTTGGCGAAGATGCCCGGCAGCGACAGCGTCGAAGCCGAGGAACCTTCGTAGGCGGGGAAGGCCGCCCGCAGCACGCCGCGGAGATTGCCGTTCGTGAAACGGCCGATCGGCTCGAAGTAGCCGTTCGCACGAGCGGCCTGGAGGACCAGCCACTGGAGGCCGATCCCGAGCTTGCAGATCTTGTCCGCGGCTTCGAGGGTCGGTTCCTTGAACTGCTTCTCGAAGCCCTGCATCCGCAGCGACTTGCAGACGGCGGCTTCCAGATTCTCCGAGGTGAACTCGGCCGGGCCGCGGGAGTGGATCGCCGGACCCGCGGGACGCGAAGCCTTGAGCGCTTCGAGGTGGACCTTGTCTTCGTTCCAAGCGTTTTCGAGGGCGTGCGCTTCGAGCGACACCATCGCATCCATGACCTTGATCTTGGGATGGCCGTAGGTCGCGCAGACCGTGCGGATCTTGTCGACCTCCTTCAGATCCGCGGCGAGCCGCTTCCGCTGCGCGACCACCGGATCTTCCAGCTGGTCCTCTTCGAGGAGGGCCGTCGCCGACTTCGCCTCGGCCTTCGGCGGAGCGGACGCGCCGGCCGCAGCGGTCTTCGCCTCGAAGGTCTTGAAGGCC
>CAZVFV010000008.1:9052-23709 GCA_964626625.1 uncultured Candidatus Saccharibacteria bacterium | reverse complement strand
ATTGGTTAATTATTTAAGCCGTATGGTTCGCCCAGCGGTTTTTTCTTGCCTAAAACCTAAAAGCTTCTCTAATATCTTTTTATATATATCAACAATAATTTTTTTATCATTGTTCTGTGTAAAATATTCAAAGCCCGGTTTTGAGTTGAGCTCCAAAAGGTAGAGTTTGTTGTCTGTGCCACGAACGATATCAAATCCGCTCCAGCGAAGGGGAATAGTTTTAAAAATAGGCGCAATAAATTTCTGAAGTTCTTGTAACGTTTTTCTATCTTTTACAATGAGCGCTTTCCATTTCTCTAAATTTTTTTCATAAGCGATTTCTATTTTTCTATCAAGAACGATAACGCGATACTCAGTCTTGGACGGAATATATGTTTGAGCGAGTGCGACATAGTCATAATCTTTATTCTTCTGATCAAAGACAGTAGTGATTGCTTTCTGTATTTCTTCTTGCGTATCAGCGCGGAATACATGGACACTGCGAGCACCTTTGTTTCGCTTTATCATAATCGGCAGCGCAAATGACTTAAGTATGTCTTCTACAGTTTCTTTGTGTGAATTGAAGGTTTTGTAGAGTCCATACTCGTCATGTGCAGGATCGAAATAAGCACGGGTTTCTGGCATTCGAACAATATCTTTGAGTGCGTTATATGCAAACTCCTTATCTTTTATAAGAACAGCAACACTCTCGTCATTTAAAGGATTTGAGGCGTTTATGAAAAAAGAAAAGGGTTCTGTGCCAACCGCTACGCAGTTTTGGTTTTTGTCGAGAAAAGAATAGGAAATGTTCAATTCTTTACATGCTGTAACGAGGCACTCTATGTTCGAAATCATATATTATTTGGTAGTGTATACTAACGTAAACGTAATGACCAATAATAAGTATCAGATTCCAAAAGCAGTTCTTGTTTTGACATTTCCTGCCCGCCACTGGCTTGAGCTGTGGGCGATTGCAGGCGGGGAAATTGGTTATTTGAACCCGCCTACCGGCGAGGCAGGATTAAAAATGTATGAATAAATTTTTTGATATTCACGCGCATCTCAACTTTTCAGCTTATGATGCTGATAGAGAAGAGGTAATACAAAGAACACAAGAAAATAGTGTTGCTGTTATTAATGTTGGAACACAACAAGATACTTCTAAGAAAGCTGTTGAAATTGCTGAAAAATACGAGAACATGTATGCAATTGTTGGATTGCACCCAGTTCATACTGGTAAGTCATACCATGATGAGGCGGAGCTCGGGGAAGGTGGTAAGGCATTTACTTCTCGTGGAGAAGAGTTTGATTTTGAATACTATAAAGAACTCGCAAAACACCCTAAGGTTGTAGCAATAGGTGAGTGTGGACTGGACTACTTTCACCTCGAAGATGAGAGTTTAGAAAAACAAACAGCTATTTTTTTGGAGCATATTAAGCTTGCAAACGAACTTGGTAAGCCTCTAATGCTTCATGTGAGGTCTTCGAAAGAAAGATCTGCCTATAAGGATGCATGTAAGATTTTGAAAGAGCATGCAAGGGTTCCATTTAACTTTCACTTTTTTGCCGGATCTATAGAGGAGGCTCAAATAATATTAGACATAGGAGGTAATTTTTCTTTTACAGGTGTTATTACTTTTGCTAAGCAATACGAAGAATTAGTAAAGTGTATTCCACTTGATCGAATAATGTCAGAGACAGATTGTCCATATGTAACACCTGTACCTTTTAGAGGGAAGCGTAACGAACCTTTGTATGTAATTGAGGTTGTAAAAAAAATAGCTGAAATCAAAGGTCTTTCACTTGAAGAGACCGCTTTACAGTTGATTAAAAACACTCAAAACTTCTTTAAGTTGTAACTAAAAGCTCTCTAGTTGCATGGATAAAGGCTCTATGGTAGTGTTTAAAGCCAATATGGATAAAAAAGTAGAACAAGATGATGTAGAAGATTCTATTGAAGAAGGCTCTGAAGAGGGCGCTTCTCGCGTATATGAACTAGGTTTTCATATTGTTTCTTCGGTGCTCGCTGAAGAGATTCCTCGTGAATTTGGTAATGTGAAATCTATGCTTGAAAAGCATGGAGCTATTTTTATTTCAGAAGAAATGCCAGCACTTCTTCCTCTTGCATACCCAATGTTTAAGGTTTTTGGTACTAAAAAAGAAAAGTTCGTTGAGGCTTATTTTGGTTGGATTAAGTTTGATGCAACGGTTGACGCTATAGTAGAAATCAAAAAGGAGGTTGAAGCATATGAAAATGTTCTCCGTTTTATTATCATGAAAACAGTTCGTGAAAACACAATGATTCAACCAAAGCTTGCAAGTAAGAAGCCAGAATCAGATAAAAAAACTGAAACAACTACAGATTCTGAAGATGTAGTTGAAGAGTCAACAGAAACTATTGATGAAAGTATTGATAAGCTTGTGATAGAATAAAAAGATGTATTTAAATAAAGCTATTGTTATAGGAAATCTTACTCGAGACCCAGAGACAAAGGCTTTACCTTCAGGAATTAAGGTTTCAAGCTTTTCTCTCGCTACAAACAGGGTTTGGAAGGATAAAAATGGTGTTAAGCAAGAAAGTGCTGACTACCATAATATTGTTGTTTTTGGTAAACAAGCAGAGATAGTTTCCCAGTATTTAAAGAAGGGAAGTTCGGTCCTTGTAGAGGGCAGAATGCAAACAAGGAGTTGGGATGGTGCGGATGGTAAGAAAAACTACCGTACAGAGATTGTTGCTGACAGGATTCAGTTTGGTCCTCGAAAGGAAGGAGGAGTACCGAGTTCAGCTCCTGCTGACAAAAAGGGAAGCGTTGCTCCAGAGCCTCAGGATGCTCCGGTAGACTACCCAGAAGAAGAAATCAATCCCGACGATATACCTTTCTAAGTCTTCTCTTCGCGGATTTCTTTGTTGCTAGACGAAATTTTTTTCTGCGCAGTAGATTTACTACAGCTTAGTCAAAAATTTCACCCGCGCCTCGAACTCCATCGAAGATAAAACCTAGAAAACTAATGGTATTGCAAAAAAGAAAGTGATTTGATATACATAGAGAACCAAAAAAATGATTAAGAAACAATGTTACTTCACCCAGAATGGGATCAAGCATATAGACTACAAAGACACAGAAATCCTGAAGAAGTTTTTGAATCCTCATGCTCGTATTATGTCTCGAAAGCGAACAGGCGTATGTTCTAAGAACCAACGAAAGCTTGCTGAGGCTATAAAGCGTTCTCGCTTTATGGGACTTCTACCATTCGTGTCCCGTTAATTTTTGACTTTGGGACGTTTCTAGATAAACAAAAAAACACCCGAAAGGGTGTTTTTTTTGTGGCTAGCTTTAAAGGTATAAGAATGTTTACAACGCTCTAACAAAAAAGGTAGTCTGAATTTAGATCAACTACCTTTTTAGGAGATTACTATGTTTAGTAAACAGCCCTATCTTCACTCTCTAGTTGATAGAATGATGGAGGAGATCAGCAGGGAATTTTTATGTGACGCTTTGTGTTTGTGGATATGTAAAAATGATAAAGAGTCACTGCAGATAAAGAGGTTGGCAGTTGAAAGGCTAGAAGAAAGAGGTCTGAAGAAGGTTCAGCTTCAGAGTTATCTTTGTTTTGTATCAAAGGTCATTTTGAACACCAAAATGACTTTTTTCATATCTCAAAAATCCCGCTATTAAAACCTTGCGGAGAACTTTCGGGCTGGTGCCCAGTATTTAATTTTTTGTAAAAAATTAAATACTGGGCGAGAAAGTTTGAGCAGAAAAAAACCGGCGCCGGCCGGTTTTATCGTGTTTTATGGAGGGATTTTAAAAACTTTGCTAGAACATATTTATTTTTCTAAAAGCTAGTAGCCAACACCTAAAAGCTTTTTAAGAAACCCTATCAGTATATTCTCCAGTTTCAGTATTAACTCGTACAATATCTCCTTCTTTAACAAAAAGTGGAGCGTTTACAGTTGTACCTGTTTCAAGGGTAATAACCTTGTTTCCACCTTGAGCAGTGTTACCTCTAACTGCTGGAGGGGCTTCAGTTACCTTCAGGTCAACCTTGATAGGAAGTTTGACCCCGATGACTTGATCATCGAATACAAGGGCCTCAACGAGTGAATTTACCTTAAGGAAACGCATAGCAGAGCCTAGGACAGCTTCACTAAGTTGGAACCTCTTACTCGGATCACTCTCTTCACAAAACCATATTTCTCCACGGTTTGAGTAGAGATATCTGATATTTCTTTTAGTAATATCAGCCTCTTTTGCTTTGTCAGATGAGCGAAAGGTAAAATCTGCAAGTTTCCCTGTGATTAAGTTCT
Organism: uncultured Candidatus Saccharibacteria bacterium; assembly: GCA_964626625.1. GTDB lineage: Bacteria > Patescibacteriota > Minisyncoccia > Phycocordibacterales > CAYZPE01 > CAYZPE01. Next base: position 19,421 of record CAZVFV010000008.1, on the reverse strand, counting down.
TAGCCTTTACTTGGTTTGTTGGTTTTCTTTGCTGAGTTCTTGCAACGTGAGAGCTCAAAATTTCGTATGGCTGTCCATCTAAAACAACATATTTTCGTTCTGTGATTTCACTGTATTCGAGCACGATAATTTTCTTAATGAATAAAATGAATTTAGAAAATTACTGTCCCGTTAGAAATAGTCCATATATGGGCGTTATTTCTAATCGGGATGTGAGGGTCATTCTAATCAAAAAAAAGGGGAAAGTCTACAAGCTGATTTCATCAACTTACTTAACCTAAAAGCTTCCAGCTAACAGCTCGAAGCTCGTTTACTGTTCCTTTAATTTCACCTTAACTTCTTTGAGAATCTGGTCAGTTATTTTAGGGTTCTCTTTCAGGAATTGGCGACTAGCGTCGTAGCCTCGACCAAGTTTTATTTCGCCATACGCATATGAAGAACCTGATTTCTGAAGCACTTCAAATTTTTCACCAAGAGCCATTATCTCTCCTTCACGAGAAATTCCTTCGTTATACATAAGATCAAACTCTGTTTGTTTGAATGGGGCGGCAACTTTATTTTTTACAACCTTCACTCGTACACGTCCTCCCATTACCTCATCACCCTTTTTTATCTGAGCAATACGACGAATATCAAGACGGACTGAAGTATAGAACTTAAGGGCTTTTCCACCTGGAGTTGTTTCTGGATTACCAAACATAACACCGATTTGCATACGAATTTGGTTTATGAAAATAACAATTGTTTTTGATTTTGCAACAATAGCAGTGAGCTTGCGGAGTGCTTGTGACATAAGGCGAGCTTGCTTACCAACGTGGTGTGCTCCCATGTCACCCTCAATTTCATCTCGTGGAGTAAGAGCTGCAACAGAGTCGATAACGATAACATCGAGCTTTCCTGAACGAACAAGGCTCTCAACAATCTCAAGTCCTTGTTCACCAGACTCTGGTTGTGAAATAAGAAGTTCATCTATTTTGACACCAATTTTTCTTGCATACTCCGGATCCATAGCATGTTCAGCATCGATATATGCACAAATGCCATTTAATTTTTGAGCCTCTGCAACTATGTGAAGGGCGAGGGTAGTTTTACCAGATGATTCTGGACCAAATATCTCTATGATGCGTCCTCGTGGCATTCCACCAACACCGAGAGCGATATCAAGTCCGATAGAACCTGTAGAGATGGCATTAACATCAACCCTTGGTTTCTCACCAAGCTTCATAATGGCATCGTCACCAAACTTTGTTTTTATTTCTCTCAGCGTTTCTTCAATGCGACTTTCTGCGGGCTTATTTTCTTTTTCACCATCCTCTGTCTTTGCTGTTTTTTTTACCATATATGTTTCTTATTTTTTAGTAAGTGTCTGAGCGTCTTTGTCTGATCCCTTCAGGAATAAGTTTATTGTATTTTGAGTTTTTCTGCCAAATTTATCTTGAGCCTCGACTGTTATGGCATTAATTCCTTGTGCTAATAATATTTTTTCTTTAAATATTCCTTGTTCGTTTACAAAAATCTGACGACCATCAAGAGTGATGTAAGAAATATTTTTTGCTTCGCCTTGTATGTCGAGAATTGAGCTTGAGACTGAAGAGCCATCTTCTGGGTTCCAGATTGACACAAGAGGTCCTTGAAGTAGAAAGCGTGACTGATAGAAACCATAAAGGCCAATACAAGTTATTGTGAGAATGAGGGTGGTTATCTTGAGTGTCCTTTTAATATCGTGTCTCATGTCTTTTTATTATATCAGACAATTTTAGTGTCTTCATATTCTGATGTGTTCATATCTTCATCTGTCTCGCTATCTACATCTGCAGTATCATTCTTAACAAGAACTTCTCGAGCACGTGCGCCATCAGCTGGTCCTATAACACCTCTTTCTTCAAGAATATCCATAAGACGTGCTGCTCGAGCATATCCAATACGTAGTTTTCTTTGTATATAGGACGTCGATGCTTTACCTGCTTCCATAACTATATTTTTAGCATCCTCATAAAGGTCATCTTCATCCGCCATTGAGTCGATTGTCGCCTCGAACATATTATTTTTAGCTGTTGCTCCGGCGAGATCGATATCGTTTGGAATTTCGTCTTGGTAGGCCTCGGCAAGGAATTTAACTACCTTCTTAACTTCATTTTCAGAAATAAAAGCAGATTGGATACGTTTTGGTTGAGACATTTCTCCTGACATGTAGAGCATGTCTCCGGCACCGAGAAGTTTTTCTGCACCCGCCATATCAAGAATTGTTCGCGAATCAATTTGGGAAGCAACCTGAAGTGCAATACGAGAAGGGATGTTTGCTTTAATAAGTCCGGTAATAACATTTACAGAAGGACGTTGAGTTGAAAGCATAAGGTGTATTCCAACAGCCCGACTCATTTGAGCTAAGCGAACAATAGAAGCTTCAAGTTCTCGAGGATACGTCTGCATAATATCAGCAAGTTCGTCGATAATGACCACAATATAAGGCATTGGCTCAGGAACTTCTTCCTCTGGGTTTTCTTTATTTTTAATTTTAGCGAGAGCTGGTCCAACTATATTTTCATGGTATGACTGAATATCACGTACTGATTCACCCTCTAACGTATCGTAGCGTCTATCCATTTCTTTTGCCGCCCACTTCAAAGCAAGGATGGCTTTTTTTGCATCAGTAATAACTGGAGTAAGAAGGTGTGGGATTTTATTGTAGAGGGTTAATTCAACGCGCTTAGGATCAATCATGATGAATTTGAGTTGTTCAGGGGAGTTTCTATAGAGGAGTGATGTGATAAGTGCATGAATTGTCACTGATTTGCCTGATCCTGTTGCTCCAGCAATAAGAAGGTGTGGCATTTTTACAATATTTACTATGTTTGATTCTCCAGAAATGCCTTTACCCAAAGCAACCAAAAGAGGTTTGTCAGATTTTTGAAATTCACTACCAGAGAGAAGCGTGCCCAATCCAACAGTTGTTTTAGTACTGTTTGGCATTTCTATACCAACAAGAGATTTTCCTGGAATTGGTGCTTCGATACGAAGTGGGTGAGCAGCGAGGGCAAGTGAAAGGTCGTTTTGAAGACCGACAATTCGAGAAAGCTTCACACCTTCAGCAGGTTTAAGGGCGTACCTTGTCACTGAAGGTCCAATTGAAACTTCATCCATTTCTACTGTTATGCCGAAGTTCTGAAGAGTTCTCTGGATAATGTTCGCATTTGCTTTGATGTCACCGACAATAGGTTTGCCTTTGTCTCTTTCAAGGAGTGAGAGGGGAGGAGCTATGTATTCTTTGAACATTCCAAAGCTATTGTTCTTTACTGTGAAGTCACCCACGGGTTCTTCAATAGGTTTTTTTATTTTAGGTTGAGCAGAAACAACACTTGCTGGAATTATTTTTTCTTGAGTTTTTTCTTTTATATTCTCTTCATCAGTCCCATCCTCTTCTTCAAGATCTTCGTCAGTTATTTCTTTTTTCCAGAACATGAGTTTTTGAGGGTTGAGACTCACATCAAACATAAGCAGGAGGGCGATTATAACAAAAGCACCTAAAATCATAATGCTGGTATAGACGTCAAAAAGTCTTAGGAAAGGTGAGGCAATCAAGTCTCCAATTTTACCCCCTTTAGAAAGAGAAATACTTATGATCCCTAGTCCAGATATGAATAAAACAAGACCACTAATTGCTTGTATTTTTGCAATATGTTTTTTAAGAGAAATAAGAAAAGAGGTACCAAGAGCTATGAGTACGAGAGGTAAAAGAAAGAAACCTATTCCAAAGATATAAGAAAGACCTCCATAAGTTTTTTCTCCTGCAATTCCAGCTTTGCTAAAAGCAGCGAGCACAAGAAAGATGGCACAGACAAAACAGAATATAGCAATAATAGACTGAAGGGTTTCTGTACGAAAATTTCTAAATGAGCTTTGTTTTTCTTTCTTTTTTCTTCCCATATTAAAAATAAAATTTATAGGTATATCATATCATGCTCACATTGGGTTTTTGTGAGAAAACGAAGGAGTTTTAAGTAAATGTAGGTTACCTGAGGATTGTCCTTGTCTATATTAGATATGGCATTAGAAAAAGTGCACCAATAGGACATATTGATATTTTCCGCTGTCCGATATATAATGGACACATAAAACTATAAAAGACAATAGTAGGCATGTAATGTCTTTGATAGTAATAACTCAAAATGGATATCAAAAAAGACATTCGTGATATAAGCAAAAAGCCTGAAATTGAGGCTTTTATTGGGGACAATATGAATTCTGTCTTTTTATTCAAAAAGACAGAAAAGGTTGTTGGGGTCCTTTATTTATTTACAAAATTTCTACCAGAGTCAGATCCTCTTTTTGGAGAGATTAAAAGACAGGGTTTGAGTCTCTTGTCCTTAGTTAGTGAAACTACTTCAAATAATTCGAGCTGGACTTTTGAGGCTCGTCAAAAATTAAAGGTGCTTATTTTAAATCTTATCTCAATGCTCGGTGTTGCGCGTCTTGCGGGTTTTCTATCTGAAATGAACTACAGTGTGATTGTTCCTGAGCTTACTTCTTTACTTGATGTTGCAAATAAAGAGCAGTCTTTTGGTCTGTCGGTTTCTCGCGAGGTTTTTAATGTTGAATCAGGTACTCAGGTACAGCAACTAAAAGATCAAAAACTTATTATTCAAAAAACTGGAGTTTTTAATAAAGGACACTCTAGTAAAATGTCCTTTAAGAATAAAACAAAAGACAGCTCTCCTGATACTGAGGAAGTGCAGTTTAAAAGACAGGATAGGCGCGGTTTAATACTGGATGTCTTTAATAAAAGTAAGGGATTACTAAGTGTTAAGGATATAGCCTTTTCTATAAAGGATTGCAGTGAAAAGACTCTCCAAAGAGAACTCCTTGCTCTTGTTGATTTGGGTATTTTAAAGAAGGAGGGAGAAAGGCGTTGGAGTAAGTACATACTCGCGTAGCAGGATCCTTAAAGGACAAAATGATTGAATCTTGAGATAGTCCATCTATGAGATTCTCGGCGGTGTTTTTAGTGAAATGTTACCCTCTATATATAAATTGACTTTTAGGTCTAAATTTTATAATATATTCTTCATAGCTCCTGTTGTGTTTTTGTCTCGTAAATGAGCCAAAAATTGCGACACGCAAGGGGTTATCCACACACTACGTTTTGAAGTGTCTTTTCCGAACATTTATAATGAATCTTATGTAAGTAACGCTGGTCACCTAATTTGGGTGGTCGCGTTGTTTGCATAAAATCTGTTTTGAATGTGAAAGAATAAGCTCGGTGGTACGTCTGAATATGGAGAGGTCTTTGAAAATTTAATACAAAATATTCTTTACAGAAATTCCTTCTACTTTTTTACGGTTGAATTCTAGAAAGACCTTAATGCATGTCACTAATTTCTTCGCTTCGTGTCGATTGGCGTGCTTGAGCGCGGTGTGCTGGTATATCCAACATAGCGCGCTCCAGCACGTGTTTGTTTACCAAATTAATGGTGAATAAATAAAGCGGGGAGAGTAGGAAAAAATCGATACAGAACATTTTCACATTAGGTCAAAATAATAGTGTGAAAATATTCTATTACAGATACGGGAGTCACAAGGCAGTCATTTATAGTCGAATGATTGCCTGTGCGCGTCAAATATGTGTCGCTCAACAATTTTAAAAATAATTGCGACACCATACATTTGATAGCTTATTAAAAAATTATGAGTATTTATTCAAACAAATCTAAGACTGCAAAAGCGGTTTCAGGTTTTGTAGGATTTGCGATGGCTTTGAGTCTCGTGTTAGGTGGCGCAGTTGCCCCTGTACAAGCTCAGTCTGTTTCAGACCTTACAGCGCAGATCAATAGTTTGCTTTCGATGATCACAACATTGCAAGCACAACTATCATCATTACAAGGAGGAACACCTGGTTCTGTTTCAACAGGGTATGTATTTAATACAGACCTGACAATGAACAGTACTGGACAAGATGTTATGAATCTACAAAAGGTTCTTAACGGCATTGACGGAGCACAATTAGCAACAGTAGGTGCCGGTTCACCAGGGAACGAAACAAGTTTCTTTGGCGGTATCACACGAGCAGGTGTTATCAAATTCCAACAAAAATATGGAATTACACCAGCAGTTGGTTATGTAGGTCCTATCACACGAGCTAAGCTCAATTCAATGAGTACTGGCCCAGTAGGACCAATAGGACCAGGACCGACAGTTCCAGGCGTTGCAGGAACTCTTACAGTTTCAGCAGCTTCACAACCATCAGCTAGTCTTGCACCACAAAGTGCAGCTCGTATCCCTTTCACTCGCGTAACACTTACAGCGGGAGGAAGTGACGTAACAGTGAACAGTATTACTGTTGAGCGAACAGGTCTTGCACAAGATTCTGCTTTCTCAGGAGTTGTTCTCTTAGACCAAAACGGTCTTCAGATCGGAGTTGCGAAGACTCTTAACTCCAACCATCAGGTTGTTGTTGGCGAGGCTTTCGTAGTTCCAGCTGGAACATCTCGAACATATACAATCGCTGGTAACATGAATGCATCTTTGACAAACTTTGCAGGTCAAGTTGCTTCACTTACAGTTGTTGGTATCAATACAGGAGCTACAGTTGTTGGATCACTTCCAATCACAGGAGCTTTTCACACAATCAACGCTTCATTATCACTTGGTTCAGCGACACTTGCTGTATCATCATTTGATCCAAACACTTCTTCAACAAAAGAAATTGGAACAACTGGTTACAAATTTGCTGGTATCCGCGTAACATCAGGATCAGCAGAACAAGTTCGACTTCACTCAGTACGATGGAACCAAACTGGTTCAGTGTCATCAAATGACCTTGCAAACCTAAAGACTGTAGTAGACGGAACATCATACGATATGGTTGTTTCAAAAGACGGTAAGTACTACACAGCTTCATTTGGTTCAGGAATCTTGATTGATAAAGGTTTCTCTAAGGACATTCATGTTCAAGGAGATATTGTTGGTGGAAATGCTTCTGGCCGAACAGTTGTCTTTGATATAGACAAGTCTTCAGACATCTATGTTTCAGGCGAGCTGTTTGGTTACGGAATCACTCCTTCAGCTTCTTCAACTGCTACAGCAAGTGATAGTTCATCACAGTTCACAACAGGAACACCATTCTTCGATGGTTCTGTAGTAACTATCTCAGCTGGTTCAGTAACGACAATTACTAAATCAAACACCGTTGCTGCACAAAACGTTGCAGTAAACGTTCCAAATCAACCATTAGGTGGATTTGAAATCGATGTGAAAGGTGAAGCAATCTCAGTTCAAACAATTGCTATAACTGTGGCTACATCAGGAACAGGAGCAGGTCTTTTGACTAACGTTTCAATCGTTGATCAAAATGGCGCTACTGTTGCAGGTCCAGTTGATGCATCTGGCATAGGAGCAACATTAACCTTTACTGACACAATCACTTTCCCACTTGGAAAGAGTACGTACTCAGTTAAAGGTCAATTACCTTCAACATTCACAAACGGTGGAACAATTGTGCTTTCAACAACACCTTCATCTGGATGGACAACTGTCCGAGGTGAGGTTTCTGGAAACACACTTACTCTGACTCAAGGTGCGTTGTCTATGAATACAATGACAGTTAAGGCAGCTGCTTTGGCTCTTAGTGTTTCATCACAACCTTCTGCTCAGACAATTGTGTCTGGACTTAACGGATTCACATTCTCTAACATTCAGTTAGATGCTTCACAATCTGGTGAAGATGTACGATTCTCAACAATCCCTCTAAAGATCACAGCAACTGGAGATTCAACAAATCTTACAGCTTGTCAGCTCTTTGATGGAACAACTGGTCTAAACACTGGTTCAAATGTTGTTAATCCTACAAATGTACAAGGTTACGCTGCATCTGATGTTACATTTACACTTGATCAATCATTAACTATCCCTAAAGGAACAGTTAAGACTCTTGCTGTAAAATGTAATCTATCTGGATCAGCAACTTCTTCATCAACATTTAAATGGGGTCTTTCAGCTTCACCGTCAATCACAGTGACTGGAATAACTTCATCAAATGATGTGACAGAAACAGTAACAGCGAACGTTGGTCCTACAATGACTATCGCTTCAGCTGGTTCACTTACAATTACAAACTCACCTTCTACACCATCACTTTCAATTTCAGCTGCTGGTTCAACAGGTGTTACAGCTAATGTTGTTACATTCCGTTCAACAAACGAAGCTGTAAATCTTGAAAGAATTGGACTAACACTTACAAACTCAGCATCAAGTTCTGCTGCTGATCTTGTTAAGGTGTCTATCTACGATGGTGCAACAATGGTTGGTGAGGCTGTATTTACAGGTTCATCTACAAACGCAACATCTACGTTGTCTTCGTTCGACGCAGATGACAAACCAATAAATTTTGTTGAACTTCCTAAAGATCAGGACAAAGATCTTACAATTAAGGTTGACCTTGCAAACATTGGTACAAATCAATCAGGTACACAAGGTCACTTGATTGCAGTCAATGTAGACGGCAACAGCAATACACAAGGAAGTGGTCTATCATCAGGTACAAAGATAGACGCTTCTGGCTCAACGTCAGCTTCAGGAATTCGAGTATTCAAGTCATATCCGATTTTGGCTCTCGACACACTTCCTGCTAGTGGTATTGCAGACGGTCGCTTGATGAGATTTAAAGTTACTGCAAATTCAGCAGGCCCAGTTGGTCTCTTGAAATTCTCAACAACAATCTCAACAACATCAGCGAGTGTAACTAACGTAAACATCTTCGGATTTACTGATAGTTCATACTCACAGCCGGTGTCAGGTGTTACAAACTCAGGTCAGTTGATGGCTGCAAACAGATGTACATCTGGTTGTACAAGCAACCCAACTCTTGAGTTCTACGCTCAAACATCAGCGGGTGCTACAACAACGATTCAAGTTCCTGCTAGTGGTACACGATACTTCGAAGTTCGAGGTACTGTTACAGGATCTGCTACAACTTACTCAATTACAACTACACTTGACGGAGACTCAGCGTTTCCATCACTTGCAGCGTTTATGGGTAACGAAGCTACGATTGATGCAGATGCAAACGATGACTTTATTTGGTCACCAAATGCAACAACTACATCTCTTGTAAGTCATGTAGACTGGACAAACGGATTCACTATACAAGGCTTGCCTTCAAGTGGTCTTATCCAGACTCGTTCAAACTAACTCTTAGGTGAAGTCTCAACCAAATCGGTTGACACTCTAAGAAAAGTTGCAAAAACCACCCCGAAAGGGGTGGTTTTTGTTTTGTCTAAAATTTTGTACAATAGACCTTCTATGAAAAATAAAATTATACCTATATTGATTTTGGTAGTTGCTATAGGAGTTGCTTGGTACATATATAATGATCTGAGTAAAACAGCAGTTAGTGATAGTACTGAAGTTGCAACAAGTACCATAAAAAATAACCTCGGAATAGATTTTGAAGGTGAGGGAATTACCGTTGAAGAAGTTCCTATTGAAGATGTAAAACAACCTTCATTAGATAGAAAGATTGTTATTCCAAATTCTTTTCCTATAGAGACAAGAAAGGTTGTTGAATCGAATATTAAAAATATTATTGCTGAAATAAAACAAGATCCAAAACGTATTGATAAATGGATAGAATATGGTTCATACCTCAATGCTATAAATGACTATGAAGGTGCCCGAGAGATGTGGGAGTATGCACTTGCGTTTACTTCAAATGCTCCAGAGATCTATTCAAATCTTGGGTTTTTGTATGGCTATAACTTAAAAGATTCCGTTAAGGCAGAGGAGAGATTTTTACTTTCTATTGCTGTTGCACCTAAAGAAGCTCAGTATTATGTGTTAACTGCTCAGTTCTATATTGATGTTATGCAAGACAAACAAAAAGCCTTGAGTATTATAAATAAAGGTTTGGTAGAGATTCCAAAAGATGAAAATCTCTTAAAGATGAGTGCACGTTTAGAGAAATAACAAAAAAATCGCCCTTGGCCAATCCGGATGGAATTAGGTCGGGCGTTTTTTTATTTGATACCCAAGGAAACCCTACCCGCAACTCTTTGTTTTTGAGTCCATGAAGGAGTTTATGTAGACGACAGTCAGACTATCCCTGAGCGAAACTAGCTCGATCAGTGCTTTTATACCCAGAACCCTCCAATGACGGCAGTCTAACTACCGTCATTTACCATGGAGTGTCTGGAGATGAATTGTTTTCTGTCACGAAGTATCATTTATGAGGTGGAATGGTCTGGCAGTGCCCTGAAGAAGGTTCTACACAGTACTTCTCGTGCTCCATACCAAGGTCCGACCTTTACCACACACTTTACTAACAGACGACAGTCAGACTATCCCTGAGCGAAACTAGCTCGATCAGTGCTTTTATACC
>CAZVFV010000008.1:0-8952 GCA_964626625.1 uncultured Candidatus Saccharibacteria bacterium | reverse complement strand
CTACCGTCATTTACCATGGAGTGTCTGGAGATGAATTGTTTTCTGTCACGAAGTACTATGAGAGGGACATCGCTTGAGTGAGGCTAATCTTCGCTCAGGAATATACTGGTGCACGAAAAGGGCTGTGCACAGTCTTTTTCGTTATATACTTATAGAATGTTTAAATATCTCGATAAAACTTTTTTCAAATTCTTTTTTGGTTTTATTACTATTCTTATGGTTAGTTTTCTGATTATTTCTTTTACAATTAAAAATCAAGAAACAACCCAGCAAGCTTCTGTAAAAACATCCCAATAGTTACCATCTACAATAAAACTCTTGTGAAGATAATAAGATAATAAGATAATAAGATAATAAGATAATTAAATAATAAAATTACACCACACTCAAATTCATTTAAGGAGAGTCCTTAAAGATCCTCCTTCTCCTTAAACATAAGCCATTCTTCTAGAAAATACTCAAAGCTTTTGTTGTTAGAGAAGTATTCCGGAAATACCTCTCTATTTAGAATTTTCTTCTCAACCCTTTCTTGTTCTAGGTAATCTAAGTAGCTTGAATATTGATATTTTTTTAAAAAAATCCGTGTCTCGTTTAAATTTTTTAAACCAACTTCTTTCCATGTTGTATCAATTATTTTTATTGGATTTAGGTGTATATAAGCAAAAAGATACTTAAGATGAATATCATCTGTAACATGTTCAGACTTAAAGGGTCCTTGGAAAAGAGTTCCAGTTCTTTGGTGTTTTTTATTAAAATACATTGAGTAGCCGGTACACAATTTTTTCATGAATAAACTGGTACCATTCTCTACTTTTTCTCTTACTAGTATGTGAAAGTGGTTTGGCATAAGGCAGTAGGCTCCGATATCAACAAGGGTTTCTTTTTTATGTATAGAAAGAACATCTTTAATATTTTTATTTTTTTCATTAAATTTTTGCAAAAAAACAGGTTCAGGATTATTGGCTATATACATTAAGACAATGAATCGTACATAGTCGCTTTCATTAATAAAAATAGTTCTTTTGTCTGTTCCACGATTAAAGATATGATAAAACTCATCAACAGAGAGAGTGTTTTTGCGAGACATATAAAAATTATACCACATCAAAAAGTCTTTAAGGACTCTCCTTAAAGATTAAGTTATCCACAATGGTGGGGTGAAAATGTGTTTTTATGGGTTTACAATAACGGGAAAGTTTATTAGCTTCTATTCATAAAAGAAATATGAAATATAGCTTAAAAAATTCTCTTATTGTTCTTGGTTTGTTTTGTATTCCAAGTGTTGTATTTGGATATACTGTAGTTTCTTCTGATATAGAGGTAGATACAGTTTGGAATAAAGTGGGCAATCCTTATGTTGTCGAAGGTGAGGTCTCTGTGTTTTATGGAAAGGTGCTCACACTTAATCCGGGAGTAATAGTTAAATTTAAGAGCGGAAGCTCTTTTTTTGTTGACGGGTCTTTAAAGGTTCTGGGAATAGAAAATGAAAAAGTGTACCTTACTTCTTTTTCTAATGATTCTGTTGGCGGTGACTCAAATAGTGATGGTTTATTAACTAATGCTTCAAGTGAGTATGATTGGAATGTTGTTGTGAATGGATTATATTCTGAGATTCATCATGCTGATATAAGTTTTAGTGAGGGTCTAACGATCGGTAAATTTACTCCTATCTCTAATACAAATATTTCTTATACATTTACGAATCCAGCTATTTCTGTGTACGGAGGTTTGGCACTTGAACAGGTTACTTTAGATACAGGTGAGTCTCACGGAGTTTTATTTGGTAATTTTTCAAAAACTCTTTCTGTTGCATCTTCAACCATAAGTGGTTTTTCTGGTAATGGAATACGAGTTGTTGATGGAGGATTTTTAATTCAAAACTCTATAATAAAAAATAATAGTATTGGAATTTTTGTAGAAGAACCATATGTTCCTATACTGATAAAAATTCGTAATATATTTATTCCAAATGTTTATGCTGGACTAGTAAAGACAATCCAAAATAGTTCTTTATTTGGAAATACTGAATACGCAATCCTTAATGATTCTAGCGACACAATTTTTGCTGAAAATAATTGGTGGGGAGATTCTTCTGGTCCAAATCATTTATCGAATCCTCAAGGAAATGGGGGCGAGGTTTCAGACAGGGTTATTTTTTCAAACTCTCTTTAAACAGATCCTTTTGTAGAGCCAGAAGTAAAATTGTGTTGTTCGAACGTAGCTTTTATCCCTGGGTTTCAGGCGAGTAGACTTTATACTCAAGGTATTTTATTTGAAAATAAATTATGGGAACCAAACCGCAATGCTGATGCAGAAAAACTGTTCTTGGACGAAGATGGTGTCCCTGTGAATTCTTCTATTTATACAAGAGATGTTATTGATGAAGGTTTTGGATTTAATATATACAAGAGTTTTATTTCATTCATGAACGGTCTTGTTTCTGACGATACGATTCAAGGATGGAAAACTATGCCATATGATTGGCGTTTGAAGATTTCTGATATCGTCCAAAATTCAGTTAAATTGGCAAATGACCAGACGTATAATATTGTTGATGAGGTTATTGCTTTAGCTGAATCATCTGACACAGGTAAGGTTACATTAATAGGACATAGTAATGGGGGTTTGGTTAGTAAAGATATCATAAGAGAATTAGAGAGAAGAGGAAGGGCGAATATTGTTGATAAGTTGATCTTGGTTGCTGTGCCACAGCTTGGCACACCGAAAGCGCTCGCAGGACTACTTCATGGTGATGAGCAAGACATGGGTTATTTTGGACGTCCTCTTAATAAAAAAACAGCAAGACAGCTTGGGGAAAATATGTTCGGAGCATATGCATTTTTACCATCTCAAAAATATTTTGAAATAGTTTCTGATCCAGTGATTATTTTTGATCCTTCTGTTTCAAATGTTAATATAGAACTTGTTGGTTACGGAAGTTCGATTTCAAGTTTTTCTACATTAAACAATTTTCTTAAAGCTGGTTTGGGTGACAGGTCTGATCCATCTAAGTTTGATTTGGATACTCCAAATGTTTTGAAGCAATCCTTTTTAGGCTATGGAGAAAGTATTCATGCTGAATTATATAACTGGGATCCTCCTTCTGGTATTGAGGTTGTGCAAATTGCTGGGTGGGGGCTCGACACTATAAAAGGTATTGAGTACAGAGCGAAAGAATCCTGTACAAAGTTTATCGGAGAATTTTGTATATCTCGAGGGTATATTCTTGATAGGAGACCGGTGTTTACTAGGGAGGGAGATGAAACGGTAGTTATACCAAGCGCTATTAGTTCATCGATAGGTAATGTTAATTTTTATATAAATTTATTTAAACATAATAAATTTTTTGATTTTAATACAAATAGAAAACATGCAGACATATTGGAAACACAACCTGTGCTTAGATTAGTAGGGAGCTTAATAAAAAAAGAGGACGGGGTCATAAACTATGTTTCTACAAACAAACCACCTCTTGATGATGTTGAAGATCAGATCCGTCTCTCTGTTCACTCGCCAGTCGCTTTAGATCTCTATGATTCTTTAGGTAGTCACACTGGGCTAATAGAGTTAGTAGATAGTGATTTGATAGGTATAGAAGAACAAATTCCAAATAGTTACTACATGGAATTTGGAGAAGGGAAGTATGTTGGTTTCGAAAATGACAGTAGAGAAACTAACGTTACATTAAAAGGAGTTGGTTATGGAACGTTTACGGTAGAGATTGAGAAAGTTCAAGGAGATAGTGTAATCAAGACTGAGATTTTCAAAGATTTATTGGTTACTCCACTTATGTCAGGAAAAATGATTTTTAATCAAAATCAAACTGAAACAGTTTTGGAGCTTGATGTTGATGGTGACTCTGTAACTGATGTTCATCTTAATTCACAAGATGATTTTGATCCAGTTTTGTATTTAGAAATGATTAAAAAAATTATAGTTACTTTTGATTTAAAAAAAGGTGTTGAAAAACAGTTATTACAAAAGGCAGATAAGGCTATAAAATTAATTAACAAGGGTAAGCTTGATAAGGTTGAGGAAAAAATAAAGAAATACATTAAACAGATTGACCACAAGAAAGATAAAAAGATTAATGGTGATGATAAAGAAGCTCTTATAAATATGCTTATAAATCTATTAGATAATTTAAATTAGATGAAAAAAATATTATTTGTATCTTTGTTTTTGTCGATAGTGTCTATTTTTTTAGGTGATCCAACAAGTCTTGGTTTTTGTACAGATGGTTCATTGGATTGCATTGAGTTGTTTAGTGAAAAAATTGCACAACCTCTTTTTCTAGTTTCGATATCTTTATTTTTCATTTCTATTGTTTTATTTTTCACAAAACAAGAAGTATTTAAAGCTTGGTCAAGGTTTGCATTGGTCGCAATTCCACTTCTGGAGCTTTGGATTATCTTAACTCCAGTAAGATGCGGCGCAGCTCTTGGTATCTGTCTCGATAAAGAAATAGTCTCTTGGATTTCTAGTGTGGGATTTTTAATTGTGAGCTTGGTTATTATTATTTACAAATCCTTAAGACTAAAGAAATATTTATAGGTTAAATTTTATACTAAAATGACACGAGTACTTATTTTGTTTTTGTTTATAATCACCTTAACATTAGGATGGTATGTATTTTTTAACAAAAATAATACAAAAAATACAGACTCGACAGTTGTGAATATCAAATCTACAGAGTCCAGTATTGTTTTAGAAAAAAACGATGAAGATTTGCAGGGTGAGTCATTTAAAAAAGAAGTGGAGGAAAATACAATAAAAAAGATGGTGGTAGAAACCTTGGAAAGTGTACCTTCTGAAGAAAAAATAAAACTTGCAGAATCTCAAAGTGTAATTATTTGTGCTGAAGATGTTGAGGTGGCCAATGTTCATGCTTATTCGAGTGACGGGAAACACACTGGACCTAAGTCAGCATCACCAGATTCTGACTTGAAGTTCTATGAGGAAAATATTCCAAATAGCCAATATGTGGAATTTGGTTCGAGTTCATGCGTTTTGCTCGGTAGTATTGATCTATATCCCTATACAGAAGTATATATTGAGACGATTGTTCCAATTGGGCGGAGTGGTATTTTGATTCGTCAAGGAAATGAAGATTTGTATTTTTATGAAGAAATTAGAATGATCTCACCGTGGAAAGGTAAGATTTTAATCAATCAAGATTACAGTATGCTACCGTTAGAAATTGATACAAATAATGATGGTAAATATGAAGAGGTTATCTTGCCTACCCACAAGCCGTAATCTGATAATTTTATTTAGTTAATCGAAACTAATTATTTCATCTTTCCTTCTCTCGGAGATATAAAAAAGTTTCTTGGTGTGGAAGTATGAGGGGTGACTTATTTCACTCCTTGAATCTGAACTAAACAAGGTGCTGGTTTTTTATTTGACAAAATTAAAAAATCATTTAGACTGTTTTCCATAAGGCTTCGGAGACTACGGGCAACTGCGTTGCAGTAATGACCAACCTCAAATGCCAAATATCAAATTTGATATTGGAAATTGGGGTTTGGAAATTTCGCACAGCGACATAAGACCGGTATAGAAGTGATGAGATGTTTTGCATTTCATAACTTTCTCCTTCCGCCTTTTTGGCGGATTTTTAGTGCCTTGGTCGAATAATCAAATAAAGCTAACAGCTCTAAGCTGAAAGCTTCAAAATCGTGGCTATTACAAAACAAAAAAAAGTAGAAATTCTTAAAAACCTTGAAACAATAGTAAAAGATTCAGGTTCAATTGTTCTTACTAATTTCAAAGGTCTTAGTGTTGCTGATGCTACAGCTATGCGTCGAGAGCTTAAGTCAAAAGGTATTGGTTACTATGTAGCAAAGAAAAACCTTATTGCTCGAGCGCTTAAGGCAGGTTCATTTGAAGGAACAGAGCCTGAACTCGAAGGAGAGATGGCTGTTGCATATGGCAAGGATATCTTGAGTCCTGCACGAGAGGTGTATCAATTTCAAAAGAAGTTTGATAAAAAAATATCAATTGCAGGAGGGGTATTTGATGGAAAGTTCTTAAATCAAGAAGGAATGCTAGAAATAGCTCTTATTCCGGGAGAAGATACACTTCGTGGAATGTTTGTTAATCTTATTAACTCACCAATCCAAAGAATTGTCATCGCTCTTGATCAGATAGCAGGAAAAAAACCAACTGCTTAAGCAGTGAGTTAAAAGAAAGTTTAATTATTAAATTACTTATAAAATTATGTCAGAAGAAGTAAAAAAAGAAGCAGAAGCTCCTGTTGCTGAAAAAACTTCAGAAACAGTAGAAGTTCCTGCTAAATTCAAATCTATTGTTGAATCTATTGAGAAGATGACAGTTCTTGATTTAAATGAACTTGTTAAACTTCTTGAGAAGAAGTTTGGTGTTTCTGCTGTTGCCGTTGCTTCATCGGGACCAGTTGCAGCTGCGGGTGGTGAAGAAGAAAAGTCATCATTTAATGTTGAACTTACTGATGCGGGTGGTCAGAAAATAGCGGTTATTAAGGTTGTTAAAGAGCTTCTCGGTCTTGGACTAAAAGAAGCTAAAGACCTTGTAGACGCTGCTCCAAAGGTTATTAAAGAGGGTGTGAAGAAGGAAGATGCTGATAATATCAAGAAACAGATAGAAACAGCAGGAGGAAAGGTTACTTTGAAATAATTTATTATTTCAAATAAGCTTTCTGGGCGTACTCGATTCTCCTATAAGGAGAATCAGGGTGCAGGAGGAAAAGTAACGCTAAAGTAACATTTTCCTGTAGTCGTAAAAATTACACCACATACTAATGTCTTTAAGGACTCTCCTTAAAGAATCTGGTTATGATGAAAAAAACCGCCTCAAGGCGGTTTTTTTGTAGAAATTTTGTAGGGACATGCTAGAATATCCGCCATAACTATATATGCATACTCTTGAGAAAATTTTTGGCAGTGTCGTGAAGGTAAAGATCTTACGTCTATTTCTTTTTAATCCAAATGCAACATATGATCTCAGTGATTTGGTAACACGAACTCGTTCAAAGCCCGCACAGGTAAAAAAAGAAATTATGTTACTTGAGCAAATAGTACTTCTTAAAAGACGTTTTTTCTTTAAGGATTTTTTACAGAAGAAAGGTAAAAAAGTTATTGCGAAGAAAAAGAAAGTTGTTGGGTGGTCTTTAAACCAAAAGTTTAGCCATCTCGAATCTTTGCAGACAATGCTAATTCATACAACCCCTCTTTCTTTTGATGAGGTTACAAAACGCTTCGCCTCTTCAGGTAGAATTAAATTACTTGTTGTCTCAGGCGTGTTCAATCAAGAGTGGGATAGTCGAGTTGATTTACTTCTTGTTGGCGATAATTTAAAGCGAAACAATGTTGAATTAGCTATTAAAAATATTGAATCTGAAATTGGACGTGAACTTAAATTTGCCGTATTTGAAACACAGGATTTTCAGTACCGTCTCGGAATGTTTGATAAGCTCGTTCGCGATATTTTAGATTATCCTCATGAGAAATTAGTCAATAAAATTGGTCTTGAGTAGTCCACAGATGCCTTACAAATAAGCCTTATTCCTGTTATTATGTATAGAGAGGTTTTTTAACGTAATTATAAGTAATTTCCGTTCACAAGCGGTTCATTTTAAGCTATATGATATTAGAAAATTGGAGTGATAAGCTCGCATCTTCATTCCAGGATCTTTGGGGTGGTGTTGTGGCTTTTGTGCCAAACCTAGTTATTGCGATCATTATCGTACTTATTGGTTGGGCAGTTGGTGCGTTGTTAGGTCGAGTTGTTTCTCAAATAATTAAATCACTCAAAGTTGACGAAGCGCTTCGAAAGGCTGGTATTGAAGACATGGCTCGTCGTGGTGGTATCGCTCTTGATTCAGGTCATTTTATAGGAGGTCTTGTTAAGTGGTTTATTATTGTAGCCTTTTTGGTTACAGCCTTCGATGTTCTTGGTCTGAACCAAATCAATGGGTTCTTGCGAGATGTAGTACTTCTATATTTACCTCGAGTAATTGTAGCCGCTCTTGTTCTTATTGTTGCTGGAGTGCTTGGTGATGTGGTTAAGAAGGTTGTTACAACATCTTCAAAAGCTGCAGGTCTACATTCTTCAGGACTTATCGGAAGTATTGCCAAGTGGTCAATTTGGATCTTCGCGATTCTTGTTGCGCTTTCACATCTTGGTATTGCTGCAACATTTGTTCAAACACTCTTCACTGGTGTTGTAGTAGCTCTCTCTCTTGCTCTCGGTCTTGCGTTTGGATTGGGTGGTCAAGATGCTGCATCTAAATTTATTGAGAAAACTCGAAACGAAATAAGTCATCACGGAAACGGAAGATAAATCTATAATCACAATAAAAAAACAGCATCACAAGGGTGCTGTTTTTTTATTGTGATTGCGGAGAATACCTCGAAGCTCTGATTCGAGGATGAATCCGCATGTACAGAAAGCATCAGCGGAGCTGGTACTTCTGCAACAAAGTTTTCCCTGTTACCTCGCCTAATACCCCGTCAGCTCTGCTGCGGGGATAGGACGAGGTAAAACTTTATTATCCTATGAAAATTTTACAAAAGATTTTTATCTTACTTCTTGTTCCGTGGCTCCCAGTTGCATTCTCTATACTTTTTATATTTGAGAGTCTTCTTAATGAAGGACTCTTTGATCTTGCTGCACGTTAGGTTGTGGTTATTGCTGTATGGGCGTATCCTCTGAGTGTTCTGGTGTGCCATTTTGTCTCAAAAAAGATAAGGATTTTTGTGGTGTTTAATTTGTTTTATTTTTTTATTTGCACCCTCACATTTGGAATCCTTGTTTTTTAGACTTTCGGTATCAGGCTAATCTAGAAGTTAGATTAGAAGCCGTTAAAGCTCAAGAACTATCTAAATTTGCGGAAACGTATCAGATTCGTGAGGAGTGTGATATTTTGACGCATCGCGACTTAGCAGTTCTCGATTCTGGTATGGTGGTTGT
>CAZVFV010000007.1:20448-28029 GCA_964626625.1 uncultured Candidatus Saccharibacteria bacterium | reverse complement strand
CTAAATTGTGCAAGGCATTTTTAAATTTTTTATTACTGTGCTCTTTGAAAATTTCTTGAAGTTTTGTATTAAGCTGTCCGTAGTCAAATTGGGGAAGTATGTCGAGGGAAATATACACCTCTCCGTATTTGAGGAGTTCACTTACTTCTTTGCTTATATTTAAAATTGTCGGGCCACTGACACCAAAATGGGTGAACAAGATTTTACCTTTTACGGATACCTGTTTAGTATTATTTTGTAAAACATTTATTTTTACTTGAGATAAAGATACTCCTTGTAGGCGTTTGACCCACGTATCGTGAACTGCTATTGGCACAAGTGCTGGAACAGGTTCCGAAACTCTATGTTTAAGATTACTGAGCCAAGCAAAGCCGTCTCCCGTTGAGCCTGTCTCTGGTCGTGATTTTCCACCAGTTGCAAGGATGTATGATTTTGCTTTAATTTCTTTTTTATTCTTAAGGACTATAGAAGTAATTTTTCCATCCTCTTCTTTGAGTTCTATAACAGGTGAGTTTGAAAGAATATTCACACCTCCTTCTTTCATATATTCAACAAGTACATTCCAAACAGATTGAGCTTTTTCACTTTTAGGAAATACTCGTCGTTCAGCTTCGACTTTTGTGTCCATGCGACGACTATTAAAAAAACCGAGTGTTTCAGTCACGCTCCATTGTGAAAATGCAGAAAAGAGAAATTTATCCTTTTCTTTAAAGCGTTTAAGGAGTTCTCGGACATCTGGTTGATTATTTGTGACGTTACATCTTCCTCCGCCTGTGATAAGAAGTTTTTTACCTAAGGTATCGTTTTTCTCAATAAGTAATACCTTAAGTCCACGCTCTGCAGCGCGTCCAGCAGCCATCATTCCGGCGGGTCCTCCGCCAATAACAGCTACATCCCAAACTATTTCGTAGACTTTTTCCATAAAGGCGTATAGTAGCATATATTTGACCCCGTTAGATAATTGTTCTCATATTTCACAAAAGCTCTCACAGAAGGTGGGTGTGTAAGGATTTTACCTGATTATAAATTAGGTTATCTAACGGGGTTGACACAAACACGTTTTAGGTATATACTTATAGGGTAAGTTAAATATCTCTCCAAGTTTTGCTCTAGAATTTTTTTAGAGTATAGAGACCAGGTCTTTACTGACAAGAAAGTCAGCAGGAAGGCTTAAGTGACTATTTTGAAACTCCATAGAGACCAGGTTTCTTACACATTAATAAAACCCCATTTCAAAATCTCATTCCAGCTCTGTGAAAACTAGTTTTGGGTTAAAAATCTTCGTTTCGGTCTTGAAATATCTTGATATTCCTCGACCTCCAACTTGATTTTTTTCTCCAAAATTAGTTTCCTCGGCTCGAAAGTAGATTTTTAAATGGGATTTAAGGGAATGTTCCCGTAAACATGCATTTTTTATGCACTGTTTTTATATCATTTATGTATAAAGCAAAATTTAAAGCAAAAACTTTTTCTAAAAAACCTCCATTTAAGAGGAGTTTTTCTGGTGGTGGAAATCGTGGTGGACGAGGAGGTGGTTTTGGTAAGGGTCAATATATAAACCCAGGAAGGTTTATTAATAAAGCAGTTATCACAGAAGAGGTTGAACATTTTGTTCCAGAACATACTTTTCAAGATTTTTTAATTCAACCAGAATTAAAACAAGCTATTATTGAAAAGGGTTATACAGAACCTACTCCAATTCAAGACAGGTCTATTCCTCATATATTAAAAGGTTCAGACATTGTAGGTATTGCAAATACTGGTACAGGAAAAACTGGTGCTTTCCTTATTCCACTCATTAACAAGGTTCTTCTTGATAGAAAAGAAAAGGTACTTGTTATTGTTCCTACTCGAGAGCTTGCTATTCAGATTGAAGATGAGCTCCGTGGTTTTACGAAGGGTCTAAAGGTATTCTCAGTATGTTGCGTTGGAGGTGCTCCAATAGGTAAACAGATTTTTGCACTTAGAAATATAAATCACTTTATTATTGGAACTCCAGGACGTCTCAAGGATCTTATAGAAAAGAAACACATTAGGCTTAATGAGTTTAAGAGTGTAGTTCTTGATGAGGCTGATCGAATGCTCGATATGGGCTTTGTGAATGATATGCGCTTTGTTATGGCAGGCATGCCACAGGGTCGCCATACACTTTTCTTCTCAGCAACACTTTCGTCTGATATAGAGAGACTTATCGGTGAATTTTTAAATGAACCTGTTCGCATTTCTGTTAAGACACAAGATACATCTAAAAATGTTGATCAGGATGTTGTAAGAGTTGGTGGTAAAGACAAGTTAGAGATTCTACATGAGTTACTTTCTCAAAAAGAATTTACTAAAGTACTTGTGTTCGGAAGAACAAAGCATGGCGTAGAAAAACTCTCAAAGATACTTTCTCAAAAAGGTCTTAAGGCAGAATCAATTCACGGAAATAAAAATCATTCTCGAAGACAACAAGCGCTTGGTGCATTTAAGAAAAATCAGGTCCAGATACTTGTTGCAACAGATGTTGCTGCTCGAGGATTGGATATTTCTGATATTACTCATGTTATCAACTACGATGTTCCTGCAACATATGATGATTACGTTCATAGAATCGGCAGAACTGGCCGTGGAAACAAGAAAGGTAAGGCTCTTACGTTTATAGACTAAATCGAGCCTGTTCTTGACATGGTGTTGTATAATATTATATAATACTACTTCGCATTAAAATAATATGAAAAAGGTAGAAAAGAAACCAATACCAAATAAGAATAAAAACCAACCCGGAAAATGGATTGATTACGCTCGTCGTGCAGAAATTGTGGTATGTTCTTGTGGAAATAAATACATTAAAACTCGCGACCGCCAAAAGGTCTGCATTCGTTGTATAAACGAAGTAGTTGTAGAAAGTAAAAAATAAACAAAAAGACCACCTTCCGGTGGTCTTTTTGTTTTTTCCAGTGATGCTAAGGCGAGTGTTTCGCTGGGTATTGAAAGACTAATTGGTTCAAGACAGGTTTTGCTTGAGAAGGGGACTAGACTCTTGATGTGGAAAAAAGACTAGAAATTCAAAACCTACTAATGTTTAAATTTCAAGCCCAGCGTGCTTGCACGCTGGGCTTTTCTTTTAAATAGGTTTTTTGAGGGCCATGCCGGGGCGTCGAGGATATTTTTCGGGAGTTTCTTTTATTTTTTCAATAATAACTATTTGACGATGTTCTAATCCCAGAATGGTCACTGGAATGATATCTTTGATCTGTCCTCCAAGTGTTTCTATTGCCTTACCTGCTTTGTCGATTTCTTCCTGAGCTGTTTTTTTCTGTGCAATGAATATTCCTCCAATTTTTACAAAAGGTAATGTGTACTCAACAAGTACGCTGAGTTCTGCAACTGCACGTGCAACAGCAACATCAAACTGTTCTCTATAACGGAGGTCTTGTCCCGCTTCTTCGGCTCGGCCATTAATTGCTTTGATTTTAGATAAATTAAGAGTTTTGATTACTTGGTTTACAAAAGAAGTTTTCTTTAAAATTGACTCAAGAAGAGTCATATTAATTTCGGGCCGAACTATTTTAATTGGTAGTCCAGGGAAACCAGCGCCAGTTCCAACATCAATAAATGTTGTTGTATTTTTTGGAATGTAGGGTGTTACAGAAAGTGAATCTACAAAGTGTTTCAATATAATATCTTCTGTCTCAACAATAGCTGTTAAATTAAACTCTTTGTTTTTATTTTGAAGTTCTTGGAGGAGAGTATTAAATTGAGTGAGTTGTTCGTCACTTAATATAATGCCAGTTTTTTCGATTTGTTTTTGGAGTGTTTCCATAATTCGATATGTTACAATCAGCCTATCATGAAAGACACTCTTAACACAGAAGAAAACTTGAAAGAAAAGCTTACGCCTGAAGAATATAAAGTGTTACGTGAAAAAGGAACAGAAGCACCTTTTACTGGCGAATATGTTGATACTAAAAAAGAGGGTGTATATAAATGTAAGGTATGTGGAAACGAACTTTTTTCTTCTGATACAAAATTTGATTCAGGAACAGGTTGGCCTTCATTCGACAGGGTTATGTCTAATGAAAATATAAAAATTGTAGAGGATTTTGAGTACGGTATGAAGCGTGTCGAAGTACAATGTGCAAAATGCGGTTCGCATTTAGGTCATGTATTTCCTGACGGTCCAACAGAAACAGGTGCAAGATACTGTATTAATTCAGTGTGTTTGGAGCTTGAGGAAAAAAAAGATAACTAGTATTGAGTATTTTAGTAATGAGTAGATGATAATTCCTATGGAAGCAAAAAAACCTTTAACAATAGTAGTGTTTGGTGCTACAGGAGATCTGTTTCAGAAAAAACTTATTTTCGCTCTTTTTAATTTATATATGGGAGGTTTTTTGCCAAAACAATTTAAACTCATTGGCTTTGCTCGTCGACCACTTTCACACGAAGACTTCCGTATATATATAAAGGAGATACTGCAAACAAAGTCTAAAGACCTTGCACGCATAGATATGTTTCTTACTTATGCATTTTATGAGCGTGGAGACATGTCTTTGGAACAAAGTTTTAAAGATCTTTCAGAATCTCTCGGTAGATACGATACTGACTTTGGTGTCTGTTCAAACAAAATGTTTTATCTTGCTGTTCCTCCAATACTATATAAAACAATTTTAAAACACATTTCCGCCTCAGGATTAACCATGTCGTGCATTCCCGATTTACTTTCGTTCGTAGGACTTAGAAAATCGCAATCCTTTAGGGCTCCTGGGACTCGACAAGAAAAACAAGCTTGGACACGTGTGCTTATCGAAAAGCCATTTGGAAATAATTTAATCGAGGCGCGTTCCCTTGATACACTCCTCGGAAAGCTTTTTGAGGAAAATCAGATTTTTCGTATTGATCACTATTTGGCAAAAGAAACAATTCAAAACATTTTGAGTTTTCGTTTTTCAAATGCACTCTTTGAGCCACTTTGGAATCGAAAGTTTATCGAACAAATTGAAATAAAATTCTTGGAATCAAATGTTGTTGGAAATCGAGGGTCTTCATATGATGATGTCGGAGCACTTCGTGATGTGGGACAAAATCATATTTTGCAAATTTTAGCGCTTATTTCAATGGAAAATCCCGATAGACTTGAATCAGAACTTATTCGTACTGAGCGGGCGCGAGTTTTGAAAAAAGTTCGGATTTATAAAGGTTCAAAAATGGTTCGTGCTCAATATGAAGGTTATCGACAAGAAAAAGGGGTTGTCTCAAGCTCTCAAACAGAAAGTTATTTTAGACTAGCTTTGGAAGTTAAGAATTCTCGTTTTCGTGGAGTACCTTTTTATATTGAAAGCGGAAAGGCTTTAAATGAGTCGAAGGTTGAGGTCACTATTCACTTTAAAGCACCGAAGGAATTTTGTGTGTGTCCAATTGAACACAAAGAGGGTCATCAAAATATTTTAACTTTTTCGATTCAGCCGAATGAAGCAATCTCACTTTTATTTTGGGCAAAAGCACCTGGGTTTAACTTTGGTCTTGAGCCACAAAATCTTTCTTTTTCTCAGGCTCGAGATACGATACAAAGAAAAATTCCAGATGCATATGAGAGAGTTTTGTATGATGCAATTATTGGTGATCAGACACTCTTTACTAATACGGCTGAGGTTTTGGCAGAGTGGGGAATAATAATGCCTGTATTAAATGCTCTAAAAAAGACTCCACTCAAACATTATAAACAAAATTCAAAACCAGGCGATTTTATTGCAAAAATATGAACATAAAAAATATATACGATATTTCACTTGCACTCCATAATGACACCATTGTGTACCCTAACAATATTCCTGTAAGTATTGAAACTCATGCTGATATGCCACAGAGTCAAACAAAGCTTTCAAAGATTGTTATGGGATCGCACTCTGGAACACATGTCGATGCTCCAGCTCATGCAGTGCAGGGTGCGTATAACCTCGAAGACATAGCACTCAGTGTGTTTGTTGGCACCTGTCGGGTTTTTGATTTATCTGGTGCAAAAGATTCTATAAAAATAGAAGATTTGAAAGACAAGAATATTCAAAAGGGCGAGAGGATTTTGGTTAAAACTTCAAACTCAATTCGAGGTTTTAAGGAGTTTTATAATGATTATGTTTATCTTGATGGAGATGCTGCTGACTGGCTCAAGGAAAAAGAAATAGCACTTTTTGGTATAGACTATCTTTCGGTTAAACAAAAGGGGAGTCCTGATCAACGCCCTCATACTTCTCTTCTTTCAAAAAATATTCCTATAATTGAGGCGCTTGATTTAAAAGAAATTAAAGAAGGGGAATATACGCTCGTTTGTTTGCCACTTAAGTTTGTTGGTATTGAAGGTTCTCCGGTTCGTGCTATTCTGCTCTCATAACTATATGAAAAATACTTCTTGGGGTAAGGTTGCAGATTGGTACGATGATGTTGTTGGTGATCCAGATTCATATCAAAATAAGGTTATTTTACCAAACATATTAAGGATTCTTGATTTAAAACCAGATAACACAGTTCTTGACGTTGCTTGTGGGCAAGGTTTTTTTACACAAGAGTTTTCTAAAACAAGTGCGAAAGTTTCAGGAATTGATATATCCGAAGAATTAATTAATATCGCAAAACGTAATTCTCCAAATATTGCATACTTTGTTTCTAGTGCAGATGATTTAAATGCTTTTTCCGAATCTCAGTTTGATGTGATTACAATTACACTAGCTTTGCAAAATATAGAAAAAATATCTCAGGTTTTTAAGGAGTGTTATCGCGTATTAAAAAAGGGTGGAAGGTTGGTGCTTGTTCTTAATCATCCAATACTGCGAATTCCACATAAAACAAGTTGGGGTTTTGATGTAGAAAAGAAAATACAGTTTCGTCGGCTAGACTCTTATTTATCTGAATCAAAACATGAAATTATTATGAATCCTAGTAAGAAAGATGGAATAAAAACAATTTCTTTTCATAGGCCACTACAAGTTTATGTAAAAAATCTTGCTAATGCTGGTTTTACAATACACCGTCTTGAGGAGTGGACTTCGCATAAAGTAAGTGAGGAAGGTTCAAAAAAAGTAATAGAAGATACTGCACGTAAGGAATTTCCACTTTTTATGTGTTTAGAGTGTAAAGTTACGAAATAGAGAGTTTCTGAGAGAGACGTAGTCTTGCTCAGAGTATTTTGCTAAGATTGCAGTAATAGAGTTTACATAAATATTTTTTTGTGGTATTTTAGTATAAGATAAAAATTTTTTGAACCATCTTTTTAGGGAGGTTTTATGTCCTTTAAGTCACAGCTCGCGGATCAATTTCGAAGAAAACGTCTATATACATGGTATATCAGATTGGAAGGAGGAGACGATGGAAATAGAATTATCGCGGACCTTCCAGGGGTTGATCGTTATAATGATTTTGGTGAAGTTGTTTGCTTTGACGGTAAACAAGAAATGAGATGTCTTCTTTGGAAAATGCCAACAATAATATCTGTGAACGCATTCAAGAAGTTTGCTAGAGAAAATGGAATTCGATTCAGTCTTTATGTGAAGGAAGGAGAAGGAAAGGTTAGGTTTTCTTGGATTGGTAACTCACAAAAAAAGAAAC
>CAZVFV010000007.1:0-20348 GCA_964626625.1 uncultured Candidatus Saccharibacteria bacterium | reverse complement strand
GAAGGAGAAGGAAAGGTTAGGTTTTCTTGGATTGGTAACTCACAAAAAAAGAAACACAAACTTCACAGCTAACCCTCTTTTAGAGAGGGTTTTTTTATACTAAAAACACAAAATGTCAACTTGAAAAGAAAAAGTGATATTGCTAGGCTTAATCTGTTATACATTAATCATTACTACTCGTTATGGAACAAAGCAGAATTACAAATTCAGCAATCGTTGCTCTTATTATCGGTCTTATTATCGGTTTTGCCGGAGGTGCATATTGGTATAAAGGAAAACTTAGTAGTACAGATGATAAAAAAACAGACACAAAAACAGTGGTTGATAATGAAACCACAAAGACTGGTACAAAAATAGAAACAAAGGAATCTGCGAAATTAGAAATTCCTAAAACCACTATAGTTTCAACTGTTCTTGATACAAGTATAATTACAACACCAAATCAAAAAGCAGGGGATAGAGTTGTGGTAACTAAGGTTGTTTCAAATACAGAAATCTGGGCTACTGTCCGTGAAGATGTTGGAGGACTTATAGGAAATATTCTTGGAGCTAAAAGAGTTGGAGCTGGTACTAGTCAGGATGTTGTAATTGAATTACTTCGACCAACAGTTGCTGGTATGAAGTACTACGTAGTTCTCTTTAAGGATGATGGTGATGGTATGTTTGATCATAAGGTAGATACTCTTATAGAATCTGATGGAAGTACATTGGTTTCTACATTTAGAGCTCAGTAATTTGTTGAGTTAATAAATATAAAAGCAAAAATCCCCTTAAGGGGATTTTTGCTTTTATATATTTAATGTGGTACTATATTATTTAGAAGTTCTCTAACACAAGGAGGTTCAGTATGTCTAAGACTAAAGAACGTTTACTGATGTTTGTTCTTGGTTCGCTTCTTTTTATCTTTGCTCTTTTGTCAGTCGGTTGTCATGGGATTGAAACGTGGGAATACTCAGACGTTTACTACGAACGAGTTGAGTACCGTCACTATTATCCGCCACCAAGGGTATATTACGTGGCACCGTATTGTCCACCAAATCATCGCCATAGGAACCATTGAGGGGTTTCCAAGGCTCAATATGAAATACATTTTTTGTATTTCATATTGAGCCTTTTTGTTTTATAGTAATTACACATGAAAGACATAGTAAAAATATTAAAAGAAGGAGGTGTTGCTGTTGTTCCTACGGATACATTGTATGGGCTTGTTGCTCTTGCTTTGGACGAACAAGCTGTAGAAAAGGTGTATAAAATAAAAAAACGTACTCCAACTAAACCATTTATTATTCTTTTGGCATCAATTAATGATTTGAAAACTTTTGGCATAGAGCCGAACACAGAGACACTTCATATTTTGGAAAAGGTTTGGCCAGGAAAGGTAAGTGTGACATTAGCTCTTCCTGGTGACTTGGCTGTGCGAAATAAGTTTACTTATTTACATCGTGGAATTAATACTCTTGCTTTTAGAGTTCCAGACAAAAAAAATTTACATGAATTACTTATACAGACCGGTCCACTTATTGCGCCAAGCGCTAATCCAGAAGGTAAAAATCCAGCAGAAACGATAGAGCAAGCCAAAGAGTATTTTGGTGACTCTATTAACGAATATGTTGATGAAGGTGTGCTTGCGGGAGAACACTCAACACTTATTGAAATAGAAAATGGCAAGTTTGATGTGCTACGTCACGGCGCAGGAGATGTTAAATTGTAATTCTCTATATAGTGTGACACTATTGCCGATAGAGTGTACTCCCTAATAAGGAGTTTTTTTGTTCCTCACAATTCAAGAATAGAAAGAGTCATATCATGATTGATTTACCAAACCGTGTTTCTTTTCGATGGAAGATTGCAAGTGGAGCACTTGGTTATGATGGCAAAGGCTGGTGGTGGGATCACCCTTATCGGTGGTTTGGCTTACTTAAGCCAGAGTTATTTTTGGGTACAACAAAATCTCTGACGAGATATCCTCGCAAGGGGAATCTTCGATGGCACCACATGTTCGGTTTTGGTTGTGTCCAACAAATCAAAAAAGGCTGGGTAAATGCTGTTGGTCTTAGTAATCCAGGTATTGAATATTGGTGCAAAAAAGTAGGTCCAAAGGTGTCGCGCGATAGACTGAATCTTGCTGTTTCAATAGTTGGAACTGTGGAAGAGCTCGCAGAGATGACTGACATGCTCAACCAATTTGATATTGCAGCTATTGAAGTTAATGTTAGTTGTCCCAATACTGGTGACATGCCCACACTTGATCAAGTTGTTGAAGGTGTATGTGCTGTGAGACAGAGAAGTAAACACCCAATTATCTTTAAAGGATCGGTTGCTCAAGATATCTTTGCAATTGCAAAAGAAATTTCCGGTATGGTTTCGGCGATCGAACTCAATAGTGTTCCTTGGAACATGGTACTTATGAATCGTAACCCCGTCCAAAGATTTAATGGAGGTGGGGTTTCTGGAGAAATTGCTCAAGCAGTCAGCTGGCCGATACTTACTGAATTGGTCGGAATGAAAATACTTCCTGTTATTGGGAGTCATGTGGCACACTATAGCGACGTGCCATTTCTCTTCGATAGAGTTGGAGTACAAGCTATTTCGTTTGGTGTTATCCACATACCTAATATGTGGCGTCCTCGAACATGGCTTAATCCAATAAAGCCTACCTTGTATATTCGTCGATTTGAAGAAATAAGAAATCATCCGGTTGTTTAGTAGTAATTTCCACAATTCAACAAAAGGAGTTGCACATGACTGATACAAGTACTGCGGTGATAGGAGTTGATTCTCTTGTGAATACTCATACACATTTACGTGAAGGTATGGAGCTCATGGGCCCGCTTATTGAAAAAGGAATTGAAGGTGGTGCGGACGTAATGCTTCCGATGCCAAATACGAAAGATGGTTTGAGAACGGTTCAGGAAGTTACAAATTACATTCTTACACTCAAGACACTTGTGCCAGAGGGTAAGTGTGTTCACTTCATTCCCACTATGCTCCTCACTGAAGAAACTTCGGTTGATGAGCTAGGAAAGGCTGTAAATCATGGGATTTTCGATGTGAAGGTTTATCCACTGGAACGAACCACTAATTCTCACTGGGGTGTCCGGCACTACGGAAGAATTATTGATAAAGTTCGAGAATGTGGAAAACTCGGAATTCGAGTTCATTTCCATCCTGAGCATCCATGGAAGGTATTTTCTAACCGTGATGCGGAATTTGCATTCCTGTCACTTGTTGACATTCTTCTCTGTGAGACTGAAGCAAAAATTTTCTGGGAACATGGTACTGACGGGCGGTGTATTCCATTTTGGATAGATATGGCAAAGAGCCGTAGATTTTACGTGACTCTCACTGCTCATCATCTAGCTTCTAATGAGGATCAGGCCTTTGGTGATGTTCGCCAAGTCTGTAAACCGTCTCTCAAAACAGAACAAGACAGGAATGGTCTTGTTCTGTTGGTAAAGGATAATCACCCTTGGGTTCTTGCAGGACCTGATGATGCGCCTCACCCAATTCAAGCAAAACATGTTCATCAGGGAAGATGTGCGTGTGGTGCTTATACCTCACCGTTTCTGTTGCCTCTGTATGCGCATGCTTTGGGGCTTGGCCAGAAAGATGGAACTAGTCGTGATGTTTTCGTGAATTTCACCAGCAGAAATGCTCGTGCGATTTTCGGAAATTTGCCCGTACCTCGAACAGTAAAGCTTGCGCGTCAACCTTTCAAGATTCAATCTTTGTACATGGTTGGTCCATGGACTGTTGAGCCATTCTGGGCAGGGCAGGAGATTGATTGGACTCTTCTTAATTCTTGAACTCATCCCGTTAGGTGTGCTTTGGAGCGCATCTAACGGGATTTTTGTATAAAAAATACTATAAATTTAATTGACAAAATATTAATATTGTTCTAAAATATCAAGCAGAACAGGGTCGAGTTTGCTTGTAGCAAATTTCACTTAATAATAGGATCTTTGTAATATGTGATTTAGTTAACCAAGATGTTCTTGGTTAACTTTCTGCAATCAGCGACTTGTTGTCGCAAACCCCGTGAGTGCTCCTAAATATGGAGCCACAGAAAGGATAGTGTTCTATGCCAGCTAAGAAAATGTCGAGTTCGAAAATTGTCCTTTCAAAGGACCTCAAGCTCGTCGAATTTCCTAAGGGAACGAAAGAAGGGCAAGAGGAGGTCGGTGTCGTTGAGGAGACCATCAACCTCGACTGGTACCCTGTGAACGAGGAGGCGCATGCCTGGCTCGTCGAGAAGCGTGAAGGGGCTCATCCTTTCATCAACTACTTCTCAAAAAGTATGGCGGTAATGGTCGCCAAAGTCATTGGGCGGCAGATTACGCTCGACGAAGTCAAATTCTTCGTCGGTCTTGATGGTGATGGTGTGTGCTTCGCGAAGAAGCGACAGATCACAATCGAAATCAACGACAGGATTGACGAGATCAATCGCGAGTGTGATCGCCAGATCGGCGAGATCGAGGGGATGGACTCGGAGCTTTACAGCCCTGAGATCAAGGAAGAGGAGATTGTCCGTCTCAATACTGAGGCGGATGAGAAGGTCGAGAAGCTCAAGGAAGATCTTCAGGATACCAATAGTGCGAGGTTCACTCGTGTCTGGATTGTCGTCCCGTGGATGAATCCCCGCCTTCTTGAAGAACTCGAGAAAAATGGTGGGGACATTCCGCGCACTTTCATGCATGGAGATATTCACCACGGCATCTACCGATCGGGTTCGATTTATGAAACCGACAAGGGTAATGTTGAGGCGTCCGGATCGTTCTTCTTTTTTAATCCTGTCATAAAGATAGTCAGGATCGCGACCTCTCCACTTGGTCGGATGTCGGTTCTTCACCCGAAGGCCTGCAATTCGAAAAAGTCCGTTGATGTTTACTACGGCACCGGGTGGGAAGCCCGCCAGACACAGTTGAAACAGATTTTCGGCATTTCCAACAAGGAAATGGAACGCAGAGAGAAGCTCCGCAAGACTGGCGTCAAGGACACCAACGAGCGGATCACTTTCAGGATGGACGATACCATTCTTTCTCTCTTCGGAGAGCAGCGTGTCAGTCAGGCGAAACCTCGCACTGGTCGTGGTTGCAAATAATCACATATGGGCAAACTGCCCACAAAACCCCATTGGAGACGCACATCAAGTGTGCTATCCAGTGGGGTTTTTTCATGCCTCTAAAAGCTGGGTTCGCGGAGCGAACCCAGCTTTCTAACTTCTAATTCCTTCATTCCAAACTCTATTTTCTAGATTCTAAATTCTTATTTTTATGCTATATTCTACCTATGAAAACAATTACTAGAACACTTTTTATACTTATAATTTTAGGTATTGTTGTCTATGGAATATTTTACTTAGTTAATCATTCAACTAAAAAAGTAGAACCTTTAAAACCAGCTATTACGAGTCTGACTTTGGAAAAACCAAATTTTATTATAAAGAGTCGGGGGCTTGCGAATGTAGAAGTCTGGGGGATTCCAACTGGTACAGCTGTTGTTGAAAGTTCCTATATAAAGATTGGTATTGCTAAGGTGGATATTGTTGATGGTAAAGAACAGCGATGGGAAATACCGGTACCAAAAGACCCACTCCTTTTAACTGAAATTTTTGCTAAAGGTTTTGATGTTGAGGGACGTTTGGTTGGCAAGGCAGTGTTGCCAATTACAGGAGCAAGTGAGATCTATAGTAAAATCTGGCTTGAAGCACCTCAACAAACACTCTTCTTGAAAGTTGGTGAGAGTGGAACTATGGGTGAGCTTACCGTGAAGGTTTTGAAGGTTGTGTCTGATAGTCGTTGTCCAAAAGATGTTGTTTGTATTCAGGCAGGAAATGTTGTTGTTGAACTCGAACTCACACTCAGTTCAAAGACATCTAAGGTAAATGTTGCCTCTGATGAAGAAGGTAAACCATTTGAAGGGTATTTCGTTCAAGTTAAAGATGTGTTGCCTGAAACTATTTCAGATACCAAGATTCCAGAAGAAGAGTATGTAATAACTATTTCTATTTTGAAGGATGTGAAGCTTTAGAAGTTTAAGTTTTAAAAATTAAAAAGTAGATAACCTAGAGGCAAGGTTCCTAAGTACTATTCAATATCGGATGTTGAATAGTTGTTGTTTTATTTGTACACAGGGTAACTTTACATCTTGTATTCAAAGGTGTAAGTTTATATATGGATGGAATTTCTACTTAAGGATTAAGTAGGACCGTATAACCGGACGGTTTCCGGTCAGGGTTCATTTATCGAAAGGGTCGTCATGAATAGCATGACAGCGAACATTTCTCAGGGTTCACAGGGTTCAAGAAAAAAGGGACGAGGAAAGGAGAAAGCAGATGTTTCAAAACCTCCAGAACCTCCGGATGGTGGAGAGGCTATCTTTCAATCAGCCGGTAACGGCAAGGCCTCAGCTACCTTCATTCATAAAGACCATCCCTTTCCAGTTCTTGTGAGGGATTTGAGTAACTTCAGTCTTGTTGGAATGCCTGCGAAGCCGAAGAAAACTTTCAAGGTGCTGGACTTGTTGCCGGACGGTACCTTGTTGGCAGAATTCATCGAAGTTTGAGGTGTTGCGGCCTGAGTCTCTTGGGGCGTTCAATTTCATCGCAATTTTAAAAATCGCACAGCCTGGACGGCTGTGCGATTATTTTTTGTCTAAGAGGGAAGATAATTAGACTTAATCTCTCAAAGATACTCCCTCTATCTTACTGGCGCATTTCGAATAATTTCTATTATTTCATCTTCATTTTCTGAAATACTATAGAGAGTAATATCTTCACTATCTATCATTTCTTTTGAAAGCAAATGCTCTTTTATGAACGCATCAAGCGCTGTCCAGTAATCATTGCCAACTAGAATAATTGGAACTTTTTCAATTTTGCGTGTCTGAACAAGGGTAAGAATCTCAAAAAGTTCATCTAGTGTTCCAAATCCTCCAGGAAAAAACAGATAAGCTTCAGCTGAAAAAGAAAGACAGACCTTTCTAATAAAGAAATAATTAAAACTTACTTCGTTTGTTATGTAAGGATTCGTAGTTTGTTCCTGTGGAAGTTTGATAGTGAGACCAAGAGATTTCCCCTTTGCCTCAAAAGCTCCTTTATTGGCCGCTTCCATTATTCCTGGCCCACCTCCTGTTACAACAGAATATCCAAGAGCGTGAACGATCTTGGCTCCTATAGAGCGAGCTTTTTCATAGTGCACGTCTGTATCGGGTAATCGTGCTGATCCAAAAAAAGTAACTGATTTTGGGTGATTTACGAGAAATTTAAAACCTTCAGTAAATTCTTTTTGAATAAGTTCGATGCGTTTATGCATCGCTTCGTGTACTTTTTCAAGAGTTAAGGTTGGTATATGTAAATGCTTCTCATTATGTTTTAATGTTTCTTCTTTATCCATATAGTAATTGTATAGACTCTCGTTTCTTTTGCAATGTGAATAAAAAGAAACTATACTAGTTATATTATTCACGTAGATATATTCCCATGCTTACAAAATATCAATGGATAGGTGTTGTAATTGCAGTCATTGTCATCTTTGTGTTTTTTGGCTTTGATAGTATTTTTAGTTCGCTTATTTGGAACGATACCACACAAGATTCTTCATTGACTGAGGGCGTGGATCAAAAAAATATGAACTTAGAAAATTTAAAAATAGAAGATGTTGTAGTAGGGACAGGTGTAGAGGCATTAGAAGGATCTCGTGTTTCAGTAAATTACCTTGGTACATTTACTAACGGTGTTAAGTTTGATAGCTCATACGATAGAGGAGAGCCAATTCAGTTTGTACTAGGTGCTGGTTATGTGATTCCTGGTTGGGAAAAAGGAATCTTAGGTATGAAGGTTGGTGGAAAGCGAAAGCTTATAATTCCACCAGAGCTTGCTTATGGTTCAGAGGCTCGTGGACCGATTCCACCAAATTCAACACTTTTATTTGATGTTGAACTTATGGGCGTTGAAGAGGCTCCTGCGGTCCAGAATTAAGGATTTAGAAGTTAGAGTTAGCCCGCAAAAATTTTTGAGGATACAAAAAATTAGGAGAATAAAGAAAAAACCACCTGCGCGCAAGCGCGCCGGTGGTTTTGCTTTTTAAGTAAAACAAAGTTAATCTGCTAGTAATACATGTCGAAATTTAATTTTAAAATACAAAAGAAAGGAAAGGGTTTAATGCGGGCGGGAATAATTCATACCCCACACGGTGATATACAAACACCGGCTTTTGTGACAGTAGGAACAAAGGCTACTGTAAAAGCTCTTTCTCCAGAACAGGTAAAAGATCTCGGATCACAAGTGGTTCTTGCAAACACATATCATCTCTATCTCGAGCCAGGAGACGAATTAGTTAAGCAAGCTGGAGGGCTTCATTCATTTATGAATTGGCAGGGTCCAACAATGACAGATTCGGGTGGATTTCAAGTTTTTTCGCTGGGCGCAGCGTATGGCAAAGGAGTAACAAAATTTGCTTCAACAAATAATTCCGACGGTGAAACCGTTGAAAAAGAAGATGAAGATATTGCTACAAAATCTATTTTACCTTTGGCAAAAATTGATGAAGACGGAGTTACATTTCGTAGTCACATAGATGGAAGTGAACACAGACTCTCTCCAGAGCGATCAATTCAAATTCAACATAATATTGGTGCTGATATTATTTTTGCTTTTGATGAATGTACTTCACCTCAAGCAGATTATAAATATCAAAAAGAAGCGTTGGACCGAACCCATCGCTGGGCACAAAGAAGTTTGGATGAACACAAAAAACTTACTCGAGATCAAGCTCTTTTTGGAATTGTGCAGGGTGGAAAATATGAAGATTTACGAAAAGAAAGTGCAGAGAAAATCGGTTCGATGGACTTTGATGGTTTTGGTATAGGTGGTTCTTTTACCAAAGATGATATTGGCACAGCCGTGCAGTGGGTGAATGAAATTTTGCCAGAAGATAAACCTCGACACCTACTCGGCATTGGTGAACCACGAGATTTATTTTTAGGGGTAGAGAATGGATGCGATACATTTGATTGTGTTGCTCCGACACGTATGGGAAGAAATGCCTCGGTCTATACAAATGAAGGAAGAAAGAATATTTTAAATGCATCATATAGAAAAGATTTTTCTCCAATTGAAAAAGAGTGTACTTGTTATACCTGTAAAAATTACACAAAAGCATACTTAGCACATTTATTTAGAGCAAAAGAAATGTTTGCAGGAACACTTGCTTCTATTCATAATTTATATTTTGTAACAAACTTAGTTTCAAATATGAGAAAGGAAATTTTGGAAGGGGATTTTGAGGCTTATAAAAAAGACTTTCTTAAGAAATACTATACAGAAGCATAAAACTCATCTTGTCCTATAGGACAAGATGAGTTTTATGCGTAGTCTGCCACACAATATTTTTCGTACATATTTTTTGACAAAAGTGTTTTTATATGATAATATTAACCTAGTGTACATTGAAAGTTTTCTCCGAGCCCTGAGAAGGTCTCGGAGCCGGGGAAGGCTCTCTTGTTTAAAACCGTGAGCTCAGCTCACACAATAAAAGGAGGGTTTTATGCCTCAAGTAACACCAATTCAGGATTTGTTGTTTACGAAATTTGCAAAAGGTGAAAAAGAAGCAGGTGACAAACTCTTCAGTGAATTGTATAGTCCTAGCATTAGCTTTGTGATGAAAAAATACGGACTATTTTTTCAAGATGCTGAAGAGGTGTTTCAGAATACTTTTATTGCTGTAACTACCCACAAAGATGTGTTTAGTGGTGCGGGTTTTGTCTCTTGGTTTTTCTCGATTCTTGACAACAGGGCTAAACACTTATTTGGGAAGAAACATGGAGGAAAGAGATTACCTCTTTCCTCCATTGAATTTTCTGTAGATGATCAAGATGTTTTCTCCAAAAGGTGCCCAGAATTGATTCGAAGACTTCGTTTTGCACTTGCACGTCTAGAACCTCGGTCCTTGGAAATCTTTTCTGTATCTGTCTTTCAGGATAGAACGTATGCAGAAATAGCTGAAGACTACGGACTTACTAGGGGTGGCGTTTCCGGTGCTATTCATGATATAAAAAAAATCCTGAGTAGGATTATTGAGAACCCTACTTGTGTGTATAGGGTTGCTGACCATGATTTAATAAAATGTTTCAGTAAACTATCACAAAAAAATAAGGCAGCAGTAAGTCTTGTTCGATTTGATAAGCTTTCGCCTGAAGAGGCGGCGAAAAAGCTGGGCATTAAACCAACAAGTTTGAAGTCTAGACTGCTTTCAAGTTATGCGAGAGTTAGGTTTGAGCTCAATAAAGCTCGAACAGGTAGTTGATTTCTCTCAGAACCTGTCACATGACAGGTTCTTTTCTTTTTATGTATTTCAAAGTATTGTTTCAATATAAAATATGTCAGATAAGTTTAAGTTATATAGTGAATACAAGCCTGCTGGCGACTCCGTACAAAACAGTAGTTGGTAAACAACTTGTTTTGTACGGGGCGAAAAGTGGTAATATCAAACATTCTAATGTCTATACATAAATTCAAATTACACAGTGAGTATTCTCCTGCTGGAGATCAGCCACAAGCTATACAAAAGCTTGTTTCAGGGATTGAAGAAGGTCTGCCAAAACAGACGCTTTTGGGTGTGACGGGCTCTGGTAAAACATTTACTGTGGCTAATGTTATTTCAAAAATACAAAAACCAACTTTGGTTATTGCTCACAATAAAACTCTCGCTGCCCAGCTTGCTTTGGAATATAGAGAATTTTTTCCTGATAATGCTGTGCATTATTTTGTTTCATACTACGACTACTATCAGCCAGAGGCATATATGCCGGCAAGCGATACGTATATAGAAAAAGAAGCTCAGATAAATGCTGAGATAGAGCGTTTACGTCACGCTTCAACTCAAGCGCTCCTTACTAGAAAAGATGTAATTATTGTCGCTTCAGTTTCCTGTATTTATGGTCTTGGAAGTCCTGTTGAGTATGAAAAAGTTAATCTCAAAATTTCAAAAAAAGATGTTATTTCTCGCGCGGACTTAATCCGTAAACTTATAACTATTCATTTTGAACGAACAATAGCTGACTTAAATCCAGGACAGTTTAGAGCTCTTGGAAATATGGTTGAAGTTATGCCGGTCAATGAAAAAATGATTTATCGAATCGAGATTGATCATGATGAAATCTCTAACATATCTAAGCTTGATCCAATCTCAAGAACACTAGTAAAAGAGATTGATGTTTTCTTTTTGTTTCCAGCAAAACATTTTATTACTTCAAAATCTGAAATTGCTCGAGCAATTAAAGATATTGAAAAAGAACTCGAGATACGTCTGAAGGAACTTACTGATCAAGGTAAAAACCTTGAAGCTGAGAGGTTGAAACGTCGAACACGATATGACTTAGCTTTGATTCGAGAAGTTGGGTACTGTAATGGTATAGAAAACTACTCAAGACATTTTGCGGGGAAGATTGCCGGTGAACCACCAGAAACACTCCTTTCTTATTTTCCTCACAATCCAGATGGTTCAGCTGATTTCCTTACAGTGATAGACGAATCGCACGTGACTATATCCCAACTTGGTGCGATGTATGCCGGAGATCAGTCACGTAAGAATTCTCTTGTTGAGCATGGTTTTAGACTGCCTTCAGCAAAGGATAATAGACCCCTTCAGTTTAATGAATTTGAAAAATCAGTTGGTCAGGTTATTTTTACTTCAGCAACACCTTCATATTACGAAGCAGAAAATAGCTCTCAAGTTGTGGAGCAGGTTATTCGACCAACAGGTCTTATTGATCCAGAAATTTCTATTAAGCCCGTAACAGAAAAGGGGGTCTATAAAGGTCAGATCAAAAATTTTATAGAAGAAACACAGCGGGTAGTAAAGCAAGGTGGACGAGTGATCGCAACAACACTAACAAAGAAAATGGCAGAAGATTTAAGTATTTTCTTGAAAGACAAAGGCATAAAAGCAGAATATCTCCACAGTGACATTAAAACTATTGATCGAATAGAAATCCTGACTCAATTTAGAAAAGGTGATTTTGATTGTTTGGTTGGAGTTAATTTATTGCGAGAAGGACTTGATTTACCTGAAGTTGAATTTATTGGAATTTTAGATGCAGATAGGGAGGGATTTTTGCGATCAGAAACTTCACTTATTCAGATTATTGGTCGAGCAGCTCGAAATGTTCGTGGACGAGTGACACTCTATGCTGATGTGATGACTGGTTCAATTGAGCGAGCTATCGCTGAAACAAATCGTCGTCGAGAGCTTCAGGTTGCTTACAATACAAAACATAAGATTACACCTAAAACAATTATTAAAAAGATTAAAGATATTACTGAAGAGCTTCGAGCTACCCGTGACAAAACAGCTCGTTCAGTGTTGGCACTTGAAGAGGAATTGTTGAAAAATAATCCTGAAAAAATTATTAAACAAAAAGAACGTCAAATGAACGGGGCGGTTAAGATTCTTGATTTTGAAACTGCAGCAATCTTGCGTGATGAAATTCGTCTAATACAAGAGCGTATAGAAAAAGATAGAACTTCAAAAAAGTGATAGTATATTTCTATGGATTCTCATAACCACGCAGAATTTACTTCACTGATTACACATCAGTTACGTGAGCCTTTAACTCAAATTAAATGGGCTATTTCTTTACTTGTAAATGGTGAAGCGGGAGAATTAAATCCCGAACAAAAAGATTTTTTAGATAAAGCCCTGAAGAGTGGTGAACATGCCTTGTCTCTTATTGATGACATGCTTAAGGCAGATAAGATTGAGTCAGGTATAACAGATTTATTTTTTGTTGAAGCTGATATCGTTGAAATTCTTCAAGGTATTGTTTCTGAATTGAAACCTCGAGCTGAGGACAAAAAAATTGACCTATCTTTTGATGGAAGTCACAAAAATATTCCACCCATCTCTATTGATGCCGACCATATCAAAGAAGCTCTTTTAAATGTCGTTGAGAATGCGATTAATTATAGTTTGCCGAATGGAAGTGTTCATGTTTCTGCTCTCCAAAAAGGTGGCGTTGTTGAAATTATTATTAAGGATACTGGTATAGGTATTCCAGATGAGGATGCTCTGAAGATTTTCAGTAAGTTTTTTAGAGCACGTAATGCAAAAGAAGCTCATATTCAAGGTTCGGGCTTAGGTTTGTATATTGTAAAAGCTATTATTGAAAAACATAACGGTAAGATTCATTTTGAGAAAAATGAGACTGGTGGAACTACTTTCTTTATAGATTTACCATTGAATAATTAGTGCTATAATAGACTCACGTATTAAGATAAGTATATAATAAGACTATGAATCCTGAACAAAAATTAAGTGGTAAGAAAGTTATGTGGGTCGAAGACGACCAGCTTCTCGGCGACGTTGTAGCTAAAGTAATTTCCAATAACGGAGCAACAGTTATTCGTGCTATGGATGGTGAAGAAGCTATTAATATCGTTGCTACAGAGCTTCCTGATGTTGTAGTTCTTGATGTTCTACTACCAAAAGCAGATGGTTTTAAGGTATTAGAAACAATCAAAAAAGATCCAAAATTAATGCATATTCCAGTTATTCTCTTTTCAAACTTAAGTTCAAGAGAAGATATTCAAAAAGGACTTTCACTTGGTGCTCTTAAATTTATCGTAAAGGCAACTATTGTGCCGAATGAAATTATAGATGAGATAGCGAGTGCGCTCCATATCTAAATAAAAAGCCGACTCCTTGTGGGGTCGGTTTTTTTATTGTATGATAGATACGTTATATTGTTATATACCCCTAAGGAGTAATCCGCGGGGAAATTTCTATGTCTGAATCAAAAAAAATAAAAAAGAACGGGGATCCAGAATTACTTATCGTAAAGGGTGCTCGAACACATAACCTTAAAGATATTACCGTTGAAATGCCTCGAAATAAGATGGTTGTTTTCACAGGTCTTTCTGGTTCAGGAAAATCATCACTTGCTTTCGATACTATTTTTGCTGAGGGACAAAGACGGTATGTTGAGTCACTCTCTTCGTATGCTCGACAGTTTTTAAATACAATGCAGAAGCCGGACGTCGATGAGATTGTTGGACTATCACCAGCAATTTCTATCGATCAGAAATCTCGTTCAAATAATCCACGTTCAACTGTGGCAACTATTACTGAAATTTATGACTATTTAAGAATTCTCTATGCGCGTATTGGTAAACCTCATTGTTTAACGTGTGGAGATGAAATAAAAAGACTTTCCAACGAAGAAATAAAGAATTTTGTTCTTGAAAAAATAGCAACAAAAACAAAGGAATTAAAAAAAGTTGTTAAAAATATTCCTATTCCATTTTATATTGAAATCTTTGCACCACTTGTGCGAGGCAGAAAAGGTGAGTATTACCAGCTTTTATACGATCTTTTAGGTAAGGGATATTCCGATGTTTTAGTTGATGGTAAGCGACATAAACTTCGTGAACGTATTGAACTTACAAAAACTAAACGACACAGTATCTCTGTACTTGTTGATTCAATTAATATTTTTGATTTTGAAGCTAAGACAAAAGATGTTATGGAGCGTCTTTCAGAGGCTTTAGAAAAATCACTTCAAGAAGCGGAAGGTTTGGTTGAGATTGGTTGGCGTGACATGTCAAAGCAAAAAACTGAGGAAGATGAACGGTTCCTTATGTCTTCAAAGTTTTCATGTCCAAAAGATGGATATTCATATCCTGAAATTGAACCGAGACTTTTTTCATTTAATTCACCATACGGAGCGTGTCCTGACTGTAATGGTCTAGGTACTAAATATTTTTTTGGGAAAGAAGTTTGTCCTGTTTGTAATGGCGCCCGTTTAAGACCAGAAGCCCTTCATGTGTTTGTTGGTAATAAAAATATTGTCGATCTTGTTGCGCTATCTATCGAACATTCTGATGAGTTTTTTAAAAATCTCGAATTAACC
This sequence comes from uncultured Candidatus Saccharibacteria bacterium, assembly GCA_964626625.1. Lineage (GTDB taxonomy): Bacteria > Patescibacteriota > Minisyncoccia > Phycocordibacterales > CAYZPE01 > CAYZPE01. The sequence continues at coordinate 5,441 of CAZVFV010000007.1, read as the reverse complement.
TCAAGAGAAAAGGAAATTTCAAAAGTGATTGTAAAAGAAATTGTTTCTCGATTGGAATTCATGAAGAATGTTGGTATCGAATACTTATCTTTAAATAGACGAGCTCATACACTTTCTGGTGGAGAAGCTCAGCGTATCAGGCTTGCTAGTCAGTTGGGCTCTGGGCTCGTTGGAGCGCTCTATGTACTTGATGAGCCGACTATAGGACTCCACTCAAGGGATAATGACCGACTTATTAAAACCCTTCTCAATCTTCGAGATTTGGGAAATACAATCATTGTTGTTGAACATGATGAAGATACTATATTCGCTTCAGATTTTCTTGTTGATATTGGTCCTGGGGCTGGAATTCACGGAGGTAATATTGTTGTTTCTGGATGGCTTGAAGATCTTTTGACCGCAAAGAAAAATACTTCCGAATCAGTAACGCTTGATTATTTACGAGGTGATAAGAAGATTGCAATTCCTGAAAAAAGACGAGGCTCTGACAAGGGAGATATTAAAATTGCCGGTGGAAAAATATTTAATATTAAAAATTTAAATATTTCAATTCCTCTTGGAAAATTTATTGCGGTGACAGGTGTTTCTGGTTCAGGAAAATCTTCATTTGTATATGAGATTCTACATAAAAATCTTCAGGCTCGGTTTGATAGAAAATATCGCTCTGCAGAAGTGTTTAACTGTACATCTTTTACAGGTACAGAATATCTTGGTCGTTCGATTTTGATTGATCAGTCTCCAATTGGTAGAACTCCCCGCTCGAATCCTGCAACATATACAGGGGCTTTTACATTTATCCGTGAGTTATTTGCTGAGACATCCGAAGCTCGAGCGCGTGGTTGGAGAGCTAATAGATTTTCTTTTAACGTAAAAGGTGGGCGATGTGAGACTTGTCAGGGTAATGGAACAATTGCAGTTGAAATGCATTTTTTGCCAACTGTGTATGTTCCGTGTGATCTCTGTCAGGGTAAACGCTTCACCAAAGAAACACTTGAAGTAACCTATAAAAATAAAAACATATACGAGGTATTGAAAATGACAGTTGAGGAAGCTCTTGTTTTCTTTGAAGATATTCCAGCCATTTACGATAGATTTAAAACTCTTTCTGAAGTAGGGCTCGATTATTTACAACTTGGTCAGTCGGCAACAACACTTTCTGGTGGAGAAGCCCAGCGTGTTAAGGTTTCTTCAGAACTGTATCGTCCTCATATTCAAAAAACTATTTATCTTTTAGATGAGCCTACAATAGGACTTCATTATGAAGATGTAAAAAAACTTATTGAAATACTTCAAAAACTTGTTGATAAGGGAAATACCGTACTCGTTATTGAACATAATATGGATATTATAAAATCTACAGATTACGTTGTAGATATTGGTCCTCATGGTGGTGAAGGTGGAGGTAAGGTTGTTGCAAAAGGTACTCCAGAGCAGGTTGCGAACACAAAGGGTTCGTATACAGGTGAGTATTTGAAAAGAGTTTTGAAGGAGAGATAAAATTTACTATAATTACAATAAAGTTTTGCTTCGTCCTAGCCTTACTGCAATAGATGAGTTATTAGGCGATGCAACAAGGAAAACTTTGTTGCAGGAGTATTGGCTCCGCCGATTCTTTTTGTACTTGCGGATCAAACCCCGAAGCTCTGCTTCGAGGTATTCTTCGCAATCGCAATAAAACCCAGTACTTACTTGCTCTACGAGAGTAAGTAAGTACTGGGTTGGTGTGTGTTTATAGTCCATCTTCATCTTCAGGCAATTTTTTACCTCTCTTCTGTATTTCATTTTCTGCCTCGCAAATGAAACGTCCCGCCTGCCTCAGGTCACTAATTTCAGAAATTTTCCATTGAAGTGTACTACAAATAAATGAGATTTTTTGTAGCGCTGCTTGAGTCAGGGTTCCTTTGTGGTTACTCAAAAAAAACTTTCCGTTTTCCTGTAATAAACGCTTCATACTCTCTAAAACAGCTTCCGCTTCCATAAGTTCCCACATTACTTTCTTCGGATTCGGATTTATAAGTTCTTCTATTTTTGAACGCACTCCGTCCATGGAAAAGCTCCCTTGAAAAATTGCAAAAAGTAAATGTACGCCGTATTAAATACTATCACTAAGGAGAAAATCTTAAAAGATACATAAAAAAACCGAGCACGAGCTCGGTTTTGAATTTCATTCTGGACTTAACAGAACTTTCTAAGCTGCTAATTCAAGTATTCTTTCTCTTGCGCGTTCCAAGACATGGGAAGGATCCTGTTGAAGGGTATCAAGAGCCGTTTTCATATCAACTGAATGTCCACATAGCATACTTAATCTGAGTATGAGACCTCTGCCTTCTTTAGAGACCCTCTTCGTCCCAGCCGCATCTTTTTCGTAGATTGTTCCGTCATTTATGACAGATTCAAGTTTTTCTGTGAGCTGTCCGATTACTCGACATTCTACTGTTGACTTAGTTTTCCGACTAAATAAGAACATAATAAACACTCCTAAAAGGGGTTGCGTTGATCTGTATAACAAAATATAATACTCAGCACCTTATGTCAATAGACCTTAAAGAAACAATTTCAAAGCTTCCAGATGAACCAGGTGTATATTTGTTTAAAGATAATTCTGGAAAAATCTTATATATAGGCAAAGCAACCTCACTTCGTGATCGAGTGAGAAGTTATTTCGTGTCTGACATTCAGTTTGTTCGAAGTCCACTCATTGCAAAAATGGTTTTGGAGGCAGAAGATATTGCATTTCAAAAAACAGATTCAGTCCTCGAGGCGCTTATTCTTGAAGCGAGTCTTATTAAAAAACATCAGCCACTTTATAATACAAAAGAAAAAGACAATAAGAGTTTTAACTATGTAGTTATTACAAAAGAGGATTTTCCGAGAATACTTATGATTCGTGGTAGAGATCTTGATTCTAAGTTAAAAGCTAAAAGCCTGCCTACCGGACAGGTAGGCTTAAAGTTCAAGGTTATCTACGGACCTTTTCCTCATGGACGAGAGCTTGTTGAAGCACTTAGAATTGTTCGCAAGATTTTCCCATTTCATGATGAAAAATCAAAAAGTTCTAGCGGAGAACGTTTTTATAGACAGCTTGGTTTATCACCAGAAAGTAGTGATGAAGATGCGAAAAAAGAATACGCCAAAACTATTCGAAATTTAAAACTTTTCTTTGAGGGCAAGAAAAAGACTCTAAAACGTGAACTTGTGAAAGATATGAAAGAATCTGCTCATAAACAAGAATTTGAAAAAGCTCAAGAAATAAAAAGAAAAATATTTGCACTCGATCACATTCAAGATGTCGCCCTTATAAAAGAAAACAAGGTTACTTCAGGTATCACTATTCGTATAGAAGCCTATGACATTGCACATATGGCTCAAAAAGATGTAGTAGGGGTTATGGTTGTGATTGAAGACGGTGAAGCTAAAAAAACTGACTATCGAAAATTTAATATTAAGGAAGCGGGAAGTGGGGATGTTCCCGCACTCAAAGAAATTTTGGAAAGAAGGCTTGCTCATTCAGAATGGCCACTACCTAAAGTTTTTGTGGTTGATGGAGGTAAGGCGCAAAAAAATGCTTTTGAAAAAATTCTAAATACCTATGGCATCAAAATTCCAGTAGTTGCAACAGTTAAGAATGATCAACATAAGGTGAGGGAGCTTTTAGGAGATTCAAAAATAGTTTCTTCATTAGAGAAAGAGATAGTGTTTGCAAATAGTGAGGCTCATCGTTTTGCTATTGCTTTCCATAGGAAGAAAAGGGAAGTACTTAAATAATCCCCGTTTAGCCATTACAGAGAAATAAGAGGAGTGTATACTAGAGATAATGTTTGCACACAAAATACACGTCGGGGTTTTACGAGGGGGGCCATCAAGTGAATTTGAGGTCTCTCTTAAAACTGGAGCAAGTGTTTTGAAACATCTTCCTGAAAAATACCAAGCTCACGATATTTTTATTGATAAACAAGGAGTGTGGCACATTCATGGTGTTCCCCGAAGTCCGGATCGAATTCTAAGAAAACTCGATGTTGTGTTTAATGCACTTCACGGTGAGTTTGGTGAAGACGGTGGGGTTCAAAAGATTCTTGAACATTTTAATATCCCCTTTACTGGTTCAAAGGCTTTTAGTTCAGCTCTTGCTATGAATAAAGTTACTGCAAAAAAAATATTCCAAAAAGCAGGTTTACAAACTCCTCGATTTCAGGTTCTTCTAAAGGAAGGTCAGACCAAAGAAAAATTATTTGATATATATAATACACTTTCATATAAAGTAATTGTAAAACCAATAAGTAAAGGTTCATCTGTTGGAGTATCTTTAGTTCATGATTTCTCTTCTTTTGCTCGAGCTCTTGATGAAGTTTTTATTTCAGATGAATCTGCTTTAGTTGAAGAATATATAACAGGACGTGAGTCAACCTGTGGTGTTGTTGAAGCTTTTCGTAATATGAGTGTGTACCCGTTGTTGCCGATAGAAATAGTTAAACCTGGTCACAAAGATTTTTTTGATTACGAAGCAAAGTACGGTGGAGAAACTCAAGAGATTTGTCCTGCTCCGTTTCCATTAGAGATTAAAAAAGAAATTCAACATATGGCAATGCGAGCCCATGAAGCACTGGGTTTAAAGCATTATTCTCGATCTGATTTCATCTGGAATAAAGAGAAGGGTATTTTTATACTTGAGACAAACTCACTTCCAGGTTTAACAGAAGAATCACTTCTGCCAAAATCACTAGAGGCTATTGGTTGTAAGTTTAATCATTTTCTAGATCATTTGGTAAGCGTGGCAATGGGAAAGTAAATTTTTATCTCATTTTATTTTGATGTAGAGCTTTGGGATATTCTCTGTAGTCGTAATAAAAAAGCCCCGTTGTTGGGGCTAGGTGTTTTGAGTGCTTACTTGTGCCACTCTTCAAGCTCGGGTAGTCCGATTTCACTAATAAGCATATAGCGGGTTTCTTGATCGAGAGAAAAATATACAGCTCTTAAGTCATCTTTGTGATCATAGTTCACAGTAACGGGTCCGGAAATTATTAATATTGTGCCTTTCGGTATATGTTTCCCAGTTTGTGCGAGCTGACCTTTTTCTGTGTTTTGAAATGTACGAACATCTTTTGGTAGGGTAATTTGTCGAGTAGACATAATATATCCTTAGTAGTAAGGAAGTTTTTTGATCCAAAATCGATGTTAGCATGGATAAGGGTTTGGTCAATAAGTTTTAAAAGAGTAATTATAGAAGTATTAAAAGTTTTGCAAAAAGACTAAAATAATGTAGTATTTTCCTTTATAGCACTGGGCCCTTAGCTCATCTGGTAGAGCACCTCATTTGCAATGAGGGGGTGGCAGGTTCGAGTCCTGTAGGGTCCACATCATAAAATTAGACCACCTGAAAGGGTGGTTTTAATTTTATGAATGAGGTCTTGGACTCGAAAAGGTTGCCTGATATTTTGGGATTT
>CAZVFV010000006.1:0-28125 GCA_964626625.1 uncultured Candidatus Saccharibacteria bacterium | reverse complement strand
TTACAATCGTGTCGAAGAAAAGATGCAAGAAGTGAGGGGAAAAGTTGGACTTATTCTATAAATTTAGTATTATTTGAACAAAGCTTTGACGCCGATGACACGGCCGAGCTTAGAGAAGAAATTCGAAAGGAGAGTAGAACTCTAGGGGTTAAGCCCCTCACAGCTTCCAAAGAGAGCAAAGTAAGGTGGCACCGCGCATAAGAGCGCCCTTACAAATTCACCAGTTTCTGGCGGATTTGTAAGGGCTTTTTTATTAGAAAATTTATGAAGATACATTAAAAACTCGGTTAAATAAAATTATGAAAAACAGAATATACATAAAAGATTTAAAGGATCATAGAGACAAAGAGGTGACTATCGCTGGATGGGTAGATGTTCGTCGTGATCAAGGAAAAATGATTTTCTTTGAGTTTCGAGACATCTCTGGAAAGGTTCAGGGTGTCATTTTGCCAAATGCGAAAGAGGCTCACGCTGTCGGCTCAACCCTTCGCTCTGAATGGGTTGTTGAAGTTACTGGAAAGGTAAATTCTCGTCCTCCAAAGAATGTGCAGACTGAAAAACAAAATGGGGATATAGAGCTTGAAATACTCTCTATTAAGGTCTTAAACCAAGCTGAAACGCCTGTTTTTGAGCTTGGAACCAGTGGAATTGAGGTGGGTGAGGAAATACGCCTTGAACACCGATACCTCGACCTACGACGTGAAAGACTCCAGAAAAATATCCGCACTCGTCATAAGGTGACGAAGTTTATTCGTGACTATTTAGACAAAGAAAACTTTACTGAAGTAGAAACTCCAATCCTCACAAAATCAACTCCTGAAGGAGCTCGTGATTATATTGTGCCGTCACGCCTTGAACCAGGTAAGTTTTATGCACTCCCTCAATCACCCCAACAATACAAACAACTTCTTATGTCAGCTGGCATAGAACGCTATTTTCAAGTAGCAAAATGTATGCGTGATGAAGACACTCGAGGAGATCGTCAACCAGAATTTACGCAGATTGATATGGAAATGAGTTTTGTTGAGCAAGAAGATGTAATGGCTTTAAATGAAAAACTTCTTATTGAAATCGTTACAAAACTTTTCCCTGAAAAGAAAATTCAAGAAATTCCTTTTCCTCGAATGACATACAAAGAGGCTATGGAAAAATATCAGACGGACAGACCGGATGTACGTAAGGATAAAGAAGATAAAAATCTTCTCGCATTTTGTTGGGTAGTGGATTTTCCATTTTTTGAAAAAGATAAAAATACAGGAAACTGGACGTTCACTCATAACCCATTTTCTGCACCAAAACCTGAAGATACTACAAACCTCATGGAAGCAAAAAATGTTGGAGACATTCTCACAACTCAATACGACATTGTGTTAAATGGATTTGAAATAGGTGGAGGAAGTATTCGAAATCATAAACCAGAAGCACTTCTCAAAGTATTTGAAATTATGGGATACAAAGAAGAAGACGTGCGAGAAAACTTCGGTCATATGCTCAAGGCTTTTGCGTCTGGAACACCACCACACGGCGGAATTGCATGGGGTTTTGACCGTCTTCTTATGCTTCTTCTCAACGAACCGAACATTCGCGAAGTTATAGCTTTTCCAAAAACAGGTGAGGGGAGAGATCCAATGATGAAATCTCCTGCAAGTGTGGATCCAAACCAATTGAAAGAATTGGGAATTAAAATAGCTTAGAGGTTTTGACTGTCAGATTTTAGTAAATCAAGCCGAGGTTCGCTCCGCGAACCTCGGCTTGATTCTTATTAAAAAAACCTTCGGTGGTCACAGCTTTCCTGCTGTAACTCTGCCGAAGGTTGTGCGCTCTTATTTCCTTTTGAGAAACGCCGAAAGCGCAATCCGACCAATCTCCAGTATCGCCTCTGTACAGCATAGGAGGTGAACAATACTAGTTTTTCATCAGGGTATGAACATGATACTACAAAAATAGAATTCAACAAGAAACCTAATCTTATTTAGAAATAAAAAAACCGCTTTTGAACTTCAATACTCCCAATGTTAGAAGTTACAAGTTGCAAGCTTTACGTTACAATTCAGTGATGTCAGCCTACAAAGTAAAAGCGGGGGAGTTTGAGGGGCCGCTTGACCTGCTTTTGGATTTGATTGAAAAAAGAAAACTCCACATTAGCGACGTATCACTTGCTCACGTCGCCGATGATTATATTGCCTATGTAAAAAACTTGGGTGATTTTCCTATAGCCGAAAGTGCAAACTTTATTCTCATCGCCTCCACACTTCTTCTTATTAAATCAAAATCCTTGTTACCAGCACTCGAAATTACTCTCGAAGAACAAGAAAGTGTTTCAGATCTTGAAGACCGTCTCAAAAAATACAAGAGGATTAAAGAGCTCTCGAGCCATGTACAAGAACTGTTTGGTAAAAACATTTTGTTTTTCCGAGAACCACCAAAAAATATAAATCCTGTTTTTTCTCCTGATGAAGATATTAAAACAGCAAAACTTCTTGAAGCTGTTCGATCGATACTCCAGAACCTTCCGAAGCAAGAAAAAATTCCTGAAGTTATTGTACAGAAAGTAATCAGCCTTGAGGAAATGATAGGAAACCTAACTTCGCGCATCCAACACAGTCTTAAAATGAGCTTTAAAGATTTTTCAAAAGCCGGAAAAGTAGATAAGGTGAGTGTAATCGTGAGCTTCCTCGCTATGCTCGAACTTGTTAAACAAGGAGTAATTCAAGTAACCCAAGAGCGAGAATTTGATGATATAAGTATGGAAACAGGATCAATCTCAGTTCCACGATATTAACAATGACCCAAAAAATTTTTCACCCAGCGGTTAAACCGCTGAGTAATTAAAAATTGATAAATTACGCATTATTGCGTACACCTTAAATAAATTAGTCCTCAAAAGGAGTCCACATCTGTCTAAAGCAAAATGACACTTGAGTAGAAAAAAGCTCCTCAATAACGTGTTAGAATACTGTCATGAATCTTGAAGCACAAATTGAAGCTACGCTCTTTTTTAAGGGTGAGCCGGTTAGTATAAAAAGTCTTGAGAAAACTCTTGAAAATTCACGAGAGAATATTGAAAATGCACTCAAGACTCTTGAAGAAAAACTTTCTGGTAGGGGAATCGTACTTGTTCGAAATGAAGATGAGGTAACTCTCGCCACAGCGCCCGACACAAGTCCTATTATTGAAAAAATAACCAAAGAAGAACTCGCTCGAGACCTTGGTAAGGCAGGCCTAGAAACCCTCTCTATTGTGCTATATTACGGACCAGTAGCTCGTAGAGATATTGATTATATTCGTGGGGTTAATTCAAACTTTATCCTTCGAAACCTTCTTATTCGAGGACTTGTTGAAAAGACAACAAACCCTGAAGACCAACGAGCATTTTTATACAAACCAACCTTGGAATTACTGTCATTTCTTGGTATAAACAATATCAACGATTTGCCAGAATATGAAGCTGTGCAAAAGGAATTAGAATCTTCGTTACAGACTAAACCAGCCGAAGAAAAATGAACGAAACAGAAACAGAACAAATAGCATTAGAACCTGCACACACGCTACTTGAGGCACCCAAAAAGCGTGTACCTTTTTGGGTTGGTATTTTTATTCTTGCAATACTGACACTCATTTTTGTTTCTATTGCATACCTTTTAAGAGAAATTCAAACTACCAAGGAAGTTCCTGTTGAACAAAATATTGCAGTGGAAATTCCTTCTCCTTATAACGACCTGTCGCTCGAAGCAAAAAGTATCGTTGTGTGGGATGTGGCAAATCAGAAAATTCTTTTTGCAAAAAATGAAAATGATGTTTTACCCCTCGCTTCTCTTACAAAAGTCATGGCAACACTTGTTGCAACTGATCTAATTCCTGGTTACACCACAATCATAATTGAAAAAGATTTTTTAAATGCTGAGGGTGATTCAGGACTTCTTCTCAATGAAAAATGGTCTTTTAAAGATCTTTCAAAATTTAGCTTAACTGTTTCTTCAAATGATGGTATGCGAGCTATAGCTTCTGTTGCTGGAGCGGTTCTTTCGAGCACTTCTGGTACTGACGAATACGAAACAGGGAGAAACGCTTTTATTGCTCGTATGAACAAAAAAGCAGAACAGCTTGGTCTTACAACCATGTCATTTAAAAATGAAACTGGTTTAGATGTTAATGAAGCACTTGGTGGCGCTCATGGTTCTGCATATGATATGGCTCGATTATTTGAATACACCATGAGCTCATATCCTGATGTTATTGAATCCACAAGAGAAGTATCTTTTAAGGTTTCTTCACTTAGTAAGTTTTCTCACAATGCAACAAACACCAACCCTTATGTAAGCGCTATACCCGGCATTATTGCCTCAAAAACAGGTTTTACTGACCTTTCGGGAGGTAACTTAGTGATAGCTTTCAACCCTGAACTAAAACGTCCAATTATCATTAGTGTTCTTGGATCCTCATATGAAGGTAGGTTTACAGATACCTTAAAACTCGTTGACGCAACACTTGATTTGATAAAGAGGGAAGACAGGTAGCTTTTAGCTGTTGGGTGTTAGCTTTTAGGAAAAAGGAAACAAAAGTTAAAATGTAGGAAATAGAATTTAGAAAAGAACAAATATCCGAAAAAAATATTCTCTTTACTATACGATGTATCGTATAATATTTTTTATAAAAAGGGCCCTGTCTAGAGATAACTCAGGAGTTCAACTCCTAAGTAACTTTTTAAGTTAGAATTACACCACACTCAACATCCTTTAAGGACTCTCCTTAAAGGAGATTGTTCTATGCGAAATATAGCTGCTATAGAACGATTACTTTTGTATTACATGTTAAAGCCTACATGCTATAATTGCCATTGTGATTATAGATATTGTAAAAGTATTACTTCCTTCGGTTACGGCATTTTGTATTGGAATACTGATTACTCCAGCCATAACAAATTTTCTGTACACCCACAAAATGTGGAAGAAAAAAGCTGGTAAAACAGCTCTCGATGGAACAGAAGCAACTGTATTTAATGGTCTTCATAAAGACAAGGAAATAAACACTCCTCGACTTGGAGGAACAATAATTTGGATCTCTGCGGGTTTGACAGCACTCATTGCTTGGACACTTTCTCGAACTATTTCAGGTGATGTTTTAAGTAAATTAGATTTTGTAAGTCGAAACCAAACATGGATTCCTTTATTCACATTACTTACTGGAGCGGTTATTGGACTTATTGACGATCTTTTGGAAATACGAAGTGGTGCAGGTGGACTTTCACTTAAAAAAAGATTAGTGCTCGTTGGGGGAATTGGTCTTGCATGTGGAGTTTGGTTTTCATACAAACTAGACATTGTTTCAATTGGTTTACCATATGGAGGAGAAATATTTCTCGGCATACTCTTTCCAATCTTTTTTGCTCTCGTTACTATTTTTATTTATTCAGGTGGAGTTATTGATGGCATAGATGGATTAGCTGGTGGAATTTTTGCAAGCATGTTTACAGCATACGGAGGTATCGCTTTTTACCAACAACAAATAAATCTTGCAGCTTTTTGTATCACTATTACCGGTGCTATCTTAGCTTTTCTTTGGTTTAACATACCTCCAGCACGTTTTTACATGTCTGAAACAGGCTCAATGTCGCTCACCATAACCCTTTCTGTTGTTGCTTTTATGACTGACAGACTTGGTGGAGGGTATGGCATACTCGTTCTACCTATCATTGCCTTACCACTTGTTGTCACGACACTTTCTAATCTTATTCAAATTAGTTCAAAAAAATTCCGCGGAAAAAAAGTGTTTTTAGTGGCACCAATTCACCACCACTTTGAAGCGATTGGCTGGCCTCAATACAAAATAACAATGCGTTTTTGGATTGTAAGCATTGTCTGTGCAATGCTTGGATTCGCACTTGCACTCATTGGTTAAAAAAACAAAATTTTTAACCTACCAAAGTTTTTAAATATGTCCTGTATACAAATACTAAAAAATAAAAATATGATGATTAACAAATTGGCAAAATTGCCAGCTTGGTTTAAAAATTTAAGCTGATACATATGTCAAAAGGACGAACCGTAGACAAACCATTTCTTATTATTGTACTCATCCTTATCATAGGAGGTTTTTTAATTTTTAGCTCAGCTTCACTTGGACTCCTTACACAAGGAAGTGAAAAATTTTCTCAGGTTACCTTTAATCAGACTGTTCTGGGTCTTGTTGGCGGAATAATCTTTGGACTCATCACATGGAAGTTCGACTATCGAATCTGGAGAAAATATGCTCTTCTTATTTTCATCTTCGCCATCATTTTAAATATCCTCTTATTTATTCCAGGACTTGGTATAAGTCACGGTGGGGCAAGGCGCTGGATTGATTTGGGTTTTATTTCTTTTCAAACATCAGAAATTTTAAAGATAGGTTTTATTATTTACCTTGCAGCATGGCTCTCGAGTATTAAAGAGAAGGTGAGCGATCTCTATTTAGGGTTACTTCCATTTTGTGTACTTCTTGTTGTGCCAGCAGTTCTCTTAATGCTTCAGCCTGATACTGATACACTCGCAATCCTTTTCATGACAAGTCTTGCTATGTTTTTTACCGCAGGTGGTAAATGGAGACATGTACTCCTTCTTGTGGTTGTTGGTCTCTTGGCTCTTGGAGCTATTGCCCTATCTCATCCGTATGTTATGCAGAGAATTACAACATTTCTGAATCCAGAACAAGATCCACTTGGCGCAAGTTATCAAATACAGCAATCACTTATTGCTATCGGTTCTGGTGGAACCTTTGGTAGAGGATTCGGAAAAAGCCTTCAAAAATTTAACAACTTTCTTCCTGAACCAATAGGTGACTCAATCTTTGCTGTCATGGCAGAGGAATTTGGTTTCGTGGGGAGTGTTGGGCTTATTTTTCTCTTTATTGCCTTTGCAATTCGTGGTTTTATGATAAGTGTCCGTGCGCCAGATTCTTTTGGTGGACTGCTTACTTTAGGAATTGTTATACTTATTGTGTCGCAATCTTTTATTAACATAGGTGCGATGCTGGGTGTTTTACCTCTCTCAGGAATTCCTCTTCTTTTTGTAAGTCATGGTGGCACAGCATTATTCATAACACTCGTAGAAGTCGGAATTATTCTTAATATTTCAAAACAGTCTCATGTTTAATAAAGACATGAATACTATTAGAAATACAGTTGCACTAATATATAAAAAATGAAATACAAAAACATAATCAACATTATTATTAATTCACAGAGTCACTTATTAACTGCGACTTATTTCTAATGTTATGAAAATACTTTTTACAGGAGGTGGTTCAGGCGGGCATTTCTATCCAATTATTGCGGTCGCCGAAGAACTCAATATACTCATAAAAGAACATAAGCTTATAGATGTTCACCTTTATTACATGGCTCCTGATAGCTATAACGAGGGTCTTCTCTATGAAAATAATATTAAGTTTGTTAGAAGTCCTGCTGGAAAAATGCGTAGATATTTTTCACTACGTAACTTTTTTGATATTTTTAAAACAGCATGGGGTACATTGCGAGCACTATGGACACTCTTTAATATTTATCCCGACGTTATTTTCAGTAAAGGGGGCTATCCGAGCTTTCCTCCACTTTTTGCCGCTCGCATATTACGCATCCCTGTAGTTATTCATGAATCCGACACGGTCCCAGGAAGAGCAAATATTTGGGCAGGTAAATTTGCTAAACGAATCGCAGTATCCTACCCAGAAGCTGCTAAATTTTTTAAAAAAGAAAAAGTTGCTTACACAGGAAATCCAATCAGAAAAGAAATATTAGAAACACTCCCAACAGGAGCTCAGAGTTTCTTAGAGCTTGAAGACAACGTTCCTGTTATTACAGTACTCGGAGGATCACAAGGTTCACAACTCATAAATGAAATGCTCGTTGAGGCATTGCCAAAACTTATTGACTCATACCAAATAATTCATCAGACGGGAAAAATGCATTTACAAGAAATGAAAAATATCGCAAGTGTTGTTCTTGAAAAAAGTGACTTCAAAAATCGATATAAGCCGTTTGATTATCTAAACAATTTAAGTTTACGTATGATAGCTGGTACTTCGGCACTTATTGTTTCTCGAGCTGGTTCTACAATTTTTGAAATTGCCCAATGGAATATTCCAAGCATCCTGATACCAATAACAGATTCTAATGGTGACCATCAACGTAAAAATGCCTATGCATATGCTCGAACTGGTGCTGCTGTTGTTATTGAAGAGAGGAATTTAAATGGAAATATCCTCAGAGCTGAAATTGACCGAATCGTTAAAAGTACAGAAATTTCAGATACAATGAAAAAAGCAGCTGGAGAGTTTGCACAACCTCAAGCAGCAGAAAAGATTGCTAAAGAAATACTCTCAATTGCTCTAGGGCATGAAAAATAAAATATGTCAGACACACATAAACAAAAAATAATAGTGCGCTTTCCTCCGTCACCGACAGGCTTACTTCATGTCGGAAGTGTAAGAACGGCTCTTTTTAATTATCTTTTTGCAAAACAAAATGGAGGTGATTTTATACTGAGAATAGAAGATACTGACAAGGAGCGTTCAACCAAAGAATTTGAACAAGATATTTTTAATGGCCTTTCATGGCTTGGAATTGTGCACGATAACCAAACAGTTATTCGACAAAGTGAAAGGGGAGAGGTCTACAAAACTTACTTGCAACAATTAATTGATTCAGGAAAAGCTTATATTTCTAAAGAAGAAATAAAAGATGAAAATAGCAGACCTGAAGTTATCCGTTTCAAAAACCCAAATAAAAAAGTTACTTTTAACGACATGATTCGTGGAGATATTACCTTCGACACCACTGAGCTTGGTGATTTCGTTATTGCAAAAAGCCTTACAGAACCCCTCTACCATCTTGCGGTTGTGGTTGATGATTTTGATTCAAAAGTAACTCACATAATTCGTGGAGAAGATGGTATTTCAAACACCCCTCGACAAATACTTATCCAAGAAGCTCTTAATGCTCCAATGCCACAATACGCTCATCTTCCACTCATTCTCGCTTCTGACAGGTCAAAACTTTCTAAACGTAAACATGGAGAAAGAGTATCTCTCCGTTATTACAAAGAACAGGGCTTTCTCAAAGAAGCTCTTATAAACTACATTGCTCTTATTGGTTGGAATCCAGGAAGCACTGAAGAACTTTTTACACTTGAAGAACTTGTACAAAAATTTGATTTACACAAAGTCCAAAAAGGCGGAGCTATTTTTGATGAAGAAAAACTTCGTTGGATGAACAAGGAGTATCTTAAAAAACTTTCTCCAGAAACGCTCTTAGAGTATATTTCAAATATGTCTCCGGAAATAACAAAATTATCTCAAGAAAAAAAACTTAAACTAATCACTCTTACAACTGAGCGCTCTCTAACATTCGGTGATATTAAAAAATCTTTTGCAGAAGGGGAGTGGGCATATCTTTTCTCTAAACCAGAGTATAAAAAAGAGAGTTTAATTTGGAAAAAAAGCACCTTAGAGGAGGCCTTGAAACACTTAAAATATACTGCGGAGGTTTTAGAAAAAACACCGGAAAAAATTTTTGAAACAGCAGAAACTATAAAAGAAGTTTTATGGTCCTACGCTGAACGAGAAGGGAAGGGGGATGTGCTCTGGCCTCTACGTTTCTCTCTATCGGGTAGGGAAAAATCCCCAGACCCATTTACATTACTTTCCTTTTTTGGAAAAGAGGAAGGTTTATCTAGAATAAAGCAGGCACTTTCTTAAGTATGAAAAAATTTCTCTACACAACTATTGTATTTGGATTGTGCTTTATTGCTTTTTCAGTACAAGCAGTTACTCCAGTAGAGATTCAAGGAAAAATACAGGATAAAAATAATCAGATTGAACTTCTAGAAAAAGAAATAGAAATATACCAGAAAGAGATTCAAGTTACAGGAAAACAAGCACAGAGTCTTCAAAACACTATAAAAACTCTTGATATTTCACGCAATAAACTTAGTACTGACATTAAAGTTACTGAAAATAGAGTTGATGCGACCAATCTCACTATAGAAAGATTAGGACTTGAAATTGAGAATAAAAAAACAGGTATAGGAGAAAATCTTGCAGCTGTAAAAAACACCATTCGACAAATACAAAGATCTGATGATATTTCATTATTTGAAACACTTCTTCAGAACGGCAACCTTGCTTCGTTTTGGAATGAAGTAGAAACCTTAGGGCAATTTCAAAGAAGTATTCAAGTTAAAGTAAAAAGCCTTGAGGAGTTAAAAAATGAATTAGAGAAAAAAAAGAATGAAACAGAGCTACAAAAAAATAAACTCACTGGCTTAAAACAAGATTTAGCAGACCAGAAAAATCTTGTTGAACAGAATAAAAAAGAAAAAGGTACACTTCTTACACAAACAAAAAATCAAGAATCTACATACAAAAAAGCTTTAGCAGAAAAAGAAAAACTACGCAGAGCCTTCGAAGCTGAACTTCGATCTTTTGAAGCAGAACTTCGTATTGCTATCGATCCAAAAAGTATTCCTCCTGCAGGTAAGGGAATTTTAATCTGGCCACTCGACAATGTTACTGTTACTCAATATTTTGGTAATACAGAATTTTCAAAAACAACCAATGCTTATAATGGCAATGGTCATAATGGTATTGATTTCAGAGCAGCAATTGGTACTCGAATTAAAGCAGCTTTAACTGGTGTTGTAGAAGGTGTTGGAGATACTGACACAGCCTGTCCATCTGCTTCATATGGTAAATGGGTCCTTATAAAGCATCAAAATGGTCTTACAACCCTTTATGCCCATTTATCTATTATTAAAGTTTCAGCTGGTGAACAGGTCCAAACTGATGATGTTATAGGATTTAGTGGTAATACTGGCTATTCCACAGGACCTCATTTACACTTTACGGTATATGCAAGTCAGGGTGTTAGAATAATGCAGAGGCAAAGTCGTGTCTGTGGGAGTACTTACACTATGCCAGTTGCAGACCTGAAGGCTTATCTTAATCCATTAGAATACTTATAAAATATGCACACAACAAAACAAAAACAAGGATTCATTATTCAAATAGCAATCATTATTCTTGCGTTTATTGCCCTGAGTTTTTATTTTGGTTTGGATGTTATAAACTTCTTCAAAAAAGAATCTATCCAGGACATCTTACAAGGTATTTGGAACACCTTAAAGCTTATGTGGGTCTATATACAAGCAGGATTTAATTATGTAGTTGAGTTATTTTAAATAACATGAAGAAATTTAGGATTTTTATTTTCTTTGTGCTTTTACCAGTTTATGGACCATTGTATGTTTTTCTGCGCACAACTTTTGAATGGTGGGAAGGACTCTTGGACTAAGTTTCTTATGCGACACATGGTGTTATAATTTAGACATGACACTTCGCTCTCAAAAAAATGGCAGACAAAAGCCTTGGACACTAGAAGAACTTACTTCTGGTTTAAAAAAATTTTATTCGGAACACATCAGATACCCAACAGCCCATGAAGTTGATACATACGCGTATTTACCCTCAGCTCGTTCAATAGAAAGGCATTTTAACGGTCTCGTAGCTCTTCGTAAACTTTTGAAGCTCGGAAGTGAACATGATTTTCGTTCTGGACCACATAGTTCTCAAAGGGCTCGAAACATCAATACGAGAGCTCATAAAACCGAACAAAAGGTCTATGAATTTCTTATAAAAAAATTCGGAAAAGAATTTGTTCATCGAGAATTCTTTTTTACTGACGACAAACGTACACGGTCAGATTTTTTTGTAGATGACAATAATAAAGGCTTCTGCGTCGATATATTCTACCCAAAAGATCGCAGAAACCTCGTAGGATGCCTCAATAATAAACTCTTGAAGTACAAGGCTCGATACATGGATCAATATCCAGTGATTTTTCTACAAATGAATGAAGAACTAGAACAAAGTATTTTAGATGACTTAATTAAAAATAAAAAGAAGCAATTACTCGACGGACAACACCTTATGGACTTCAATACTTTTGAAAAGTTTACATCAAAAAGAAAGCCTTTGAAAAAACAATAAAGTTTTTGCTTCGTCCTAGCCTTACTGCAATAAACGAGATACTAGGCGAAGTAATAGGGAAAACTTTGTTAGAGGAGTGTCGGCTCAGCCGACTCTTTTTGTACTTGCGGATAGAGGTTCGGAGTATTCTCCGCAATCACAATAAAATACAGGAGGGAAGGGGTTTTAAGGGAGATTGAGGGAGGTGGCTTTATATAGAGATGTGTCGCATAACGATTCCGCGCAAAAGATATATTGTGCGACACGTATCTATTCTATAAAGATGTCTATCACCCACCCAGAAAGAAAAGCCACGCGCAGAGCGTGTGGCTTTTTTTGTTTCCTATCAAGGTTCTGTTCTCATACCCTGAGCTTACGAAGAACATCACCCGTTGATATTTCATCAGCAGGACCAACAAGTCCCACTCCTTCACGGTACGGACAAGTCCCACAATTCGCACAAGAAAGTGCGGTAGGGGCTGCATTTTGCCGATAATGAGCAATCAACTGTTCTTTCGTAGGAAACTGCCCAAAATCGAGACCAAGTGCAATTGCTGTCAAACCAACATTTTCTTTACCAAGAGCTTGTTCAAGTTGGCAAATTGTGAGTTCAGTATTCTCTGGTATCACAGAAACCTCCTTATTAGAAATTTGAAATTAAAAAACTTGAGGGAACTAAACTATTTTTATAATACTCCCTACCTTTCGACTTAAACAGGATGTTTTCCACAGACAATAAAGTCCTCGTCCTATCCCTGCTCAGAGCAGACGAGGCATAAGGCAAGGTAACAGGAAAAACTTTGTTAGAGAAGTGTCGGATCCGACGAGACTTACTGTATGTGGGGATCGAGCCCCGAAGCTCTGCTTCGGGGCATTCTCTGCAATTGCAATAAAAAAACCACCCGAGGGTGGTTTTTTTATTCTTATTATTTCATTGCTAGTTGAGCATGCTTTAACCAACACTTAGACGAAGCATTCCACGGAGATAAACCGAACTTTTCATATAAAAGTTTAGCATATTCCATATTACCTTCCATAGTATAGATGTCGTAACCAAGCTTTTTTGCAGTTTCAAGGTGATAACCTTCATTAATCTGCATAAGACCTACGTCACGATTATCAACCATACCTCTAAGTACATATCCATCTTTACCATAGTGTCTTAATGTAGATTCACAAAAAGCAACTTTAGCGAGAATTGGAGTTTCAGTGAAATATTCATTTACATACTCTTTAACCTCTACTTCTGAGAGATCATGATTATTTCGTTTTGAAAGTTCACTAATTTTTTTAGAAGCAGCCTTAACTTCTTCAACGATAGGCTGATTTTCAAGAGCAAATATAGGTGTAGATTGTGAAGGTACTAAACCAGACAAGGCCATAAGAATCGATAATGTAGTAAATTGCAACATAATTGTCTTTTTAGCTAGCAACATCTATTCATAAGTGCTTTCGAGGCCTTAAAAATAGAAAACTCAGCTATTAACTGAGTACTTATATATACTAGCATATTTTAACAAGCTTGTCAATGACATAATTGCAATTATGTGGTCTAAGAGTGGCTTAAAATAAGGATTTTTTAGTTTTTTATAGCCATATTCCAGGCTTTATTTGTAACAAAATTCTACCTCGTCCTAATAAAAAAACCATGGTTCCTATAAAGGATCCATGGTTTTTTGCTGTGTCCCCTACCCTTTTCTACTTGGGTAGGGATATTTTGTTAATGGCGTCGCTACTTAAAGCTAAACCATGTTGCATCAGATCAAAGAACGAAACGAGGGTGTTCTCAAGCCCATGAAATACCCTGGGCAGAAGGAACCTGAGCACAACAATAGCCAATCCAAACCCTACTACTCTTAAAATTCTCATGTTTTATGAAAAAGTTAAGAGGGATTTTCGCTATACCGACAGGTACAGCGGTGGCGGCTAATGTCCGCTCTATCCCCCTCTTCCCTTTCCACCTCAACAACTGAGACTAAAAGAGAAGAACTGGGGTTCCTATATATTTATATTTTTTTCAAATAACTCTACATTTAGAATATAGCATATATGCTATAAGTTTGCAAAATAAAGTCCTCGTCCTATCCCTGCTCAGAGCAGACGAGGCATAAGGCAAGGTAACAGGAAAAACTTTGTTAGAGAAGTGTCGGATCCGACGAGACTTACTGTATGTGGGGATCGAGCCCCGAAGCTCTGCTTCGGGGCATTCTCCGCAATTGCAATAAAAAAACCACGCTTTCACGTGGTTTTCGACAGAATAATTATTCAAGAGGCGACAAAAGGAACCCTGTAGTGATCAGGCCATTCTTTCTTAACTGTACAAAGCCATAGCTCTGTTATCCTTCGAGTTTTTGGCCTACTACCAGGTACCTGAACATCAAGAATATCTTCTGGCTGATTCAAGCTACAAGCTCGGCCAATCACGACCTCACCAGTTGGCAAGATAAATGGTCGAGACAAGATTGCGTAACTCATCTGAAGAGACGGATTTAGATAGACAAGTTTGAGCATGTCCAGAAATGAAAGCACCCTCTCATCTTCCAAAGAAACAATCCCCTGTTTTAGAAGATGAATCTCTCGAAAAATTGATACCTGCTTTTCTTTTAAGAGCATTTCAGCAATCATCTCAATACGAGGATCCCTCTCTTGATGTATAGCAAGAAGTTGTGCCAAAGGAACAGACACTTCTTTCCCGGTCTGAACGACCTTGGGCACCACTATTTTATCTTCTCCTTTCTTTCCACCAAACGGATGCAGTATCTTATTCATGAATCCCATATAAACCTCCTATTTTCAAATTGTGATTGTGAACAAATACCAAAAACCATTCAAGCACTTTTTTTACTTTGAAACAAGTTTTTTAGCCGATTCTTTACATTTCTCTTCGCAAAAGGATTGATTGTTTTCTTCACTGCAATTTTCGCAACAAATAAAATGTTTATTACATGACTTAAGAGCACAGTTTACATAACGCTCTGAGAGAGAACTACACATGTCACAGCTACTCACAATTTCATGATTTTTTGGATCATCAAAATCCATAGCTACACGATTATCAAATACGTAGAGTTTTCCTTTAAAAAACTTTCCAGGGTATTTTTCCATAAAAGAAACTATTCCCCCATCGAGCTGGTACACATCTTTAAAACCTTTTTTCACCAAGTATCCAGAAGCCTTTTCACATCGAACACCTCCCGTACAAACTGTTATAACTTTTTTATTTTTTAAATTTTCAATTTTTGGTAACACTTTTTTAAGATCTCTAAAATTCTCCATTCCCGGATCAATAGAACCTTCAAATCGCCCTATCTTATATTCATACTCATTACGCATATCAACAATAGTGAGTTCTTCACCTTCTGAAAGCCATTTATAGAGTTCTTCAGGTTTAAGGTGTACACCTGTTGTTTCCCATGGTTTTACATCTTCATTTTCTAAATGACCACTTACGATTTCTTTACGTACCTTAATAGAAAGTTTAGGAAAAGCTTTTCCTGTTCCAATACTTTTCTTCCAGTGCATATTACCAAATCGAGAATCTTTCTTCATCTCCTCAATATACTTTTCTGTATTTTCTTTGAGGCCTTCAACCGTGCCGTTAATCCCCTCTTCTGCAAGAATAATACGACCTTTTAGACTAAGGTTTTCACAGAGCTTTTTTTGAGATGCCAAAAATGCCTCCGTGTCAGAGACAGGAACATATTTATAATAAAGAAGAATTTGGTACTCCATTAGACTAGAAATATAACAAATTTAAGCGATCCAAGGAATAGGAAAATCTTTAAACTGGGGCAGTAGGTTTTTATCATGAATAAGTCGTGAGAATGCTTCTACTTCCCATTTTGCACCGTTTAATGCAATATGCGGTTTCGGCTCAACTGGAATCCCTACATATTCCATAATTACATCTGAATTAAGATCAGTCTTGCCTTCTTTAAGTGGAGGAGTGAGTCCTCGCCTTTTCATGTGATACCAACAAATGGAATGCTGATCGATAATTCTGCGAGGTATCTTTGCGTCTGCTCCATTTCGAGCGGCACCTGAATATATAAAACTTACATCAAAAAAAGGATTCTGACCTGCAATTGTTTTTTCTTCCGACTGGTTCAGCCACTCTAAAAACTCTGTAATAATTTGTCCTTCACTTTTCTTTTTAGGATCTCTAATCTGATCTTGTGTCATTCCATTTACAGTCAAAGCTTCATCCATTATGTGCGCGCCATCCCATATACGACACTCTTGGTAAAACTCTCTTTCAGGTTTAAGAAAATCAATTGCTCCAATACTCACAAGTGAATGTTTAAGCGGATCTGTTCCTGTTGTTTCTACGTCGAGTACGATCATGATTAGCTTTTAGGTTTTAGCTGATAGTTTTTAGTGTATAAGTATTCTAACAGCTAACAGTTAAAGCTCTAAACTATTTAAGTCCTTTGCAATTTGACGCCGGAGTGTATCCTGCCTTTCGAGCCTCTTCGATTGAAGCGAAAGTAATCAAGTTTTTCTCTGCAATCTGCTTAGCTCCTCCACACCAAGGAAAATGATACTTACTTCCTGATTTTGAAGCCACAACTTCCCCACCCTGATCTGGGACGTACACCTCTTGAGAAACACTTTTACTTGTTGCCGAACTATCTTTAAATTCTCCACCGGAATAGATAACTCCAGCAGGCATATTTTCCGGGGTAAATATCCTAATACCACCTCCATTAGAGCCTGTATTAGTGTTTGAGAGCCTTCCAAGACCAAAAGAAGCTGTACCAACCAAAACTATTAAAATAGCTATAAAAGCATTGTATTTAGTCTCTGCTTTTATAGACAGGAAAGAGCCCTTGATTTTATTGAGGCTTTCTTTTATACTCATAACTCTGATTATATCAATATATCTGAGCTTTTCACTTTAGTTTTACACTTTATATACTATGGCACATAAAAAATCAGCCGGTGTTACCAAGAACGGTAGAGACTCCCAACCAAAATATTTGGGTGTTAAAGTTCAACATGGAGCACCTATTTCACATGGATCTATAATTATCCGACAACGAGGAACAGATGTAATGCCTGGAAAAAATGTAGGGATGGGCAAAGACCATACTCTCTACGCTCTTAAGGATGGAACTGTTGAATTTGCTAGAAAACGAAAGATTCACTTCGACAACAGGGTTATCAGAAAGAAAATTGTTCACATCGTATAAAAAACCCTCATCTAGAGGGTTTTTTGTTTGACAAATTTAACAAAAAGTGATACCGTCCAAATAGACTTTTTTTGTAAAAAACATCAACCACCAGGAGACGCCGCTATGGGAGCTCAACCATTACCAAAGAGTGTTAGACTAGCTTTGGTTCAAACCCCACAAAAAGAAAGAGGGTCTGGATTTATTAATGAAAAATTGGGAGACAATAAAAAATCACGAAAACAGCCGTCCTTCTGTCCAATGAGCCCAGAAGAGCTTTCGGAACAGAATTTCAAGTCACCTAATGAGGTCGTCATCGGAAAAATCAACAAGTCCAAATGGCGAGACTCAATACATTCGCAAGTATCTAGTCTTTCAGAGCAGTTGAGTCATACTTATCGATGGAAAAAAAGGATTCTGTCAGATGTGTTTTCCTTCATCGAAGCAATTATCGCAGAGTCTGATCCTGTACAGGTCAATCGGAACTACGCAGCGCTTGTCAAAGTCGTCGATACCATGAGCTGGTTTCGCCGAACACTTATCGGCAGAACCACATACAGCAGACTTCAAACTGATCTTGGTCTTAAAAAAGATCGAGGATCAGTCCTACATTGCTCTTAAATGAAAATTAAGAGCACGCAAACAAAAACTACCCAACGTCAGAGTTGAGTAGTTTTTTTTATTTGCCACCGATAGAGCAAGAACTTTATTTTAAAGCCTCTACTACAACCGTGAAAGAAACTTCCTTATCTTCCACTTCAACAGAAACTTTATGTTCACCAACTTCCTTAAGTGGATGTTCGAGTTTAATAAATTCCGGAGTTATGTCTATATGAGATTGGTCTTTCAAAAGTTTTACAATTTCTTCTTTGTGAATCCCTGCAAATAAATGCCCTTTTTCATTCGCCTTTCCTGAAACTGAAACCTTTGCTTTTTCAAGAGCTTTGAGATTTTTCATTAACAAATCTGTTTGTACCTTCTTATCTACTTCAATACTCAAACGTGCCTTCTCAGCACCCTGTTCTACTGATTTTGTAGCTACTCGTGCCAACCCTCGTGGAATAAGAAAATTTAAAGCATGACCATCTGAAACAATCTTAAGATCATGTTTCTTGCCGATATGTTTAATGTCTTGAAGTAAAACAACTTTCATAAAAATTTAATGTAAATAATATCAACTTATACTAGCAAAAAAATACACAATGGCAAATATCTTACTTTGACTTTTGTATAAAATATGCTACAAATACGCCTTCGTGTTCTTTTCCAAATAACCTTCAGGGAGCAAACTGTGTCTAAAAAATATTGGTCAATTGTACTATTCAAGCAAGACAAAAAGTCACCCGTTCTTTACCGAATAGGACCATTTGAAAAAGAAAAAGATGTTGAGATCTGGTGTGACGAACTCAGACAAACTGCTATCGACACTCACGATGATCTGTTTGGGTATCCTCAATTACTCATCAATCCAGCTCCGGGAATAGAAATCCATCAACTAAAAAAAGATTCTCCAAGCAAAGTAATCGAGGCAATCTGGGAAAAAGAAAATCCTTCCGTTATGTAACGGAAGGATTTTTTATTGCGAGTACGGAGAATACTCCGAAGCTCTGCTTCGGGGTATTCTCCGTACATACAGGAAGAGTTGGAGGAGTCGACACTTGTCCAACAAAGTTTTCCCTGTTACCTCGACTCATACCTCGTCTACTCTGAGCAAGAAGAGGACGAAGACTTTATTTTCCTGTTTTAAAATATTCCATTGCTCGATCTAGTTGAGGATCCTTTTGAGCTTTGAAATCCTCTGCTGTCCTTTTTACCTCAATATCAGGTTTCAAACCACCATTAGAAATTGAGTTTCCAAGAGGAGTAAGCCATCTCGCAATAGTAACCTTAAGAGACGTGTCTGAAGTAATCTTAACAAGCTCTTGAACTGAACCTTTTCCAAACGTATTACTACCGATAAGAATTGCTTTATTCTGCTCTTTTAGAGCACCGGCAAGAATTTCAGAAGCTGAGGCGGAACCGCCATCAACAAGTATTACCATATTAAGACTTTCATTAAAAATATCGTACCCTCGAGATCTGTGAACAATATTTTCTCGTTTACCTGCAAAGTCTTCTTGAACAATAAGATCTCCTCCTGGCAAAAACCAACTTGCCATATCAACAGCAGCCTCAAGATATCCTCCAGGATTTCCTCGAAGATCTAACAATAAATTTGAAGTACCACTTAGAGCAAATTCTCGGAGAGCTTGTCTAAACAAATCTGCTGAAAGAGCAGAAAAATTATAGAGACGAATTATAAATACATTATTTTTTAATTCAGTATCAATAGTTGGGATATCGATAACATCTCTCGTAACTGAAATTTCAGTCGTCTCTTTTGCTCCCTCTCTTGAAACAGTGAGGAGAACAGAAGTTCCCTTTTTTCCACGGATGAGTTTTACAGCTTGTTCTACCGTAAAGCCAGTGGTTGCTGAATCATTGATTTTAATAATCTTATCACCAGCAAGCATCCCTGCTTTATATGCAGGAGTATTTTTTAGGGGAGCAACAACAGTAATGACTCCATCACGAAGTGCTATTTCCATTCCCACCCCTTCAAAATTTCCACTTATCTCAGTTGCAAATGCCTCTGATTCAACAGGAGGGAAGAAGACAGTGTATGGATCTCCATATGAAGCAGCAAGACCTTGTATCGAACCCCATAGTTTACTTTCAGGAGTCACTTCTACTGACGAGGTTGCTACCGCAACAAATTTTTCATTTAAAAGATTCCATGATTTCCAGAAGGCTGTAAAATCGACCTGTGAAATTTCATCAGTATTCGCATTAACTACTTCAGCAGGAATTTCTCCACTAATACTATTTTGTCCAACAGAAAAACCAACAATGTAAGATCCCACAATAAGCAGTACGCTGAGGGGAATAATAAAATGTGAAATACTTTGACGAGTTTGGTCCATAAGGTACTAAGTATGACAAAACCCCTGATTGCGGTCAAACAAATAACCCACATTTCCACATAACCTGCTTATAATGAACTCTATGTGCAGGTTATACTTACAACATGATTCATACATACCCATATAAAAATACAGTTTGGATAGACTTAGAAAATCCAACGACTGAAGAAGTTTTGAGTGTTATGGAAAAATACAATCTTGACCCTGTTATGGCGCAAGATCTAAAATCTCCTACTCCAAAACCGAAACTTGAACATTACGGTAATGCACTGTATCTCGTTATTCATTTCCCTGTTCTGAAACACAGTCACACTATAAGCAACAACCAAGAAATTGATTTTGTGATTGGAGAAAATTTTCTTATCACCTCACGATATGACAGTATCGATGCAATACATCACATGAGTAAGATTATTGAAAAAGACTCTGTGATTGATAAAACAAAAACCGAAATAACAGGAAGTGTTCTTTTTTATCGTATTGTCAAAGAAGTGTATCAATCACTTCACGATGAACTTGCATATATCAATGACTGGGTTGAAAGTATAGAAACTAAAATATTTTCTGGTAATGAGAAAGCGATGGTAAAAGACATATCAGAAGTAAGTCGAGTTCTCATTCGTTTCAAAAAAACTGTCACTGTCGATAAGGAAATTTTTTCATCACTTCAAACTCTCGCCTCAAAATCTCTCGGTTCAGAACTTGCATATTATTCACACATTCTGGCGCAAGAAACAACAAAAGCCCTGGCTTTAATTGAAAACTCTTACGACTCACTTAAAGAACTTCGAGAGACAAATAATTCTCTCGTAAATACTCAACAAAATGAGGTAATGAAGGTTTTGACCATTATGGCCTTCATCACCTTCCCCCTCTCTCTCATTGCTTCAATCTTTGGAATGAACACAACGCTACCTTTTGTAGGAAAACCAAATGACTTTCTTATTGTTATAGGTATCATGGGAAGTGCGACAGTTATAATGTTCACTTTCTTTAAAATTAAAAAGTGGTTATAAAAAAATCCTGAGTAGTGCCTTATGGCACTACTCAGGATTTCACTCTGTACTCTCAGGATATTCGACGCAAAGCAGTGTCAACGACAGCTCTTTGAAGAAAGCGTTTTCGCTGAGGATCAAACACACTACTGAGATATACCCAAACCAAAGGACGATGATTGCTACATGACTCAATCCGGTCACGAACATCTTCTGGTATTACCTCAATCCGTTTTACATCATGAGAATGCTTCAAAGGTCCAAATACTCCCTTCATTCTCTTTCTTGCTTTAGAATCAAGGGTCTTGATATTGAACATGACCCTACACCCTTCAACAATAGCGGAACCGGTAGGTCTTTGAGACATAAAACCTCCTCTAAAGAATTTTTTACTAGTAATCTAAAAAAAGAATACACCCAAAACATTTTATTGTGAAGTCTTACTTGTTTTTATATAGCTTAGCTTATATTTTATTGATATAGTTTACAAATGAAGATTTGGAACACTCTCACAGGACAAAAAGAGGAATTTAAACCTATTACTGAAGGAAGGGTTTTTATGTACAACTGTGGCCCGACTGTTTATAACTTTGCTCATATAGGAAATTTACGAAGTTTTTTACTTGCTGACACTCTCCGCAAAGGATTAGAACTAGAAGATTTTGAAGTAAAACAAGTAATGAACATTACTGATGTTGGACATCTTACAGGAGATAGCGATACAGGAGAAGATAAAGTTGAAAAAGAAGCTCTCAAAGAAGGTACAAGTGCGAAAGATATAACTGATTTTTATACACAAGCTTTTTTTGCTGATCTTGATGCTCTTAATATTGATAAAAATAAAATACTCTTTCCAAAAGCAACAGACCATATTCAAGAGCAAATTGATTTAATTCAAAAACTCGAAACAAAAGGTTTTACTTACACAATAACTGACGGTGTTTATTTTGATACAAGTAAATATTCTGAATATGGAAAACTCGGTAACATAAATCTAGTAGGACTTGAGGAAGGAGCTCGAGTTGAAGCGAATGCAGAGAAAAAGAATTCGACCGACTTTGCTTTGTGGAAACTTTCAAAAGAAGGAGAAGTTCGTCAACAAGAATGGAAATCTCCTTGGGGTATAGGATTCCCTGGATGGCACTTAGAGTGCTCCGCTATGTCCATGAAATACCTCGGGGACACCTTTGATATTCACACAGGAGGAATTGACCACATTCCTGTCCATCACAACAATGAAATTGCCCAATCAGAAGTAGCCTCTGGAAAACCTCTCGCTCATTACTGGATTCACGGTGCTTTTCTTAATATAAAAGGTGGAAAGATGGCGAAATCAGAAGGAAATTTTATTACACTGGAAACACTTCGCGAACATGGTATTCACCCGCTTTCTTATCGTTATTGGCTTTTAACAGCACATTACAGAACACAGGTAGACTTTACTTTTGAAGCAGTACTTGGTGCTCAAACTGCTTTTACAGATATTATATACACGCTCTCGAACACATATGAACAAGGTCAAATTTCTGAACCTCACTTTAGACAATTTAAGGAATATATGAGTGACGACCTCAACACTCCACAAGTAATTGCTCTTATTCACACATTCCTTTCAGATAGTTCAATTTCTTTAGCTGATAAAAAAGCGACAATATTTGCTTTTGACCTAACTCTAGGACTTAACATCAAAAAAATTATTACAGAAATCTCAGATATACCAGAAGAAATTACCAATCTTGGAGAAGAAAGAGATCAAAAAAGAAAAGAGAGAGACTGGAGTACTTCTGATGCTATTAGGGAACAAATCGAATCTAAAGGTTATAGTGTAGAAGACTCTACACAAAAAACCTTTATTAGAAGAAAGTTTATTTAAAAAAACAAAACCCCCACATAAAGGTGGGGGTTTTTCGTCTTAACTCTCCTTTTTATGCTGACTGGTATTTTTCCCCACCACTCTGATACCAAAAAGCAGAATACAAATAGGGGTGATAATAACAACTACCAAAATAAGCCACTCAAGCCAGACCATATAAACCTCCTTTGAAAGAACCAAAATCTATGGTAACTCATACATAAAGCCTCCACAAGATACACACATCTTATAAACCAAAACTCAAGGGGTAATTTTTTTTTGACATGTTAGAATTGTCCCATGATACAAGCTCGAATACCCCCTCAGAATATTGATGCTGAAAAAGCTCTTCTTGGTTCGATCATGCTTCGGCCGGATGCTATATACGACATCATGGATGTTATCAATAGCAACTCATTTTATGTAGATAAACATAGAAAAATATTTGAAATAATGATGGAACTCTTTGGTAAATCAACTCCTATTGACCTTCTTTCACTTTCTTCACGACTTAAAGAAAAAAATCTACTTGAAGGCATTGGAGGAAGTGCATACCTCACAGAAATAGTTCAAGTTGTTCCATCTGCTGCAAATGTTAAACATTATGCAGAAATAGTTCAGAAAAAATATTTGATGCGTAAAATTATTGAAGCATCAGAAAAAATTTCACACCTAGGTTTTAATGAAAGTGCCGATGGTATAGAAGAACTCATTGATGGAGCTGAGAAAACAATTTTTGAAATCACTCGAAATTTTTCTGGCTATCAAAATTTTAAAGAATTAAAACCACTTCTTCACGAAGCCTACGAGCGCCTTGAAAAACTCTCAAGTGAAACACAGACAATTCGTGGAGTACCGTCTGGATTTCCAAGTCTCGATAACCTCTTGGCTGGGTTTCAAAACTCAGACCTTATCATTCTCGCTGCTCGTCCTTCTGTTGGAAAGACGGCATTAGCACTTGATATCGCCAGACGAACAGCTGTTCTACACCAGACTCCAGTCGGCGTCTTTTCACTTGAAATGAGTTCACAGCAACTTGTTGATCGTATTATGGCCGCTCAGTCACGAGTTGACTCATGGATGATTAGACGAGGAAGAGTAAGTGACGAAGGTTTTGGACACATACGAACAGCTCTCGATGAACTTGCTCGTGCACCTATATACATTGATGATCAACCTGGAAACAATATTCTGCGTATGCGCTCCGCTGCAAGACGTTTAAAGAACGAGAAAGGGCTCAAGATGCTTATTGTCGACTATTTACAACTCATGATGCCTTCGAGTACAAAATCTAATGATTCTTTGGTTCAACAAGTTACAGAAATTTCACGCTCTCTTAAACATCTTGCTCGTGAACTTGATATTCCTGTTATGGCACTCTCTCAACTTTCTCGAGATGTGGAAAAACGTGGAGGAAGACCTCGTCTTTCTGACCTTCGAGACTCAGGATCTATTGAACAGGATGCCGATGTTGTGATGTTTATCCATAGCGAAGATCAACGTGATGAAAATGGTAAATTAGCACAAATGGTTCAAAAAGAAATTATTATTGCAAAACATAGAAACGGTCCTGTGGGTGAAGTTAAATTTAACTTTGATAGTCAAAAGACAACCTTTGTTGAATTAGATAAAAGCAATTATGGCGGAGCTGAAAAAGAATTTGAAGATTTTTAAGAAAAATAACGAGCGAAGTAACTACATTTTTCTTAATCCTGATTTAATTTTGCCGTACTTAAAGTAAAAGACTTGTGGATACAAGAATGATAAAGTTAAATTCTAAAAGCTAACAGATGAAACCTAAAAGCTCACTTATGGATCCGTTAACAAAACTCTCAGAATTATTTAAAGAATTTCCAGGTATTGGACCACGCCAAGCACGACGCTTTGCGTACTTTTTACTTACTCGCAATAACGGTTTTGTAAGTGAATTAACTCAAAGTATAGAGAACCTTCGCAAAAATATTAAAATTTGCACTTCCTGCTTTCGATACTTCCCTCTTGGAGTTAAAACTGAACAAAATCTTTGTTCTATTTGTGTGAGTCCAAATAGAGACACTCAGCTTCTTATGATAGTAAGTCACGACAATGACGTAGACCATATGGAAAGAACAGGGCTATTTAATGGACTTTATTTTGTACTTGGCGGATCAGTACCCATCCTTGAAAAAGAACCTGAAAATAAAATTCGATTGAAAGAATTACTCTCAGTTATAAACAACAAATGTTCAACATCCGATGTTGAACATTTGAAAGAGGTAATCCTTGCTCTCGACCTTAACCCCGAAGGAGAACATACTGAAATTTTTTTAAAAAAACAGCTCTCCCCTCTTGCGGAAACTCACACATTTACACTTTCAACTCTAGGTCGCGGACTTTCGACAGGAACAGAAATTGAATATTCAGATACTGAGACTCTCAAGAACGCTCTCAAAAATAGAGAATAAAGTCCTCGTCCTGTCCTCGCTCAGAGCAAACTATGCATGAGGAGAAGCAACAGGGAAAACTTTTTTACAGGAATATCGGCTCCGCCGACTCTTTTTGTATGTGCGGACAGAACCCCGAAGCAAAGCTTCGGAGTATTCTCCGCAATCGCAATAAACAAAAACTGCCCAACCAAATTGGTCGGGCAGTTTTTTCTAATTTCTATATTCTAAATCCTATCTTCTAGCTTCTTATTTTATCGCTCCAATCTCTACTCTAAAAAATGGTTGTCGATGTCCGTTTTTCTTATAGTAACGACTCTTTTGTTTGTATTTGATTACAGTAATCTTTGGAGCTCTTCCGATTCTTGAAAGCGTTCCTTCAACTTTTGCCCCAGACACATATGGAGTACCTATAGTAGTCATTCCATTACCATCATCAACAAGGAGAACTTTATCAAAAGTAAGCTTATCTCCTTCTTTATGTTCACCTAGTATTTTTTCAATAGTAAGTACAGTTCCAGGGGAAACCATGTACTGTTTTCCGCCAGTCTCAATGACTGCAAACTGTGTATCTTTTTGAACTACTTTATTTGGCATATATCAAGCTATTTTACACATATTTATAGAAAATGCAACATAAATAAAAAAGCCGTATCCTCAGAGAGAATACGGCAGTGAAAGCACGACCCGGGTGGTACCACCCGGGTCGCACTCGATCAGGGGTGAAGTGAAAAAGAAAATCTGAGGCTAACATTAACACAACCTAACAAAAAAGCAAGCTAGTCATCTACACGAGGTTTTTCAAGCACTTGAGGTTCAAAATCACTCGCCACACCAGTAATACGCACAACATCCTTATCAATCTTCTTAAACTCCCTTTCAGAAGCGTTAAAGTGGTTTATGACTGTACCAAGGGCATTACCAAGCTTTCCTTGATACTCAACAAAACTTCCAAGGTGCTTTTGGAGATTTTCTACATTGGCACGGATTTCTTTTGCTGACTCTTCAATTTGAAGAGCTTTAAGTCCCTGAAGAACAGTTTGCAGATATGCCAAAAAAGATGTTGGAGAAACAATTATCACGTGCCTTTCTTTAAAAGCATACTCAATAAGGTCTCGAGTATTAACCTTGACCGAACCAACTTGGGATACAAGAAGATCATAATAAATTGCCTCATGGGGAATAAACATAAAAGCAAAATCCATAGTTCCCTCATTTGGCTTTACATATTTTGCTGTTTCATCAATACGGTTTTTTAAATCAGCCCTGAAAGCTTTTTCTAAACGCTCTTTTTCTACAGGATCTTTTTCTCCAACAAGTCGATTGTAATTTTCAAGAGAAAACTTTGAATCAATTGGTATCACTTTTTCTTTTACAAACACCACGGCGTCAACTATTGTTCCGTCCTTAAATGGATATTGCATTTGAAAACTTCCCGTCGGTAACACATTCTTTAAAAGTGTTTCTAAATAATACTCACCTAAAATACCTCTTTGTTTTGGATTTTTTAAAATATCTTGAAGATTTTGAAGTTGGTCAGCAAACATAACCATTTGCTTCCCTGTCTCTTCAACTCGAGCAACTTTGTCAGTAACCTGAGAAATCTCTTTTATAAATTGATTCACAAGCTTTTGAGATTCACCGAACTGATTTCTCATTGAGTCGTGAACTTGCTTATGATTTTCACTCATCTTGTCATCAACTGTCCGAGTGAGTTCATTAATTTGTTGCAAGAGAAGTTGAAATCCAGTTGAATCCTCTTTTGTCTCCTTTTTTCTACCTAAGAAAAACCAGAGCAAGACTGCATTCGCAATTAAAATAACAAAGCCAAGTAAGATTATTTCAGAATTCATAGGTCTATTATACGAAACTTGTAGCATATATCATATAGCGCAAAACACATTAGAAGCTCAAAACCCGAAGGGTTTTGAGCTTCGTGTTACAAGTTACATGCCACATGATATACTTTTTTATATGAAATTACAGGAAACAATTCGAGAACATCTAAAGGAGGCCATGAAAGCTAGGGATGAAGTGCGCCTTTTGGTTATCAGAAGCCTTATTACCCTCTTTACCAATGAATCAATCTCCAAAGGACTTCCTTCTGCAGACAAACTAACAGACGAAGATGTACTTGGTCTAATTCGTCGTGCAGTTAAACAAAGAAAAGACTCTATTGAACAATTTACTGCCGGTAACCGAAAGGACTTAGTAAAAGCAGAAAAGAAAGAATTAGAAATTCTAGAAAGCTATCTCCCTGCCCAAATGAGCAAAGATGAAGTTCTTAAAATTATTAAGAAAAAGAAAGCGGAAATGAAAATAACGGACAAAACTAAACTAGGAATGTTTATCGGCGCTGTTATGAAGGAACTCAAAGGAAAAGCAGACGGAAACCTCGTAAAAGAGGTAGCGGAGTCATTGTTTAAATAACCACTTCTCGCCCCATACAAAATAGACTACTTACTAGATACTGTTTTGTTTGAGGTGAAAGAACTTAAAAGTAAGGCTGACGGCGGAGATGTAAAAACAGTTATGGACTCACTCTTCTCTTAAGAGATGTTTTTGACATTTGCCTGCCCGTTATTTTAGGTAACAAAATTATCTAGGTCATTAGAAATTTGAAATTACACGTTCGCGTTCTTATCCACAGACTATTGACTTTACTATTAATATGTCCTACCATTATATATGGAAGGACTACGGATAGTCCTGAATCGTTCA
>CAZVFV010000005.1:0-29912 GCA_964626625.1 uncultured Candidatus Saccharibacteria bacterium | reverse complement strand
ACAAACCCCGGGCGCCGTGGCATTTGCAAAAGATGGCAGTAGCAAAAGTAAAATAGCACTTTTTGTAATTAATTTTTTTATATCAAAATACAACATGAAATAATCATTACTCGCTACCTACCACTGTCCAAACTTCATATCTACTTCTGCCACCTATTTGAAGATTAAGGTGACGAAAAGAATTACTTTGCATGAAGTTAACATTACAAATAGCATCTATACCAGACCCACAATAACCTATTTCAGGATAGTCTGCATCAATCGGACGTTTATCTGAATCTGTCGTACCAGAATTCATACTATAGATATCAGGAATTACAGGTTGCCACCCGTTAGAAATTAAATTTTTTCTGGTTTCTGAATAAGGATCTCCATAAACATAGGTAAAACCACCCTGTATGACCCGAAAATTGATCACATTACTCTTATATCCCCATGGTTCTGTATACACCTTGTATGTTCCCGGAGTAAATTCTACATAATCACACAGACTTGGATTTCCTGACTGTGGGTGATATATGGTTTCCCCTTCTTCACATGGTTCGTTTATAGTTACCTCAGCTCTGTTTGGCTCTTCTGTATAACTATGCACCTCATCCCAGAGTTTTATTTTCTTTCCATCTTCTCTTTCAAAGATTACAAAAAGGTCTCCTTCGAAACCAGAAAGTTCGTCGCCGTCAATTACTACTTGTGTTCCTCTTGGACCAGAACTCGGAGTTACACTTTTAATAATAGGTTTACCAAATGGATAAAGTTCTTTTAAATTACTTTCTGCTTTAAAGAATTTGAAGGTTGAGAGTATGTCTTCCAGCACATTCTTAAACGATGCAGGGTTTTCATTAGAATTAGTTACGGTTATTACAAGTAAGGTGTCTTGGTCAGCTACATATATCTGATCTGGTACTGGTCCTCCATCACCAAAAATCGAACTAAAAATAAAAGCAGGCTTATTATCTATATTTAGCTCCTTAATAGGGGTGACGTCTAAAGAATCCAGCCCAGATACTTCCAATTCTATTTTACGTACATCTTTTAACCATTTTTCAAGAGAAGAATTCTGAAATACGGCATGCGAGTTATCATAAGCACGAACTTCTATACTAGAGTTGTTTACGCCTCCATATAATTTTAATTGTTCTTTTCTCCACGGAGAAACTAGGGACATGTAAGTCGGTGATTCTGAATACTTCTGCCAACTCCCAGGGTACTTAAATTCAAATCCATACTCTTCATTTCTATATGTTTTCCATTTCTCTGCACTGTCATCATTTTGATTGGTTAAAAAAAATAACAGAGCTCCAGCAACAAATATCGTCAACACTAAGATGGTCGGCAAATATTTTTTTACCTTCGATTTTTCTTTTCGAGTTTCTAATGTTTGATTTTGTGGTTCTTGCTCCATAAAAAATTATCTAGTATTTATATAATCAGCAGTAACTATAAGCTCTACTTCAAAGTTGTTAAGTAGGTCAATCGTGTATAACGTGCTTTTTTCAGATTTTTCTTCTTTTCCTATAAAATAAACATATCTTCCGCTTGGAGAAAACCGAACTTCCTGTTTATGTTCTGCAAAAATCCCTCCATGTTCCTTTTGTATCTCTATGGCTGGTGTTGCATCAACAAGGTGAGTTATTTCACCAGATTCTAAACTTAGAGAATAAATGTTTCGAGAGGTGAGTAGAAGCACATGGTTATTATCGCGAGAGAATATAGCGTACCTTAAATAGTTATGTGGATTATCATATGATTTGTATGGCTGACTATCTATGCTAGACAGATCAAATTCTTTTTTCCAAACATAGTTATTTTTTTCAGAGTCGTATTGAAAAATTTGACCATATGTATGTCGTCGATTTCTTATACTCTCTCCCCCCGTTATCCATTCAAATGTCTGTGGTTCTCCATATTTATAATCAACAACAAATACTTGACTAGCATCATTATCCCAATTAGCAAAACCGAGGCCAGGACATCCCTTCTCATCACCACAAACCGTGTAAACCTCTTTTTTGTCCGTATCTAGAACATATACTGGCGAACTGGGTCCACCTTCACCATGATAGTGTCCGAGCAACCTTCCACTTTCATTATCCCACTTTAACCAATATCGAGATGGTCCATTATAAAATCGGTCTAAATTATTTTTTTTAGGTTCAGTAACAGCTCTGGGTGATATAGGAATTGTAGAAATTTGTTCACAAGTTTTACTAAAAACTTCACATCTATATGTTAATGGCGCTTCCTCGTTAATATAATAGCCCCCATAAGCACCATCAACTGGTTCGTTGTGGTTTTTTGTACCAATCCAAACCAAAGACTCGGTTTTGTCTTGTGATGATAATCGAGAAACTATGACTGTAGAATATACTTCGTTATCCACAAATGGAATTCCCGAGTAAGCTTCTATTTCGTCATTAACATATCTATCAGAACTTAGTTCTTTGGTATTCAAGTTAATATCAAAAAGTGAATAGTTTATATAAGAACCATCATTATGATAGTAATACCTATCCTCATCAATCTCGTTTTCTATATCACCTATTGCAACCCTAAGGACATCTTCTGTGTCAGGGAGCAGTGAAGCTAGAGGTTGAATATTATTTTCTTGGGATACGTTCTCTGCTTTCCTAATCTCACTATTTCTAGAAAATATGCTCAAAAAAACCATAAGCCCAATGAATGAAAAAATTACCCCAATAATAAGTGGTATATATTTTTTGAAAGTAGAAACTGGCTTTTTTACTTCATCTTCAGATTGTGGTTGTTTTTGTAATCCTTCTTCCATAAAAAAACTATACCACACCATCACCAAATACAATACCGCCATTGACACGTAAGGCTACGTGATATAACAACCCTGCAACCAACGAGACGAGAAATTTTCTTCATCTGTGTCCCACTTTATGTGATATACAAGCTTTCCTGGCTTTACCTTGAGAGTGGTTTCCTCATCAATTTCTCGAACAGCCGTTTGTTCGGGGGTCTCGCCATCTTCTTGTCCGCCACCTGGAAATACCCAATATTCGTCACCTTTATTTATGCGATGCATCACGAGGACTTTATTATCCTTTATAACTAT
This sequence comes from uncultured Candidatus Saccharibacteria bacterium, assembly GCA_964626625.1. Taxonomy (GTDB): domain Bacteria; phylum Patescibacteriota; class Minisyncoccia; order Phycocordibacterales; family CAYZPE01; genus CAYZPE01. The sequence goes on along the minus strand of CAZVFV010000005.1, from coordinate 26,833 downwards.
TCCTGCGGCTCGATTTCTTTTCATCGACACATTTTAGCATTTCTAAAGCTAAATTAAAGTTACCGATAATTCGCCAATTCCCCCTCGTCGCCCGCACTATCGGATACAATCGTAGGTGTCATTTAGCTTTTGTATCCATTCTACAAGACAATTACAGGCTAAATTGTAGTTTGGCTTTATGGTGTAACGGTCTTGTGTGAAGTTCGTAAATAATTGAGACATCAACAATCTTTTCTCATCTACATTAGTAATGTGGTGAATTTCTTTGGCCTTGAAAGCAAGTTTATGGATGATGAGTTACAAAGTGGTGAGGAAAATTTGATTGAAAATATCAAAAATCTAACAACTAAAGTAGTTTTGAAATACTATTTATATAAGTATTGGTCATATTGTGCCCAGTCTTCGGCACAATAAAATCTGCTTTGCCTATACCTTTTTCTAATTCGCCGACAAGAGTGATATAAGGAACTTTTAGTTTTTTGAGGTTAATTTTTATTTTTTGCGTATCATCGGCCATAACTTTTGCTTGCTCGTATGTCATGTGTTCTTGGTACATTTTCAAATTATCTTTATAGCTAAACTTATGAAGCGGTGAAAGAGAACATAATATGATCTTTTTGTATGGAAATTTTTGAGCAATAAGATATGCAATCACAGCGCCGTATGAGAAACCAACAATAATACTACTCTTTGGCACAGCAAAAACATTGCTTGATAGTGGTTTCCTCCAATCAAGATTCATAGGAGTAACTTTGTGACCAGCGTTTTCGAGAGTCTTTGCAAGCTTTCTGTAACGAGCTTCTTTGAAAGATTCTCCCCAACCTGGATAAATGATTATATTTGACATGTTTAGATTATACGATAAAGGGGAGAGTAGGCAATTGCTGCTACTCTCCCCTAACAGCCGATGAGGTGGCTTAAACCTTGGTGTCGAACTCACCAGCCTTCACACCATTAACGAAGGCGTCCCATTCTTCGTGGGTGTAGAACTGGGTAGCCTTGCTGGCGTCCTTGGTGTCGCGAATGGCGACGCCGTGCTCGGTGCGAGCAATAGAAACACATGGACCACGTTTCTTGCACCAGCCACTCTTGACGAACTTGTCGTCTGGGACATCGAACGACATCGGGGACAAGTTATCGGGCTTGTTACGCATGGGAAACTCTCCTTTCGAGAGTTGATGTTGAAGAACTCTTGCGAAGTGCAAGTTCGTTCCAAGGTTTAGGATAAATCAACAAGAATTGTTGTCGATATGTAACAAATAAATAAAACTGTCTACTGAACCTTGTCAAAGACTGTTTGTGTGTAAAAACTAAAAATGAGCCTATTATGCTTATGATTTTTAAAAAGTGTTGTCGGGTGTCAACTATGAAAATATAAGAGAACTTGAAACGAGGAATGAGTGTTGTGACATATAAACAAAAAAGTGTCAGAATTTCTAAATAAAATTTTACCTCGTCTCATACCTGACGTAAGCAGACGGGGCACGTGGCGAGGCAACAGGGAAAACTTTGTTGCAGGAGTATCGGCTCCACCGACTCTTTTTGTACTTGCGGAGAATACTCCGCAATCGCAATAAAAAAATCAGCTGACGAGCTTGGGCCAAGGCCGTGTCAGCTGATTTATGTTTGATTCCTAGTGCTGGAAAGTTTGAAAAGTTACTCAGTTGTGTCGATTTTTGATCGACGACTGAGCAATTGCTCAATAGCTCCCCCGGTGACCTCTTCGTCATCATCTCCATCGTCGAGATGATGCACCTCCATCCTTGGGTGTTCCCCCAGATTACGGAGGTCAGATTCATCCAATTCACGAATTCTTGCAAGTGAACACATAAGTAGACTCCATTCTACTCTAACCCCTTCAAAAAGGACTCTGGAATAGAAATGAAAGAACGACACATTTGGCCCAAAAACACTTTACCACAAGTAAAGTGTAATATCAAATGTTAAATATCTAATTACAAACAGAAGTCTAACAGTTTCTAAAGAAGATAAGTGGTTAGAAAACAGGATTTAGAAAGAAACATAGCCTTGGAATACTCTTATTCTTTGATAGCTATAAGAATAAGGAGAAATGGAGCTATTAAAAACCAGAAGAGATACTTTGTTATAAGACTACTTATTGAAAATACAAAAATAACTGGCAAGAAATTTATAAGTAAAGCCATAACTAAAACAGCAAAAGCTAGACTTAAACTTGCTATCTGTAAAAATTTACCCGATCTTTTTTCAGAATAATAAGACTCTACAACCCGCGAAAGAATAAGATGTATTGGAATATAAAATAATAGAAAAACACCGAGATGCGCAACAAAAGAATGTATCCCCTCTTTTTCAAAAACCGCAGCATTCCAGTATGGAAAAATAGACATAAAGAAAAGACTTGGGTAGAACGCAAGGATAGCTGAAATTATCTTCTCCTTACCTCGAACCAATGCATAGAAAAAACCTCCGATAAATATAAGTGCGGGTACGAGTACATTCAAAGAGAGTGTCGAGAAGAATGATACATCCATTTCTCTACTATACCACTCCTACACACCTTCTTTCTTGAGTTCTTCCACAGCCTTCTTTGCAGAACGAGAAAGTCTACGCGGAAGCTCAATGTTTATTTTAATAAGCATGTCTCCTCGATGTTTACTCTTATCTTTAGGAACACCCTTACCTTTTATGCGAAGAATTTCTCCAAATGTAACTCCTTCAGGGATTTTCACAGTTAAATCTCCCTCAAGTGTTTTGAGGTTGTAGTCTGTACCAAGAAGAGCGTCTGAGAGTTTGACCTTGAGATTTGTTACAAGATCAGTTCCTTCTTTTTTCCACATAGAATGAGGTTTAACGTGAATTTTTACATACAAGTCTCCTGATGTTCCATGAGGTATTGCCTCACCATTTTTTGGTATGCGAATCATTTCGCCATTATCTATGCCTGCTGGAATAGAAATAAGAATCTCTTTTTCTTTCTTTAACACACCAGCTCCATGACAATCAGCACATGGATTTTTAGGAACCTTCCCAATTCCAGTACATACATCACAAACACGAGTTGTCATAAAAGTACCCACGAGAGATCTTCGAGCTTCTTTTATGGAACCTTTTCCATTACAGGTTGTACACGTAGTCATCTCAGATCCTTTTGCTGCACCAGTTGCATTACATATATCGCACTCAGATATTTTATTAAGAAGTACTTTTCGTTCAACTCCGAAGATTGACTCTTCAAATGAAAGCTCGATATCCATTGAAATATCTCTTCCACGACGAGCTTGTTCTCGTCTTCCTCCACCACCAAAAATGTTACTGAAGATATCTCCTATATCAAAATCAAATCCAGCTCCACCATCTTGAGTGAAGTTACTCCAATCAAAGCCTCCGAAGCCCTCACCAGGACCTCCACCTTGACCTCCGTCACCTGAAAATACCTTACCGTACTGATCATACTCAGCTCGTTTTTTGTCATCAGAAAGCACACCGTAGGCTTCGTTTACTTCCTTGAACTTATTTTCATCACCGTCTTTTTTATCAGGGTGATACTTATGAGCAAGCTTACGAAAAGCCTTCTTTATTTCATCTTTATCTGCATTTTTTTGAACCCCTAAGACTTCGTAGTAATTTTTCATTAGTAGTAGTCTACTTCATTAGAATAAAAATCTCCAATACTTATTTCTTCTTATTTAGTCTCTTTAAAATCAGCGTCTCGAACAGGTCCAGACTCATCATTTCCACCTTTCTGGTCCTTATTTTCTGGGTTTGATTGCTTTTCTGATTCTTGATTTTGTTTTGAGATAGCTTCACCTATTTTTGACATGGAAGTAGAAAGTTCATCTGAAGCTTTTTTAATATCTTCGAGAGATGTTCCTCCTTGAGCTTTCTTTAAAGCGTCTATCTTCCCTTCCACATCTTTTTTTATTTCTTCTCCGGCTTTGTCGCCATTATCTTTAACTGCTTTCTCTGCTGTATAGACAAGCTGTTCAGAAATATTTTTTGCTTCAATAAGCTCTTTCTTCTTTTTGTCTTCTTCTGCATGTACCTCTGCATCTTTCTGCATTTTAGCAATATCTTCTTTTGAAAGACCTGAACTCGCTTCGATGCGAATTGATTGCTCTTTATTTGTTGTTTTGTCTTTTGCTTTTACACTCAAAATACCGTTCGCATCAATATCAAACGTAACTTCAACCTGAGGCATTCCTCGAGATGCTGGTGGAATGCCATCTAAAATAAATCTACCTAGACTTTTATTGTCTGTTGCAAGTGGTCGCTCTCCCTGCACTACATGGATTTCTACCGAGGTTTGATTATCAGCTGCGGTTGAAAATACCTGAGATTTTGAAGCTGGGATAGTGGTGTTTTTGTCGATAAGTTTTGTAGCAACACCTCCCATTGTTTCAAGACCAAGAGAAAGTGGAATAACATCAAGAAGAAGTATGTCTTTTACATCTCCACCAATAATACCTCCTTGAATAGCAGCACCGAGTGCCACCACCTCGTCTGGGTTAATTGATTTGTTTGGTTCTTTACCAAAAAAATCTTTTACAGCCTGCTGGATTTTCGGCATACGAGTTTGACCTCCTACAAGTACAACTTCTTGTATGTCAGCAATTTTAAATGGAGATGCTTCCATTGCTCGCTTAGTGATAGTAAGTGCTCGTTCGATAAATTCAGCTGAAAGATCTTCAAGTTTTGAGCGAGATAGTTTAACAAGTAAATGTTGTGGGCCATCTACACCTGAAGTAATAAATGGAATATTTATTTCTGTTTCGATAGCAGTAGAAAGTTCAATCTTTGCCTTTTCTGCAGCTTCATCGAGACGTTGAAGTGCAAGAGAATCCTTTCGTACATCAATACCGCTTTGCTTTTTGAATTCATCTGCAAGCCAGTTGATGATTTTCTGATCGATATCTTTACCACCCAAATGACTATCTCCGTCAGTTGATTTTACTTCAACAACATCTCCACCAACTTCAAGAATAGAAATATCGAATGTTCCTCCACCAAAGTCGAAGACGGCAATTTTTTCATCCTTCTTTTTATTGAAACCGTATGCAAGAGCTGCGGCAGTTGGTTCGTTGATGATTCTTTTAATATCAAGACCTGCAATTTTTCCAGCATCTTTTGTTGCTTTTCGTTGGGCATCATTAAAATACGCAGGTACAGTCACAATTGCTTCAGTAATTTTTTCTCCTAAACGAGCCTCCGCGTCTTGCTTGAGCTTAGAGAGGATCATTGCAGAAATTTCTTCTGGTCGATAGTCCTTGCCATTCATAGTAACCAAAACTCCCCCATCAGGACCTTTCTTTATATCGTACGGAATAGATGAGCGGTCTTTTTGAACAGAAGCATCATCAAACATGTGACCCATAAAACGCTTAATTCCAAAGATGGTATTTTTTGGATTTGTTACAGCTTGTCTTTTTGCTAGAGAACCCACAAGGCGCTCTGCTGTCTTAGAGATAGCAACAATAGAAGGGGTTGTGCGAGAACCTTCTGTGTTTTCGATTATATTAGGAGTCCCTGCTTCCATGACTGCAACTGCTGAAAATGTTGTCCCAAGATCAATACCTATTATTTTTGCCATGGTGATTAAAATTAGTTACTAATGCGTAATATATTATAAAAACAATATTATATTTGTCAAACTTTATGTTTTTGCGTGACTTCCAACTTTAACTTTCGCTGTTCTGATAATTCTTTCGTGGAGTTTATAACCTTTTTGAAGCACTTCGACAACCTTCCCTTCATCTTTTTTATCTCCTTCTACTTCCTCAATTGCTTCATGGAACTCGGTGTTGAACATTTCTTGTTGAGGGTTGAGTTGTGTGATGTTATTGTTTTGTAAAACCCCCACTAGTTGAGAATAAATGTACTCAACACCTATCCGCCAATTTTTCTCTACCTTTTCCCAAGCTTCTTTATTGCCAAATGCCATATCGAAACTATCAAGAACAGGGATAATGTCGAGAATAAGAGATTCATTTGCGTGCTTAAGTATCTCTTTATGAGTTTCCCCATCACGTTTACGAGCGTTCACAAATTCTGCCTGAGCTCTTTGCCAACTATCGAGATATTCTTGTTTTTGAGCTTGACACTCCTTAAGTTTTTCCTTAAGTTTTTCTACTTCTGTTTTAGTTTCTCCACCACGAGCATGATCAGAGTCTTCTTCGGGAATAATATCTTCATCTTCTACTTTATGTTTTTTCATCATAGTGTGAACACATTGTAGCAAAAATTTTTGTGAGAGCAAGAAAAAAACCGATTGTTGCTACGCGAGCGTAGACAAATCGGGAGCCCTCGGTTTTTAATAATTTACTCCACGGAAAGGGCAGAAACCGCCCTCTCCGACCCTCACTCTCTCCACAATTCCGTAAACTAGTATTTACTCCAATGAGGAGTCATTTTATTCCTTAGAAACCCACGGTTTTCAAACATTCACTTCGTTCGCTACCTTCCTCCACGGAAAAACCGAAGTTTTTCCGACCCTTTTCTCTCACCGCAATGGCAAAACAAAAAGCACTCCGAGAGTGCCTTTTGTTATCGTTTTGACCATTGAGGAGCTTTTCTTGCTTTTTTGAGACCGAATTTACGGCGCTCTTTAGCTCGAGGATCTCGCTTGAGAAACCCTTCACTCTTTAATTTTGCTCTAAGCTCTGCGTCAACTTCAAGAAGTGCTCGAGAGATTCCAAGACGAACAGCTTCTGCTTGTGATGCAATACCACCACCCTTAGCTATTACTGTTACTTTAAATTTTTGTGTAAGTTTTAGTTTTTCAAAAGGAGCTAAAACTGTATTTACTAATTCACGAATATGAAAAAAATCTGCTAAGTCACGATCGTTTATTGTTACAGATTGTTTACTTGCAGGAGTAATTCGAACTCGTGCAGATGCAGTCTTTCTTCGTCCAATAGCTTCTATGTATTTTTCCTTTGTTGATTCCATATACGTATTTATTCGGTAACACTAAGATTTTTAATCATAACACTTCGTAATTTATTTTTAGGAAGCATTCCAAGTACTGCTCTCCTGAAAACTTCAGAAACACCCTTAAACTCAATTACGTGAGCAAGTGTTTTTATGTTAATACCTCCAAGATGCTGTGAGTGAGAAGCATATTCTTTTGTTTCCTTCTTTTTAGTAGAGATATAAGCTTTTGAAGCATTGATAATATTAACCTGTACTGGATACACTTTATTTTTTGCAAACTGAGGAGTGTGCTTGCCCATAAGTAGAACAGCAGCTTGACTTGAAACTCTTCCCAGTCTTTTTCCTTGTGCGTCTATTGTATGTGTTTCAATAGAATTTTTTGTTTGTTCTTTTTCCATATATTTATACAAATTCAATAACAGACATTGTGCTACCATCACTCATCCTTCGAGGAAGTTTTGTGATTCGAGTATATCCACCCTTACGATCCTCAAAACGCTTTGCAAGCTCGTCGAGCTTCTTTGATGTATCAACACCAACTAAAGCAATTGCATCTCTTTTTGAAGCAATTGTACCTTTCTTTGCATAGGTAATCACACGCTCAACAAAAGGACGGAGTGATTTTGCTTTTGCTCCTGTTGTTCGAATTTTCTCTTTAATAACCAAAGAGCGCGCAAGAGACTTCATGAGTGCTTCTCGTTGGTTTTTAGGTCTATTAAAACTTTTAATGTTGTTATGATGTCTCATGGTACTTTTTTATTCTACCTTAAGTGAAATTCCAAATTCAGCAAGCTTTTCTTTTATTTCAGTAACACCTTTAGAACCAAGACCTTCTATATCAAGAATATCTTTTTCCTTCTTACGTACTAGTCCACCAACAGTTCGAATATTAGCACTTGAAAGCGCGTTGAAAGTTCTCTGAGAAAAACCTACGGTCTCAATACGAGTTTTCAAGAATTCAGGATCAGCATCTTTTTCTTCAGTTGAAGATACTGCTGAAGGCTCTTTTATTAAAGGTTCTTCTTCTTTAAAACCGATGATAGCCTTTAATTGGTGAATCATAACTTCAATAGATTTCTCCAGTGCTTCTTTTGGAGTTATTGTTCCGTCTGTTTCAATAAAGAATTTTAGACGGTTGAAGTCTGTTCTGTTTCCAACTCGCATATTTTCTACTTCATAATTAACCTTTCTGATTGGAGTAAAGATACCATCAAGAGAAATACTTCCGATATCAACTCGGTTCTTTTGAAGAACTTCCTTTGGAACGTATCCAAGACCTCTTTCAACATATAATTCCATTTCAATTTTTGTATTTTTATCTGTAACAGAGAAAAGTACTTGTTCTGGATTTAATATTTCAATTTGTCCTGGTGCTTTAATATCAGCAGCAGTAACCTCTTTTGAACCCTTTATTTCTAAGGTAAGAGTTTGAGGTTCGTCACTCAGCATCTTGATACGAACTTTCTTAAGATTTAAAAGAATTGTAATTACATCTTCTTTTACACCGTCCATAACAGAAAACTCATGATTTACACCAGAAATTTTAACTGATGTAATAGCAGCTCCTGGTAATGATGAAAGAATGATACGGCGAAGCGAGTTTCCGAGAGTGTGACCATATCCTGGATATAGACCATCAATCTCATAAACGCCCACAGTACCTTCCTGTGACACAATCTTTGGTTTTGAAGGTAAAACTATGTTGTAATCAGACATATTATTGTTATTAAAAATTGGCTTTTAATTATACTAAATTTTTAAAAATAATCAAATTTTATCTACTATAGAACTCGAGCACGGTATCAAGATCAAATAACAGATCTTTCTGTTCTTCAAGAACTGGCGAAGCAACTACCGTACCTTGTTTCTTTTCAAGGTCAAATTTCAACCACTTCGGTGTTGTGTAAGTCTTGTGTTTCTCAGTAAGTTCGTTAAATAACTTGGTCTTGAGACTGCCTTCTCGAATAGAAATAACATCTGCTTTGTAAATTTGCATTGAAGGGATATTTGTCTTGCGTCCATTACAGGTGATATGACCATGAGATACCATTTGTCGAGCGAAACGACGTGTAGGAGCTAATCCAAGGCGATATACGATGTTATCAACACGTGTCTCAAGTCGTTCAAACAAAGCTTGACTTGATTTCACAGCTTTCTTTGCAATAGATTCAGAAACATATTTAGAAAACTGTTTTTCAGAAATTCCATAACTCAAACGAGCCTTTTGTTTTTCAAGCATTTGAAGACCGTACTCAGTTTTTTGAGCTGGTCGTCGCTTACTTTTAGCTTTTATTTTGCGTGCTTCGCGAAGTGCATATTTTTGAGTTTGAGTCTTCTCAAAGATTGGGGCACGTAAACGTCGAGCAATTTTATATTTTGGTCCTGAAATCATATTATTTGTTTATACGCGTCTTGGTCGCGGAGGACGAGGTCCGTTATGAGGAACCGGTGTCATATCCTTAATACTAGTAATATTAATACCTCGTGAAATAAAGCCTCGGATTGAAGATTCACGTCCTGAACCAACGCCATTCACCACAACAGAGATTTCTTTTACTCCCATAAGCTTTGCTTTGTCACCTAGAACTTCACCTACTTTTGCAGCTGCGAAAGGTGTTCCCTTTTTAGCACCCTTGAAACCTAATGATCCACTTGATGACCAGCAAAGAGCACCTCCTTTTGTATCGGTAAGGAGAACTTTTGTATTGTTGTATGTAGATTGAACATATAAAACAGCGACATCAACTTTCTTTTTTGACAAAGCTGAAGCAGTTTTTTGAACTCCTTCAGCTGATCCTCCTGTTTTTTTAACGATTCGCTTTTTTCCCATAATTTTTATTTCTTATCTGCTGCACGACGACCAGTACCCATTGTCTTTCGAGTATTACCTCTTCGTGTTCGAGAGTTTGTCTTAGTTCTCTGACCTCTTACTGGTAATATTCGAGTATGTCTAACTCCTCGATATGCCTTAATGTCTTTAAGACGCTTAATATTTGAAGCAACTTCACGTTTTAGATCGCCTTCAATAGTAAAACCTTCAATTGCACGACGAATTGTGTTTTCCTCATCAGCACTTATGTCTTTTGGCTTTTTGCCGTATTCAACATTAGCTTCTGCTAAGATTTTCTGAGCTCGAGAACGTCCGATTCCATATAAAATAGTAAGACCTATTTCTAAACGTTTTTCTTCTGGTATTGTGATTCCTAAAATTCTCATAATATTAAAATTAACCTTGTCGTTGTTTATGTCGTAAATTGGCCTTACATACAATGAAAACACGGCCTCTTCGTCTGATGACCTGACACTTTGGACAAATTTTCTTTACGGATGATTTTACTCTCATTGTTTTTTAAAAAAAATAATAGCCCGAAATTAGATTCGGACAGAGGTTCGTGAACGCTATCCTATAGACGTCTACTTACTCTTCCTTTACCACCATACGGGTCTATTTCAACCTCAACCTTATCTCCAACTAAAACACGGATTCTATTGAGTCGCATCTTACCTGAAAGATAGGTCATAATCTCTTCATTTGTATCTTCTCGAACAACCTTAAAAAAGGTGTTTGGTAAGGCTTCAATAACCCTCCCTAATACGACTTGTTTTTGTGAATTTTCTTTCTGCATTACACTACTATAGGCAGTGAGAAACATACTAGCAAATAAGCCGTATATTAGTCAATACGTATCCCGTTAACTTCTTATATATCTTCTATTTTTCAAGTAAGGTTTTTGTTAAATAAATCTTGTCTTTGTCTTTAGGAAAAGTCTTTTTCCAAAAAGGTGAAATAAGTGCATCAGCCTTTTGTATAGCCATTTTATAAGTATCAAGTACTACTGTAAAATCGTCTATAGACGCACCTAAAAGACTAGAAATAATCTCATCTTGAGGGAAAATCATCACAACAATACCTTCTCCAGTCAACATGATATCGAAAGGTTTTTGATTTAAAATATCAACACTTGATTTATTTTTAACTGAAACAGTTATGTTGTTTAAGTTAATAAAATCAACATCCCCGAGTCCAGCAAGAGCAGGTGCTGTCTCAGAAGCAATAATATTTTCTAACTTATCTATATCAAGTATAAAAGCTTTAATTGTACCCTTTAGATTAACTTTAACTGAGGAGTCTGTAGTTTCTGTTTGATCACTTTCCTCAAATTCAAAAAAGATCATGTCTTTATAAGAAATATACTTATCAGGTATTTGAGTTTGGATTTCTTTCTCTAAAGAATCAGAGAGAGCACTCTCAAGTTCTGCAAGAGCTATTTCTTTGTCAGTTGTTGCAACGACCTTTCGAACACCAACAAATCCACCTGTCATTGGAGTTTTTGAACGAGCATAGAATGCTTTATAGCGAGGATCTCCCTTAAAACCTGGGATAGTGAAATCAGTGAGACCTGTATTGTATTTTTCTCCAGGTGAATCTGCAAAAATAGCAACCTCAACACTACCAGGAGTGACAACTCCACTTTTTGTTGTCTGACCCGGAACAGTAATTGAGTCGCGTATTCTATAAATTAAACCTTCAGGTGTTTCAAAGCGTGTATTTTTTATAAGTCTCTGAGAGGTATTACTGTGGGTATTGTACACAATAACCGTACCAGAAGCTCTTTCTTCAACTGTCTTACTTTCAGTCGCAGATACTATCTTTCCTTCAGTACGACTTAACGTGACAACTTCATATGGAATACCACTTAACGTATCTCCCACTTTTATAGTTTCATTAAGGGTAACTTTCTGCTGTCGAGGAGTAATTGTTATTGTTGCAGATGCAAAAAAGACAGTGAATATGTATAAAAATAAGAAAACAAAAAGAACTACTACAAGTCCTAAAATTTTCTTAGAGAACTTTCTTTTATTATGCACAGGAGACATTTCTTCAACAGAAACTTGATTTATTTTTTTAGATTGAACAAAAGAAGGTGATTCTTTTTTAAGAGGAAATACCTCAGCTTGTGCTGTAATTTTCTTACGAGTAGAAGAAATAGGGATGTTTCTTATGGAGCGACGATTAGGAGGCACAACATCTTGTAAAATATTTTTTGCCATATATATACATATTACAACGATACACCTTATGATTCAAATAACTTATACCTGTGTATATCAAGTATTTCGATCATTAAAAATGGATCATTGATATTTTTAGTTTGCAATCCAAGTGATACCAAGGTTTCTGAGCCAAGAATAATAACATCTTGCTCACTTGCTACTGTCCGATTTTTAACTAAAAACTGAGCGAAAATTTTTCCAACACCCTTGTCGGCTGTTATAAAAATTTTTCCAAAGGATGCTTTTTTTTGAGCACGAACCATAACTTTACCTAACTCTTCAAGCCATTTTTTTTCAACTTCATCGATAATTGTTTGTATACGCAAAGCTATAGATTCTTCTAAATGCCCTTCAGTAAACAGATTAATAAAAGAAAGTGCAACATCTGGTCCAAGTACAAAAGATTTTGAAACAGCACTGAGAAGACTGTTGCGACCCATATATATGGTATCTGTGTGGTATATCGCCCCCTCTAAGCTAAATACTATGTCTGCTGTCTCAGCACCCACATCAAAAAGCATATAGTCACTCTCGTGAGCAATAGTCTCTTGAATTAGAGAATACAGAGAGTAGGAATACGAACGGAACAAAATTTGAGTATGTGCATGTACGTGTTGATCTAAAATTTTTTCAAGACTGTTTTTAATGTCTGTAGGGACAAAACTTACACACGATACTATTTGAACCTGACGAGCTTTTTTACCATATGGTTTTTTTACCTCATATCCATTCAAAGAAAACTTATTTGTTACATTTTCTATAACCACAACTGGTTGTTTAAAAAAAGGATTATGTTCTATTTCATTCTGACTTAGGGAAACTGTTTTAAGTTCTTGTCTTAAAACATCTTGAACAAAATGCTCCGTTAAAGTTACTGGTTCAGCTTTATTAATATATGTAGTGTGAACGCGCGTAAGGCACCAAGGAGATGAGAAAAAACATTGTATATTCGTGACCTTGATTTTAAATTTCAAAGAATCACGTATCAGTGAGTTAACAACTTCCTCAACAATAGAAAACATTCCTGAAAGCAACTTTGGACTTTCTTCACTGTATGGAATTGGAATTCGTAAAGAAGAAAGAGTTTCTGGAATTTTCGAACCAAATAAAACAAGAGCTCCGCCAACACTTCCACTTCCTATATCAACAATAAGTGAGACCTGTTTTTTACTTGTATAAAAAAAAGAAAGGAAAGACATATACAAACAGTATATCAAAGAGTTTATTTTTACTTAGTCTGTTCTCCACTTAAAAAAATCACCACAAACAAATTGTGGTGATTTTGTGCAAAGTATCAACGAAATTTCAAATCAAATTCCCAAGGTTCGAAGTCTCTCGATCAACCCTTGGACCTCTTCACTATTCATAATTATAGAATCTCGAGGTAACACCGTCTGGAGTAAGTGCTCATCTGGAGGATCGAGACACAATTCCGATTCACCCCGATCAATAAGGTCCAAAGCATTAGCAACACAAGCATCACGCATAAACGTATCAGAATTGCCCTTAATAATAACTGTGCCAGCTGTCTGACAAAAAGCATAATGCCAAGCCATACCAAAATATCCAGGGCCTTTAAAAAAACAAACAAGAGCGTATGCTTTTTTATCAATCATGCATCACCTCCAAGTAAAAAAAGAAAGATCTGTACCAAAAAAAATGGTATCACAGTCAAACGGTCTTATACAAGAACAGCTTTGATACGTCTTACCCCAGAAGAAACAGCTTCTTCTTTTTGAATTTTAAACGTACCCAAAGTTCCTATGTTTTCAACATGTGGTCCACCACAAAATTCTTTTGAATAAGCATTTTCAATTGAATCTCCAATGTAATGAACCGTCACTTTGTCTCCATATTTTTCTCCAAAGAAGTGGAGGGCGCCAGTTTTTTCAGCTTCTTCTTTTGGTAATTCAATTTTGTGGACAGAAAGTCCTTCTTTAATTTTTTGATTTACAATATCTTCAACTTTCTTTTTTTCTTCGTCTGTCATTTTTTGCGGATGCACAAAATCAAAACGAAGTCTTTCTGAGGTTATATTACTTCCCTTTTGCTCCACATGAGTCCCTAGAACGTCACGGAGCGCCTGATGTAGGAGATGTGTTGTCGTATGATACTTGAGAGACATTTCACTTGTGTCAGCAAGACCTCCTTTAAATTTCTTTTCTGCACCACTTCGTGAAAGCTCTTTATGTTTACGCATCTGCTCATCAAATACAGAATATATATTTGGAGAAATTTCATATTTTTCACTTTTTCCAATTTCAATTGTAATATCAAGTGGTAAACCGTGAGAAGTTAAAAGAACATGTGCCACATCGCCCGTCAGGAGGTTATTGTTTCGAACAACCTGTCTTTTTTCTTCAGAAATACCCTGCTCAAGTGTTTTAGCAAATTTATCAGATTCTTCTGAAATAACATCTATAAGGGTGTCTCTTTTTAATTTTAAATTTGTATAGACTTCTTCATATGTACAAATAAGGGCGTCGATACATTCAGTTATTTTAATTTTTGAAAGTGAACGTAGATCGGTGTTAAATACTGCTCGACGAATAAGTCTTCGAAGAATATACCCTCTGTCAGTATTAGAAGGGATAACACCATCACCAATCATAAACACAGCAGTCCTCATGTGATCAGCGATAATTCTCTGGGATTTTGTATTTGAACCTAAACTTTTTGAAACCTTCATCAATTCACTAAAAATATCTGTTTCAAAAATATTATCTTTTCCTTGAAGCACCGCGCATACACGTTCAAAACCAGAACCTGTGTCTACGTTTTTATTCTTTAATTTTCCAATTACCTTTCCATCTTTCTTTTCATATTCCATGAAAACATCATTCCAAATCTCGACAACCTTTTGTTCCTCATCAGCTTTCATGTACTCTTGTTTAGAAAGACCCTTTATAAGAGTACCTGTGAGATCGTAAAACATTTCTGTGTCTGGACCACAAGGACCATTGTCCCCTGGACTCCACCAATTTTTTGAAGCGGGCATAAAATAAATACGCTCACCTGTAACGTTATGTTTCTTAAAAATCTCCCTCCATGTTCCTGCAGACTCTTCATCTCGAGGAGCATTTTCATCTCCTTCAAAACAAGTTACGTACAGTCTTTGCGGATCAAGACCAAAACCCTCTTCTTTAGAAGTGAGTAGCTCAAAACTCCATTTGATTGCATCTTCTTTAAAATAGTCTCCCAAAGACCAATTACCCATCATTTCAAAAAAAGTAGCGTGAGTATTATCTCCAATACCATCTATATCAACTGTGCGTACACATTTCTGAAGATTTGCGAGACGTACTCCTTCTGGATGAGCTTGCCCTAAGAGGTATGGGACAAGAGGTTGCATACCAGCTGTTGTAAAAAGAACCGAAGGATCATTTTCAGGTATTAAAGAAGCTGAAGGTATAATCGCATGTCCTCGTTTATGAAAAAAATCTAAAAACTTCTTTCGAACTTCATGATGTTGCATAGGTAGAATATTAGCAATATTAGGACTATTTTCAAACAAAGGTTTTAAGTATAGAAAAATCCTTGTTTGAAACAGCTTTATTTCTCTAGTTTAAATCTAAGTCAGGAAACATGAAACCTTCAAGTATTTTTTCCTCCTCAACTCCTTTTTCCTTCTTTGTAATCCTATATAGAACGCCCTGTATAGCAACAACCATAATTCCACCAATCTTTAGTCTTTCCAAAAAAAGATTTGGTTTATCTTTGAGGTTGGCATATATAATAATTTTATCAAATACTTTTTCCTCATTAAAACCTAAACTTTTATCAAAAAATTTAATTTCAGCTTGTGGTAGTTTGTATTTTGAAATATATTCCTTACTTTTTACTGCGAGTTCTGGAATAGTTTCTAGACTAAGAACACTTCCTGTTTTTCCAACCATATCAGCAACAAGAGCAGTCACAAAACCTGAACTAGAAAAAATATTTAGAACGTGCTCACCTTTTTTTATATGAAGAAGCTCAAGCGAAAATGCAATAACAGTAGGCTTGATACTCATATGATCAAAACCAATTGGCACTGAATAATCCTCATATGCTTCGATTTCATAGTCAGAACCAATAAAATCCTTTCTATCAATTTTAGAAAAAGCTTCTTTCACTAGTATATCTTTAAAAACCTGAGTTTCTGTTTCAAGTGTACGTAGTAAGTCTTCTTTTGTTGTAAATCCGTCTTCCATTTATTGTAAGATACCCTCTTTCTTGAGTAATATAACTTTATTTTCACTACCTCTATTGTATCCTCCTGTAAGTCCACCAGACCTTATAACCCTATGACATGGGATACCTGGATTGTAATTCTTATTTAAAATATTGCCAACAGCACGAAAAGCATAGGGTGAGCCAGCTTTATTCGCAACCTGCTTGTACGTCAAAGTTTTTCCTTTAGGAATTTTTGAAACTACCCCTAATACTTTTTCAGTAAAAGTCATTACAAAAAAATTACTGACTTAATAAAGCAATATCTTCTAAAGTCTTATTTATTTTTTGATCAGAGAAACCAAAGTTCTTTAATGCTTCTGTATTATCTATAAGTTGTCTGCACAGAATAATATTTTGAGCTATGAGTGAGTTTTTTTGGTGCTTTGAAAGGGCTGTGAGGCATGTCACAGGATGAACACCTCCATCATCAATCAGATCCTGCAGACTCCCCTTTTCAGGGTAATTCCAACCAACAAGCTTAAGTCCTTTGCATTCTGCGTAATGAATAGCTGTCGAACTAAATTTAGTATTCGTTACAAGCCACATCTCATCAAGAGAGCGAGTTTTTCCATAAGAAGTATGCTTTGTATCTCGAAGATCATCAAAACGTGCTTTCACATACAGTGCAACCTTTAAATCAGATTTAAAATTTGCACTGTTATGAAATTTTGCTTCAACCATGATAAGTTTATTTTCATTCCAAGCAACCACATCGACTTCGTGAGCAACACATTGCCCCATAACAATCTCGCCTGTTTTTGTTTGATACCCTTTTGAGGTAAAAATCTCAGCAACAAATTTTTCAAACGGAAAACCAGAAGGACCTAATTCCATTACCGCAGACCGGAGTGAATATTTAATAGCAGCTCTGCGTTGTTTTTTGCGTAAAAGGAAAAAAGCGTGCTTGTAAATTTCACTCGTACTCATTCCATCCTTAAGTTCATTTTCTATATGCTGAACAATTTCTTGTGCCAAAACTTCTTTGGAACCCGCAGAAATGAGTGAACCATGAAGTTTAGATGCTTCAAATGGCTCTCGTGTGCCATCAGCCTTAACAATATGTATATTTGTCATACCTTTATTATACACAAGAAAATAAGCCTATAACAAAGCTTCAATTACCCCTCCACCAAGACATGCTTCTCCGTCATATAAAACAAGAGACTGTCCTAAGGCGACACTTGGCTGTTTCTTCTCAAAAATTATGAAGGTTGCACCTTCATAAAAAATTACTGTGCAATTTTCTGGTTTTTGATGATAACGAAAACGGGCAAAATATTTTTTTCCTGCTTCAGGTAAGGTTGTCCAATTAGTTCCTGAAAGTTCTAATTTTAATATTCCAGACTCCTTCCTGTTTGTTTGCTCATTTGAAACTGTAATTGTGTTTTTTGTAATATCCTTAGAAACTATGTACATTGGCTTCTCGTCTACGCCAGTATGAGTAATAGTAAAACCGTGTCTTTCTCCAATTGTATACAGCTGTACACCCTGATGATTACCAACAACCTCACCCTTCATATTTAAAACCTCACCATCCTTTAACTTGAGATGTTCTTTTAAAAATTCTTTCATATCTACCTTGCCGAGAAAGCAGAGACCCTGACTGTCTTTCTTTGAAGCTGTTGGTAAATTAAATTTACTTGCAAGCTTTCGCACATCTGATTTTTCATACTCACCTATTGGAAACAAAGTATGTTTTAGTTGTTTTTGTGTGAGAGTCCATAGAAAATAACTCTGATCTTTCGCCTTATCCCTTGCCTCCAATATTTGATATTGGGTATTTGACATTTGACCTTCTCGACGTAGTCGAGTGTAATGTCCAGTCGCCACAAAATCAGCACCTTCTTTTAAGGCAAAATCTAAAAAGCCACCAAATTTAATCTCTTTATTACACATCACATCTGGATTAGGAGTTCTGCCTTTTTGGTATTCAGCAATCATGTAGTCCACCACATCTTGTTTGTATTCTTTTTCAAGATCAAGTGTTTTAAAAGGAATATTTAAAACAGCGGCGACTCGCATTGCATCGCGTCTGTCTTCTTTCCAATTACACGGAAAACCTTCTGGATGCCAAGCTTTTATAAAAACACCAGTCACATCAAAACCCTGCTCCTTGAGAAGAGCAGCTGTAACTGAAGAATCAACTCCTCCAGACATGCCGACATAAACCTTCTGCTTTTTTGACATAGAAAAACAATACTACATAGTATTAATAACACAAATAAAGTCCTCGTCTCATCCCTGTTCAGAGCAGACGAGGTATGAGGCGAAGCAATAGGGAAAACTTTGTTGCAGGAGTATCGGCTCCGCCGACTCTTTTTGTATGTGCGGAGATAACCCCGAAGCAAAGCTTCGGTGTTATCTCCGCACTCGCAATAAAAAAATCCCCCACTCTCCAATAGGGGGGGGATTTTGTCGATCATTCAATTTTACTATTTACGGTTCATGGAACCTATCTTGCGACACCAGGTCAGGTAATGTCTTTGATCAAATAAACCCTGCCCCGTTCTAATACTTACAAGGGGTTTAATGTTCCGCCTTTCGCACCCCAATCGATACCATGTGTCAATCAGTTCAGTTGGTGTACACTTTATCACCTGAACACCCTCTGACTCTGCAATCAAGAACACATGTCTTCCAAGAAGGTAAGGTAACGCACCTTCAAATAATCCATACCATGTAAAATTTGATTGAGGTGAAAATTTACCTGTTTGCTCCAAACCGATCAACAAAACTTCTAATTCACCTAATGAAAGCTGGAGTAATTCTTTCACATCTTCGTATTTTGGGTTGGCATATACTGAATTTTCTTTCAGTGTGTACAATTCATTATCAGCAACACCTTCGGCAATTAATTGAAAGAAAGCGTTTCGGATTATAAATCCTAAACATGAACATGTAGCTCGACACGAATCAGACTCTAATCTGTAAATTTGATTAATTTTTGGATGTCGACTACGTAATTTAAGCTCATTGTACCTTTCAAAGAAAAAAGGATTCTCAATTGCGTGCTTAATGTGTCCGAACTCATGTATGAGTACTGATGTTATTTTCGTAGAAATCAGCTTCTTTGTGCCAGATAAACTTAACCAATCAGCCACAGATTCAGACCACCCTCCAATACTCTTTCCAGAAAGAACTTTTGATGTAGGTACCTTAGTTTTTGGATTACAGTAAGTTATAAGTCTGTCAGGGTAAATATGAATAACGATTTCACCCGTTAAAACATATCGACACGTATCTACAGCACCTGCCGTATTACCATTCGAATCATGTAACTCAAGATTGAAACTAATTCTTTGGTATAGCGACATAAACCCAACGACCGATAAAACCAAAGCCTCAATGAAGTGATTTTTCAATCTTTGAGGAAGACTACTCAGATCTCTCAACCGGACTTCACGCCCACAAATTATCAGAACAGTTTCATCTCCCTCATAGCGAATCAAAGGAATATAAGTCATCAAAAGCCCCTTTTTGTAAGTATTAATTTAACAATGTTCAAAAACTAAACTAAAATTAACACATTTTACATAATTGTCAATTATTTCCCCAGGTACAGCCTTCTGTTCTTGAGATGGTCATCGTAGGTAATTCCATACCGCATAACTCCTGTTTTATCAGTAAGGAAGTATAAATACTTTGTTTCAATTGGTGCAATAGCCGCCTGAATAGACTCAAGTCCTGGATTTGAAATTGGTGTTGGAGGGAGTCCTAAGCGGGTATAGCTATTATAAGGAGAATCTTCTCGTAAATCTTCAGTAGTTAGCGTAAAAGAGTTTTTACCATTTATATATACGAAAGAGGCGTCAACTTGAAGTGGCATACCAAGATCAATTCTTCTCCATAAAATTCCAGCTACAGTCTGACGTGTTTCAAACTTCCTTGCTTCACCCTCAAGAATTGAAGCCATCTTAATTATATCTTCGAGAGGTTTCCCAAATTTTTCTAAATCTTCTTTAACTGAAATAATTTGCCTGTCAAAATTTTGACGCATAGTTTGAATTACATCTGTCGCTTTTATGGTAGGAAGAAAAAAATATGTATCAGGAAATAAATATCCTTCAGGAGCGTTATTAACAAAGTATTCTGGATCGAACTTAGGAAATCTCGAAGCAAATAACTCCGCTACTTTAAAGGAACTTAATCCTTCGTGAATAGTTACTCTTTCTGGTTCAAGACCGTAATCTCCCGAAGTCACCCTTTTTGCGATAGCAATTAGATTCTTTTCTTTTGCAAAAAAATAATCTCCAGCTTGTACAGAAGAACTTCCAGAAGTTAGTGAGACCGTCACCTTAAACCAGAAAGGAGAAAGTATGTAGCCCTGATTATGTAATTTCTGAGAAACTTGATTAAGTGTTGATCCTTCAGGAATATCAAACAAAGAATGTTTTGGAAAATCCTTAGGAGGTTGGATAAAAAAAGAATACCACAGCACAGCACAGACTACAGAAATAACACCTACCATGAAAATGCTTCGACTTTTTTTATGTGACCAAATATGTAAAAAAGTCTTATCCATATACGCTACAGATACTGAAATAAGATATTCTGCTTTTTTTAAAAATAAACGTATATATTCCATTACTATATAGGCAAATTGGCAGGAGCCTCTCCTTTCTTTGAAGGAACTCGGGTAAGTGTCGGAGTAGCAGCAACTCCTCCAGGGAAATGCCATAGCGTTGCAAGCTCCTCAGTGGTTAATATATATGAAGGAGACTTATCACTTTTATAATTTTTATAGGGTCCATAAAAATAAGACCTATGTTTATATGCATCGAAAAGCTCTTTTTTCCAACTAGCAACTTTCTTACCTCGAAAATCTTGCCATGGATAATCAACACCTGTTGCAAAACCAGGTTTGAAACCATTAAGATCTGGAGAGCTGTACTGCTTTAAAGATCCTATGAGTCCCCCAATATTTGTAGAATTAAAAACACCCTCTTTTGCAATATACATTCCACGCGCAACAGTTTCAAATGGATACTTACCTAAACTTCTTTCTATTGAAGCAATAATATCTTGCTGACCTTTTGTAAGCCTAAGAGTTGTTCCTTTTTCTGCATCACCCTTACCAAGTCGAGATTCTTCGGCAATTTTTGCAATAACTTTTTTAGCACCATCTTTCCAATCTGGCTTTTTAAACAAACGTCCATCTTTCAAGCCTTCTGCTTTATGTGCTCGAATCAAAAATTGAATCCAAATAAATTCACCTTCTTTCATTGACCCTAGAAATTCTATGGCTGATGTAATTGGATCAATCTTAAACTCTTCTTTAGGATCTTTATCAAGTCCATAATCAACATATGTTTTTAATGGATAAGCATCTTCCTTAACCAGCTTCCACTGGAGACCGAAATACTGATATTCAAGAGGATTATACGGCATTTCTGCTACATAGTCAGCGACCTCATGTATTTCAACGGTTGGGTACTGTGCATACAACTGTGCCTCAACAATGCCTTTTTGTTTTGCTGGTGTCCAGATAAAAAACTTAACATCTCCTCCAATAGAAACTAATTCTAGAGAAAACCAAGGACGAACTTTTCCCTCCCAATACGCCTCAATATATGTCGCATTGCCCATTTGATGTAAGTGTGACAAAAAAACCTCCATAGCAGCTGGAGACTTATTGAGTTCTTTTGGTATTTTAATCTCATACAAAACTGATCCCTGTTTTTGTATAAAGTGAGCTCGAATGTAACTCATCCAAGTTTTTACTAATGCTGCAACAAGAATAAAAGGGACCCAAATAAAAGCCGAGTATACAACAACTTTAAAAGCCAATATTAAATTAGCCCAAACGGTTTCTCCAAATAATTTTATCAATATATCAGTTAGACTCGAAAACATTATTTTTTAATTGTATCATAAGGTTTAACAAGTCCAGAAAACAAAAAAAACCCTGCGAAGGGTGTTTTTTGTTACATGTTTGAGTATTTACCTTGACCGTCTTTCTTAAAGAATTTTGGATTTTGGAGATTTACCAAAATAGTATTTTCTTTTACATAACGCTCCTTTAAAACCTTGTCTATAACTTCATCTTTAGTTAAAGGACCATTTTTATCTAAAATCTTTTTTACAACATCCTTAACCACTCCGCTCATGTAACCCCATTCGGCGAGAGCATAGAGTCCGCGACCAACCAAAACAAATCTTTTATCTTTTATAAGTTCATTGTGAGTCGTTGCAACATGAGCTTTCTTTTTAAAAACTGTCTCGATAGCTTTTGCAACCTCACGGAAATGAATAGGTGAACCATGTTGTCTTATAACCAAGAAAGCGTAATCTCTAATACCCTTAGCTTTAATATTTGGAGACTGACTCTTACCCCATTCACCAAGCGGATTCTTGCTAATATTCTTTGAAAGAGAAAGCCATCGTTTCAAAACTTCTTCATCTTTATATTCTTCTGAGACATCCTTAAGATGTTCAAGAAATGCCTTTAGAAATTCTGATTCTGGAACAATTTGTTCATCAGACAGACCTTCATAAAGCTTTCGTAATGATCCGTGAATCTGACCTGAGAGCCTTTCATCAATGTGCCATCGATGTTTAAATTCTTCATCTTCTTTATGTTTCTTAAAATCATCACCTACTACAAGAAGAAAATGTATATGGTTTTGAGTACTATGTTCTTTTGAAACATGATCTAAAAGATCGTGCTCAGCTACCATACCACCAAGTGTAGATATTAATTTTTTAAGTTCTTCAAAAACCTTTCTTTCTTTTTCGTAATCTTTTGATTTACGAATGTTTGTTAAAGAATAATTTTCAATCTGTCGTACACGTTCACGAGTAATACCATATTTTTTACCAATAGCTTCAAGAGTGAGCTTTGTTGGATTAGTTCCTAATCCAAATCTACCAACAACAACATCACGAGCTCTTTCTGGTAATACGCCAAGAAGACGTTTTGTAACTTGTTTTGGTTTAAATGTGATTACTTCGTTTTTTGCCATATGTGTAGGTATGTTGTTTTTTAAAGTCTCTTATTTCTATCATATACTCCGGAAAAGTCAAACACTAGGATTTTTGCTCAAGCACAAAGTTAATAAGCCTTCCTTTTACATACACAACTCTTCGAACGTTACCCTCACTCAACCATTTTTCAACTTCTAATTTGGCCTTATTTTGAACAAAATCTTCAGTACTCTCTCTTTCAACAGTTATACTGCCACGTGTTTTACCATTTACTTGAATTGCAACAACAACCTCATTTGAAACAAGTTTCTCTGTGTTAAAGGATGGCCAGTTTTCAAGATATATTGATTCCTTAGACCCAAGTACCGACCAGAGTTCGTCAGTCATATGAGGAGCAAATGGGGTGACGAGTTTTAACAAAATTTCAAAATATGAGATGGAAACTTCTTCTTGTTTTTCCATTTCATTAACTAGAATCATCAGTGATGAGATTGCAGTATTAAATGAAAAACTTTCTATATCCTCTCCAACTTTTTTAACTGTTTTATGAAGTAAAATTTCTAAATCTCCAGTCTCCTTTTCTGTCTGGTCTTTTACTTTTTCTTGTAATCTCCACACTTTCTCCAGAAATCTTCGTGAGCCAATCATACTGTCTGTATTCCATGAAATAGAATTTGCAAAAGGACCCATAAACATTTCATAGACACGCATAGTATCTGCTCCCCATGTTTCTATAATATCATCAGGATTAATAACGTTACCGTAGCGCTTACTCATCTTGCGCCCATCTGAAGCTTGAATAAGACCAACGTGTTGAAGGCGTTTGAACGGCTCTTCTGTTGAAACAACTCCAATATCAAACAAAAACTTATGCCAAAAACGAGCATATATAAGATGTCTGGTTGCATGCTCAGCACCACCAACATACATATCTACAGGAAGCCATTTCTTAAACACATCTTTATACTGTGAAATTGGAAATTTAAAATTAGTATTTCCTCGCATTATATACGCAAGGTAATACCAGCAAGATCCTGCCCATTGAGGCATCGTATTTGTCTCTCGTTTACCTTTTCCGCCACACTCTGGGCAATCTACATTCACCCACTCATCTATTCCAGCAAGCGGTGACTCACCCGTACCAGTTGGTTCGTATTTTTTAACATCTGGAAGTTTTACTGGTAAATCTTTTTCAGGCACAGCAATAACCCCGCATTTTTCACAATGAATTAATGGTATTGGTTCACCCCAATATCTTTGCCTTGAAAACACCCAGTCACGGAGTTTATAAGTAACTTTTTTCTTACCAAATGTATTGATTATTTTTTCTATCGCTTTGTCTGAATGTAAACCATTAAATTCACCTGAGTGTATTAAGTTTCCATTTTCAAGATATGGTTCATTTTCTACACCACCAGAAATTACCTGTTTAATTTCTAAATTATATTTTTTAGCAAAAGTAAAATCTCTTTCATCATGAGCAGGGACCGCCATAACCGCACCTGTTCCATAACCACCAAGCACATAATCAGCGACCCATACAGACACATCTTCTCCATGTGCAGGATTAGTAACCTTTATTCCTTGAAGCTCAACACCTGTTTTCTCTTTTCCTTCAGTTGTTCTTTCGATTTCTGTTTTATGTTTTACTTCCTCAATATATTTTTCAACCTCAGTCCAATTTAAAATATTATCTTTCAGGGATTGCACATAGTTACTTTCAGGTGAAAGTACGACGTACGTAACACCAAACAAAGTGTCTGGTCGTGTTGTAAATACCCTAATAGCTTCGAGTTGTAAATTTTTAGTTGTGAGTTTGAATTCAAATTCAGCCCCCTCACTTCGTCCAATCCAATTTCGCTGACTTTCTTTAATCGATTCTGGCCAATCAAGTTTTTCTAAACCTTGAAGTAATTTATCAGCGTAATCTGTAATTCTTAATACCCACTGTCGTATGGGACGCTTTTCAACTACCGAACCACATCGTTCACATGTTCCATCTTCCAAATCTTCATTTGCAAGTCCTGTTTGACACGATGGACACCAGTTAATAGGCTCGTGTGACTCGTATGCCAAACCTTTTTTATACATTTGTAAGAAAATCCACTGTGTCCATTTGTAATATTCTGGATCAGTCGTATTTATTTCTCTTTCCCAATCATAGTTAAAACCAATAATAGAAAGTTGCTCCTTAAATCTTTTTATATTTTTTTCTACTGCCTCTCGCGGATGAATTTTGTTTTTAATCGCATAATTTTCAGCAGGTAGTCCAAAAGCATCCCAACCCATTGGATGAAGCACCGCAAAGCCACTCATTTTTTTATAGCGAGAATAAATATCAGTTGCTATATATCCTTTTGGATGACCAACATGGAGACCTTCTCCTGATGGATACGGAAACATATCGAGCACAAAACACTTTGGCTTTGGAGAATTTTCTTCAGTTTTAAAAAGCTCTTGTTTAGCCCACTCCTTCTGCCACTTCTTTTCTATTTTTTTATGGTCGTATTGTTTCATGTATAAGTATCAAAATAATACAAATAAAAAACAGTCTTGGCAAAGACTGTTTTTTATTTTTTATTTATTTTTTAAATATTGGGTATCGCTCAGGATCGATAGTTCTTTCAAAACACTGATTTCCTGAATTATGTTTCCAACTATCTCCTCCGTCAATTGGATATGGGTCTCGAGATAATTCTTTAGCTTGATATCCGGAATTAACTTCATTATTCGCAAGAGAAAAGTCAGCACATAATTCAAATGTAAGTAAGTTTTTTACGGAATATTCATATGATGTACCTGTCTCAGGGTCAACAGCATATGATCCTCCTGAAAAAGGATCTTCGAGGTCAGAAAGAGTACTTGGGAGCTTTCCTTTTTGTTGCCAGAAATTTAAGACTTGCCATTGAATATTTTGTAAATCCTGAACTCGTTGTGTATCGTACTTCACCAGTCGTTGAGTTCGAGGAGAACCTACAACAGCAAAACTTGCGATAATTAAAGCAAGAACAACAAGTGTGCTTCCCCAAAAAGCTACTATATTTACAGTTCCAGAAGTTTTACCCCTAAGTTCAAGAACGTAGTATATAAACACACAACCAGCAACAATAGATACCGTAAGAGCTTTTAGAAGAAAACCAGTCGTAAGTAAGTCTCCATTAAGGAATCTATAGAGTACAGTTATTAAATCAACAACAAGTACAATTCCCGTAATAAACAATGTTCCATATACAAACCATTTACGAAGACCTAATTCTTTCTTTTCTGGATTAACTGAAAAGTCTCGTTTTAAAAGCCATGAGAGAATGAGTAGTGTCGGAAAAACAACAAGTAACATCGCTACAGTCCAGCTTATTGGAGAAGAATAAGATCCATAATAAGCATTAAGAGGTGGATAGAGTACGTCAATCAAAGCAAAAACAAGATTAATAAAACTAATAGCAACCGTATATAAAGCTACAACTATGCCTCCAAGAAGAAAAAAATCTTTTGGAGACATGTGTGTTTTTGTATTTTCCATATATATAAATTATACCATAATAAATTAACTAGTACAGTTTGAGAAAAGTTACTGGATCAATCGAAATACCATCAATTTTAATACTAATATGTAAATGTGGTCCTCCAGAAAAACCAGTATCTCCACTTTTACCAATTGTTTTATAAGGAAGCACGAGTTGCCCCACAACAACATTTATTTTTGAGAGATGGAGATATAGAGAAGTAA
>CAZVFV010000004.1:0-30701 GCA_964626625.1 uncultured Candidatus Saccharibacteria bacterium | reverse complement strand
AGTATAAGCTCAATTTAACTATTGCTCATCAGTACATTGAGCAAATGGAAGAAGAAGTAAGAGACGCTGTGTTCGGTAACGTAGGAACTATGGTTTCATTTCGAGTAGGCGCACTCGACGCTGAGCTTCTAGAAAAAGAGTTTGCACCACAGTTTACTGCTGAAGATATGGTTAATCTCGGTTTGTATCAGATGTATTTGAAACTCATGATTGACGGCATGTCCTCACCTCCATTTTCTGCACGTACACTACCGCCAATCAAAGAACCAGAAATTTCTTTTAAAGATAGTGTGATTCAAACATCCCGTGATCAGTTTGCGACTCCTCGAGCACAGGTTGAGAAAAAAATTGCCGACTGGCATTTATTAGATACTATTAAGAGTAGTGCGTCCAGTCCAAAGAAAGAAAACAAACTTTTTCCTAAAAAAGAAAATAAAACTTTTTCTCAACCTAAAGAAGAATATAAAGATTCTTCTCCGTCAGTATCTAAAGAGAGTAAGTATATTCCTCCAAAACCAATTCAAGAAAGTGTTCAACAGCCTCCTGTTCCTAAAAAGGTAGAGGAAAAACCTGAGGTAATAAAACAAATTCCAATTGTTGAAGACAAGCAAGATGGTTTTGTATCACTCAAAGATTTAAAAAAAGATCCAAAGAAGGATAATAAAGGTCCTTCTCAAAAAAACATGTCTGATTTAAGGTCAGTTTTAGAAGGTGTTTTGAAAAAAGAACCTCAAAAAGAGGCTTTTAAAAAAGAAGAACCAAAAATACATCAAAATAATCCTAAGCCAAAACAAGAACCAATTCCTAGTACACAATATAAATCCCCTAGACAAGAGATTCCTGAGGACGAACTTAAGAAAATGTTAGATATAAAATAACATTATGAAAAAGACACTTCTCACACTTACCATATTTCTTATCTCTCCTGTGGTGGTGAATGCAGAAGTTTCTAAGTTTGTCTTTACTTCAGCGAGTAATTTAGAGGTTGGGAGCAGGCAAACTATAAGTATTCAATCTCAAAATTCTTCTGCTGAAAAAGAAAATATCGCCCAAACTGCCTGTGTAGAAGTTACAACAAATTCTTCTGGAAAGTTTTTCAGTAGTTCTACGAGTGTTGATCCACTTTCTGTTCTTGTGGTTACGATGAGTAAAAATTCAGCAAATAGAAATTTTTATTATGAAAATTCTGTTTCTGGTTCGTATGTATTTTCTCTCAAGGTTGCGTATCGACCAGAAGGGGAAAGTTGTGGTTCTGATTGGTCAACAAAAGGTTGGGCACCTTTGTGGAGTGCAGTTCAGTCGTATACGATTGGTACTGTTGAAAATAATACTACTAATAATTCAGATTCAGGTTCTACTAATTCAGAAAATCAAACTCAGACAAATTCTGGTTCGAGTAATGTAAGTACTTTTCCTGTCGATCCGAAAGTTTTTGCAGAAATTAAATTATCTTCAAAAACTTTAATTACAGGAGCTCAGTTTTTTATTGGAGGAGAAGGGTATGGTTTAGAGAAAAAGCCGCTTTCAAATGCTCGTTTTGTGTGGAATTTTGGTGACGGAACAGTTGCACAAGGACGTTCGGTTGCTTATACGTATAGAAACCCAGGCGAATACGTAATTGTACTTGATATTTCTTCTGGAAAATTTTCCGGTACAGCTCGAGAAGTTGTTTCTGTTATTGAAAGTCCTTTAGATATACGTGTTGAAAAAGTTGGCTTTGATGGAAGTGTGACAATAAAAAATAATTCTAATTTTGAATTTGATCTTTCTGGTTGGTTTATAGAATCAGGCGACTATAAATTTATCATTCCACTTCATACAATTCTTTTACCACAAAAAAGCCTTTCATTTCATGGAGAGGTAGTTGGTCTTCCAGTATTGCAACATGTGTCACTTCTGTATCCGAATGGCAGAATTGCAAGCACAGGATTTCTAAAGCAAGCGGTTGTGCAGGCAAGTAACAAGGTTGCTTTTGTGCCCCAAGCTTCTTCTGTTGTTCAAAAACCTGTACATATAGAAATTCCTAATCAAACCGCAAGCGCTATCTCTGCTGTTAATGAGAGTGATGAGGTTTTGTATGAAGATAGTGAGCAGAAAGGCTCAAAATGGCTTTGGATAGGAGCTTTCGTGCTTCTTTTAGGTATAGCAACAAGTTCTGTTTTTCTTATTAAACGACCCGTGTATAATCAAGCAGATGACTTCACTATCGAAGAACAGTGATATTAAGAAGGTTTTAATCTTCTCACTTACGCATAAGCCTTTTGTGGGCGGTGCTGAAATTGCAGTTGAAGAAATTACTGAGCGTCTTCCTCAGTATGAATTCGATATGATAACGCTTCGTTTTGATAAGACATTACCCAAAGAAGAAAAAATTGGGAATGTTCGAGTTCATAGGATCGGCTTTGTTGGACGTAAACCATTAAAGTCGAGGTCACGTATACTTTTCCCAGTATCTCTTAATAAATTTCTATTTCCAGTCCTGGCTTTTTTCAAAGCAGTCAGTCTTAATAGAAAAAGAAAGTACGATGCTATCTGGGCTATCATGGCTGCTTATGCAGGGTTCGGTGCTTTGTTTTTTAAATTATTTCATCCAAGTATTCCTTATGTTCTAACCTTGCAAGAGGGAGATCCGGCACATCATATTCGTCGCAAGGTTCGTTTTGTGCATCCACTATGGCGTTTAATTTTTATTAAAGCTAATTCGATTCAAGCTATTTCTACATATCTTGCTTCTTTTGCTCATGATGTTGGATATATAAAAGAAGTTGAAGTTATACCAAACGGTGTTGATTTAACACTTTTTTGCAAGGATTGTCGTCCATACGAGACTGGACACATGAAAAATAAACTTGGTAAAAAAACATATCTTTCACAAAGTGATGATGTGCATACTGTAGATGATGTTTTTTTGGTTACTGCTTCACGCTTGGTTCCTAAAAATGGTATTGAAGATATTATTAATTCTCTTATTTATTTACCAAAACATATTTCTCTTATTGTCATTGGAGACGGTCCACTTATGCTTCGTCTTAAGTTTGTTGTTGAAGAAAAAAATCTTGCTGAGAGAGTTACATTTTTAGGTTTAATCCCACACGAAGAATTACCTGCATACTTTGATATATGTGACATTTTTATACGACCTTCTCTTTCTGAAGGTTTTGGCAATTCTTTTATAGAGGCTATGGCAATGAAAATTCCTGTTATTGCAACCCCCGTTGGAGGCATAACAGATTTTGTGTTTGATCCGTACCAGAATCCAAATCGAGAACCAACGGGTATTTTTTGTGCTGTTAATAATCCAAAAAGTATTGCATATAGCGTGAGATTGCTACTTTCAGATAAAAAAACACACGATAGGATTATTTCTAATGCTCATAAAATGGTAGAAGAGAAATATGACTGGAATCTTATTGCTCAAGACATGAATGAGCGTGTTTTTAAAAAAGTGCTAGGATAGTTTCATATGAAGATTCTTATCGCTACAGGGATATATCCTCCTTCTATTGGTGGTCCCGCAACTTATTCTAAATTACTTTTTAGTGAACTTCCTAAACGAGGTATTGATGTTTCAGTTGTATCCTTTGATGAAGTAAGGAGGTTTCCGAAGATTTTTCGACATGTTATTTATTTTTTTAAAGTTCTATTTCGTTCTCGTGGCAACGACATTGTATATGTTCAGGATCCAGTAAGTGTTGGTTTCCCGGCTCTTGTAGCATCTAAAATATCAGGTAAAAAAACCATACTCAAATTGGTAGGGGATTATGCGTGGGAACAAGGAGTGCAGAGGTTCGGTGTAACAGATTCGCTAGATGTATTTTGTCAAAAGCGCAGTGGGTATGGTTTTAGGGTTCGTGTGCTGAAGTGGATACAGAAATTTGTAGCAAAACACGTAAATAAAATCATAGTTCCCAGTGAATATTTAAAAGGAGTTGTAACAGCATGGGGTGTTAATCCAAGTAAAATTTCTGTTATTTATAATGCTTTTAATGTACCTAAGGGTATTTCGCATACAAATTTTTCTAAATTAAACAACTTATTTTCTAAAAAAATTATTTTGAGCGTTGGACGTCTTGTTCCTTGGAAAGGTTTTGAAACTTTGATCTTACTTATGCCAGAAATTTTAAAAAAAATCTCGGATGTTTCTTTGGTTATTGTTGGAGATGGGCCGGATTACGAAAAACTTTCTTTTTTAATTAAAGAAAAAAAACTCGAAGATACCGTTAATTTGATAGGAAGATTGGAACATGAGACCTTGCTTTTGTATATTAAAGCATCAACAATATTTGTTTTAAATACTGGTTATGAAGGTTTTTCACATCAATTACTTGAAGTTATGGCTTCTGGCACTCCTATAATTACTACATCTGTTGGTGGAAATAAGGAGATTATTACACATGGAGAAAATGGTATTTTGGTAGGGTATGATAACAAGGAAGAGCTTCTTTCTAATATAATAAGATTATTAAACCACTCATCAAATCGGGAAAAGTTAATCAAGGCAGGCCTTCAAAGAGTTGATGATTTTAATACTGAGAAAATGTTTTCTAAACTTATTGAAACACTTACATTTTAAACTATGTACGTACTTAGTATAAGCACAGATAGAAGTATATTTAAAAATGGAAGCGCTGTACGCACGCGTGTTTTAAAGCAGGCGCAGTATGTAAAAGAACTACATATCATTGTTTTTTCAAATATCTTTAAACATAAGAATCTTCAACGAATAAAAATTACTGACAACATATGGCTCTACCCAACATATTCTTGGAGTCGATTGTTATATATAAGAGATGCTTTTAAAATTGCCAAAAAGCTTATTGGAACCCGCCTGTCGGCGAGGCAGGATTCGTTATTGGAAATTGGAAATTCTCGTAACGACATAGTTATTACTTGTCAGGACCCTTTTGAGTCTGGTTATGTGGGTATGAAATTAAAAAAAATATTTAATACCATTCCTTTACAAATTCAGGTCCATACTGATTTTCTAAGTCCTCATTTTACACATACATTTTTAAATAAAATTCGAGTGAATATAGCAAGAAAGGTTTTGGGATATGCCCAAGGTATTCGAGTTGTAAGTAAAAGAATTGCTGATTCTCTTGTGGAGGATTTTAAAATTTCAAGAGATAATATTTCTATATTGCCGGTCTTTGTAGATATACAAAAAATTATAGATGCGCCCATTGTTTTTGACCTTCATAAAAAATATCCACAATTCAATTTTATTGCTCTGATGGCTTCCCGTATTACAAAAGAAAAAAATATTGATCTAGCTATAAAATCTTTTTCAAGGGTTTTAAAATTGTTTCCTAAGGCGGGACTTGTAATTGTGGGTGATGGACCAGAGCTTTCTAATGTAAAGAAACTAACTAAGGCTCTCGGGATTAGTAGGTCTGTTATTTTTGAGAACTGGAACAACGACCTTTCCTCTTATTATAAAACCGCTAACCTCTTTATTTTGACTTCGCTCTATGAAGGTTTTTCCATGACCTTAATCGAGGCCGCTGCCTCAGGGTGTCCAATTGTAACTTCAAATGTTGGTATTGTGGGAGATATACTAACAGATGAACATGTGATAATTTGTTCAGTTCACAGCGAAACTTGTTTTACAGAAAATATAAATTTAATTATTGGAAATAATCAGAAAAGAGAATTGTTAAAACAGTCAGCACGAGTATGTGTGATTGAAACATGTGATATTTCTGTAGATGCATATTTTATAAAGTATATTGATATATTAAATAAAACAATGAAGTAAGTGTATGAAACTACTTATAATCACTCAGAAGGTTGATATTCAAGATGATATTCTCGGTTTTTTTCATCGATGGATACTTGAATTTGCGCGCATATGTGAACATGTTACGGTGATTTGTTTAGAAAAAGGTGAGTATCATCTACCTTCAAATATAAAAATAATCTCTCTTGGGAAGGAAAAAAAACCTTCACGTTTTTCGTATGTTTTACGTTTCTATCAGACTATATGGAAAGAGCGGAACAATTATGATGTTGTATTTGTGCATATGAATCCAATCTACATTATTCTCGCTGGATGTCTATGGAGGATGATGGGTAAAAAAGTTAGCCTTTGGTACACACATAAACAAGTTAATTTGAAGCTTCGCGTTGCTACATATTTGTCCCATATGATATTTACTGCTTCAAGACAGAGTTTTGGTTTGAGAAGTAAAAAAGTAAACATTGTTGGTCATGGAATAGATCTCGACCAGTTTCAAGGTGTGTTCCAAGAGTCGAGAGACACTTTTAACCTTGTTCATATTGGAAGAATAACCAGGATTAAAAATTGTAGTACATTAATTATGGCGGCAAATTTGTTAAAGGTAAGTATAAGAAATCTCAAAGTAATCTTTGTAGGTTCACCTGTTACTCTTGATGATATTAAATATAAAAAAGAGTTAGATGAACTTGTTGTCTTGCACGGTCTCCAGTCTGTTGTTAATTTTGTAGACAGTGTTCCACATGTGTACATTAAGAAATACTATGAAAAAGCTGATATTACTGTAAATATGACACCAACAGGAGGTGTCGATAAGGTTGTTTTAGAATCTATGGCTTCGTCAGTTATTTCTATTTCTTCAAATGAGAGTTTTACTCCTTATTTCGGTATGTTTGATCCAGACTTACGATTTACTTACGGAGATTATAAGGATTTATCAAGTAAAATAGATGCACTTACACAAAAATCACAGACTGAAATAAAAACAATAAGTATGTATCTAAAAGATAAGGTTTCCGAAAGGTCTAGTCTAAAGAATTTGATTGGTACTATAATCAAGTCATTACAAATTAAATCTCAGATTTTTTAATGTATGTGCAGCATAAATGGTTTTAATTTTAAGGATGAAGATCTTGTTAAAAAAATGAACAAGCTTACTCAGCATCGTGGGCCAGATGGTACGGGTGTTTTTACTGATGAAGGCGTCTCTTTTGGACATAATCGTTTGAGTATTATTGATTTAAGTGAAAAAGCTGCACAGCCAATGAAGAGTAATGATGGTAACTTGATAATCATTTTTAATGGCGAGATATATAATTACCAAGAATTAAAAAAAGAACTTCAGGATGAGTATGTATTTAATTCAGAAAGTGATACAGAAGTTATTTTGGCTGCATATAAAAAATGGGGAGAATCTTGCGTTCTTAGACTGAATGGTATTTTTGCTTTTGCAATATGGGACAGAAACAAAAAAGAAATGTTTCTAGCTCGAGACCATGTTGGAGTAAAGCCACTTTATTATTATTTTGAGAAAGGAAAATTTATTTTCTCTTCAGAAATAAAGGCTATTTTAGAGCACGGTATGTCAAGATTTTTAAATATAGAAGCTTTTAATCATTACATTCGAGTGCTCTATGTTCCTGAACCGATCACCATGTTTAAGGGAATACATAAATTACCTCCAGGATCATATCTTAAAATAAAAAATAAAAATTTTGAGGTTAAAACATATTGGAATCCCGACCTGACTAAAACAAAAGGTGTGGTTTCAAAGATAGATATACGGGAGAGGGTTTTAAAATCAGTAGAAAAACAATTGATATCAGATAGACCTGTGGGGGTGTACTTATCAGGAGGTATTGATTCGAGTATTATTCTTGGGTCAATAAAAAAAGTTACTTCAAACATCAAAACATTCTCAATTGGTTTTGATATTAAAGATCCAGTACAGAAAGAAAAATTTAATAAAGATTTTAACTTGGCTCGAAAGACGGCGCTGTTTTACAAAACAGAACATCACGAGCTTTTAATAAAGCCGGAAGAGGTATGGAAAAACTTAGAAGAGGCAATATATCATCTCGATGAACCCATTTCAAATCCTACAATTGTTCCAATGTATATCTTGTCAAAGTTTGCTAAAGAGAAGGTTGCTGTAGTACTTTCAGGTGATGGAGGTGATGAGTTATTTGGCGGATACGAAAGATATCAATTGAGTTTAGCTCAAGACAGGTACAGAAAAATACCTTTCTTTATAAGAAAAATATTAAATATTTTCTCAAGATTAAGAAAACTTAACATAGAAAATGATATTGATCGATTTTCATTATTTATGTTTCAGAAAGATGAACTTCTCACTAGGGTTGTTAGTGATACATATTTGAATCAAGGAGTAACAAAAGCATGTTTTGATGCAAAGTATTTACAAAAAATAAGACATGAAAATTTTACAGATCTTTTTATGAAGACCGATAGAAGAAGTTGGCTTGTTGACGAAGATTTAATGAGAGCTGATAAAATGTCTATGGCACACGGTCTAGAAGTCAGGGTGCCTTTTTTAGATAAGGATCTCGTAGAGTTTGCTGAAAAAATGTCTACACAAGATAAAGTAAGTATGGTAAATACTAAAATAAGTCTCAAGGATGCTTTTAAAGATACGCTTCCAGAATATTTATTTCGAGAACCAAAAAGAGGATGGTTTTCTCCGGGGGCAAAGTGGTTGAGAGATGATGGTATGTATGAGAAAGTGAAAAAAGTATTATCTGCTGAGTATTATAAAGAAACTCAAGACATGTTTAATTGGAGCTCTTTACAGCAGATTTTGGACGATCATAAATCAAAAAAAGACTACAACTTGACTCTTCTCTGGTCTATTATGACTTTTCAAATATGGGCTAAAAGATATGGTGTTATTACTTCTCGTGTTTAACCGAAGGATTAATAGTGAAATTATTTGATTATAGAGCGTGTGTACGTCAGTATGTTTCATGATATGTAATCTATGTATGAAGACTCCAATGTTACTAAAACTTAAGACACTTTCAAAAGATCTCGGCACCTCTCGGTCTGAGTTTTTAATGCAGCACTATAAACCAGTAAAAATTCTTGATCTTGGTAATTTGGGAGGAGTGTATGAGGGTGGTGTATCTAATTCATTTAATCAAGAGTTTAGAAAAAAAGTTGAGAAAGACAGCTGTGTGTATGGTTTTGATCTATTTTTTCCTCAAAACCCTACTGAATATCCGTATCAAAAAAAAGGAAATATTGATAAAGGTCTACTGTATACAGATAAATTCTTTGGTACTATTTACATGGAACAACTTATTGAGTATTTAGAAAATCCTGGAAAAGCACTTCGAGAAGTATGTCGCGTACTAAAAGATGATGGAGTCTTTATATTAGATACACCAAATGCATATAATTTTAAGAGATATGCACGTTTTGTAGTAAAACAAGAAGTGCGCTTGGGAGATCTTACGCATTTAATTATGTTTACTCAGGGTTCTATACGAGCGTTGCTTATGCGTTGTGGTTTTGTTGTTTTTTACTTTACAATGAAATACTCGAAGTGGTGGAGGTGGTTAAGGCGACATCTCGTTTTTATTCGAGGATTGGGGTCGACAAGTATACTTGTAGCAAGAAAAAAACTATCGTAATATTTATTTAAAATTTGAATTTAGCAGAAAACACAAAACCCAAGCTTACTCGGGTATATATAGTAAAAGTAGACAAGTTAAAATACTCGCATATATTTTTTTTGTATCCCAATTTAGGCTATATACACAAAAGTACGTTGTTGTTTATAAACGAAGCAGCAAAACAAATAAAACCAATTTTTGAAATTATAGATACGCCAGAAAAAGCTGATTTTATTTTAGCACCATATAACTATTTACATTTTAAAGACAATATAAGTTATATAGATGCTCTTATTAAAATATCTAAAACATATAATAAAAAAATATTAATTTTTGACTTAAGTGACTATGACTATGTTATTGATATTCCAAATTCGATAGTCTTAAGAACATCTCAATATGCATACAAGAAGAAAAAGAATGAATATATTATCCCACCAATTGTTGAAGATTTAAGTGTGGGTCGGGAAATTGTTTGGAGGAGAAAGAGTAATAAGTCGACTGTTGGTTTTGCGGGCTGGGCTGATTTTCCAAACATTCGTTCTAAATTCAAATATAAATTTAAAAATTCTATATGGGGAGTAAGGTCTTTATGGAATCCTCATGCTAAAGTACACACTCAGGGAATTTATTTTCGTAGAAAATCAATAGAAGTTTTGAGAAAAAGTAGCTTGGTTGAGACAAAATTTATCTTGAGAAAATCATATTCTGCGCACGTTACTACTATAGAAATGAATGCAGAAAAAGCCAGGAAAGAATATGTGCAAAATATAATAGATTCTGATTTTGTACTTGCCCCGAAAGGGGATGGTAACTACTCTGCTCGATTTTACGAAATTTTGAGTTTAGGGAGGATTCCTGTTCTTATAGACACAGAGACAGTGTTACCTTCAGAGGATATTATTAAGTATAAAGAATTTATTTTGAGAGTTCCTTACCAAGAAATAGATAGAATAGATCTATATATTGCTGATATGTATGCTAATTTGACTAATGAACAATTTATAGATATGCAACAAAAAGCTCGACATGCTTATACTACTCAGTTATGCTCGGATGTGTTTCTACGTAATTTTTTAAATGTGGAAAATCTGAGCAAAAATATTATATAAAGATTTAATTCTTAATTAAGGTGATACAGGAAAAAAACACAGCATCATATGATATTTTGTCGGATAGTTTTAGTGCCAATATGTACCTGAGGTCAGATGAGAAAAATGCGGTATTGAAATACTTTATCGATAAAACTGCCCCGTTACTTGTTGTGGGTTGTGGAGCGGGAAGGGTGCCTTTTTATTTGCACAAAATGGGTTATGAAAACATTACAGCTGTAGATATTTCAAGTAGTATGGTTGAAAAGGCTAAGATTAAATTAAAGAATTTAAAAGGTGTGAGAGTGTTAAAAGCTGATGCGCTTGAGCTACCCTTTGATCAGGAATCATTTAATCATGTGTTTTTTCCTTTTCATGGGATTGATTATGTTACAGAAAGAAAAAAGGTAATTGTAGAACTGAAAAGAGTTCTTAAGGTAGGAGGAAATATGGTCTTTACGTCACATAATTTATTATTTCCCAGAAGCTTTAAGAAGTTTGTTTTTGGAAAGCGTACCGGAAAATATTTACATTTAGAAGAAAAGGGAAACGTATTACGTACGTACCATACTACTGTTGCTGAAATATTTTCCTTAAAGAAAATATTCCAGCAGGCAAGTGTGCATGGAAGAGTTTATTTACAAGGCGGTATTAACTTGAGTATTAAGGATAAGATTTTTTACAGGCTCCCATTTCTGGATAAGTCTCTTTATTTTGTAGTTTGGAAATAAAAATTTATTTCTACCACCCTATCTTTCTTATTAAAAACCTACATCAAAGGGTTATTTGTATGTTAAGTTAATTCTTGTAACTTTGATAGTATGTAAGATGTATTGTATTTAGGAATAATAATTAAACAACATGAAGGTATTGTATCTTTACTCAGGGTCAAGAAAAGAAGGATTTAAAGGAAGAATTGGTATAGATTACCCTGATACTCAATTTTATGGACTGAATCATTTGAGCTCTTTTGCTATTGAGGCAGAGTATAAAGAACCTGAAGATGTTATCAAAAATGCATTTCTGAGAAGGATTCTTGGGTGGCGACTTAAGCATTTTCTTATGTTTTTTACAGCACGACAGTATGATGTTGTTTTTGGTATTTCAATTATATATATGATGTTTTGGCGTAAGGTGATTTCCGCACGTAAAACTAAATTTATTCTTTATAATTCTGTTTTAAAACGTTTACTTATGGTGAATGAAAATAAACCTATTAAACTTTTTCTTTTAAAATTTTTACTGAAAGAATTGGATGGTGTGATTACTCTTTCTCTTGTCCAGCAAAGATATCTTGAAGAAAATTTACCTTTTTTAAAAGGTAAGATTTGGAGCGTGCCGATTGGTGTTGATATTGATTATTATAAATATACCGAAACCAGAAAAAATTATTACCTGAGTGTCGGTAGGGATTCAAGTAGGGATTACGAAACAATTATAGAGGTGGCTCGAGAAATGCCAGATCGTGAATTTCACTTTGTGTGTTTACCAAGAAATGTGAGTAAGATTAAAGATCTTCCAAGTAATATAAAAGTTTTTTTCAATTTATCTTTTCCTGACCTTCGAAAAAAATTAGAAGAGGCAAAAGCTATATTACTTATTACTCATGATGAAAATCACTTTGAAGGGTCGGGTGAGGCTTCGGGTGTGACTGTGCTTGTTGAGGCCATGGCTGTGGGTATTCCAATTATTGCGACTCATAAAAATTACATTGATGAATATGTTGAAAATAATAAGGATGCTCTTCTTGTGGATACGTATTCTAAAGATCAAATTAAAGATAAGATACTAGAACTTGATAATTCTGAGATGGCACGCCGATTAACTTTACATGCGCGAAAAAGGGCAGAGATGGAATTTTCAACTCATATAATGGCAGGTAAATTTGCAGATATATTTAAGAGAATACAATGATAAAATTTACTCGTAAACCAAATATTCTCATTGATGGCCTACCTACTTTTTCTCAAGATGTGTATTGGGGTAAGCTTTCTGGTGAGCAGATGGAAGATGCCCTTGACCTTATCGATGAAAAGGGTTGGGAAGCTTTCAATTTAAAATACAAACGCATGTTTGATTTTACCTATGAAGAAGATAGAGCAGATTGGCATTTTACTATCCCTATCACTAAAGATTCTGTTGTTTTAGATATAGGTGCAGGCATGGGTCGTTCGAGTATTCCTCTTGCTCGTATTGCAAAAGAAGTGATTGTTTTTGATCAATCTTCTCTTCGAATGCGTTTCCTTAAAAGACGTGCAGCAGAAGTGAAACTTAAAAATATAAGTATTTTTATAGGCGATCTTTTTGATCTACCTTTGCCAGAGGCAAGTGTTGATGTGATAGCTATGAATGGAATTCTTGAATGGGTTGGTAAAAATCATACCTATGCTAATCCTCGATTAGCACAAATTGAAGCACTTAAGATTTGTAAAAAATTATTAAAACCGGGTGGCTATTTGTATGTTGGAATTGAGAATCGTTTCGCTCTCGCATACCTTAAAGGAATTGATCATAGTGGTCTACGCTTTACGAGTTACATGCCTCGTTTTTTAGCAAATTGGTATATGAAGTTACGTAAAGGTGAGGTGTACGATACCTATACGTATAATAAAAATAATTTACTACATTTATTTGAAGTAGTGGGTTTTAGTTCTATCGATGTGTACTTACCGTACCCTGGTTATAATTTACCACGCTTACTTATTCCGTATGATAATATTGCTGTCTTAAGGTATGTTATTCAAAAATTAATGAAAGGAAACACTTTACCAAGAAAGTTTGTTAAGTTCATATCACGGTCAAATACACTTATAAAGCTGTATCGTTATTTCTTTTTTAGTTTTAATGTAATTGCTAAAAAATAAATCATGATAAAACTTATAGAAAGTGTAATACATAATAATCTCAGCTATTTTCCTCAGGTAAAAGATTCGAGATTAAGTTTTTTAAAATATAATACTTCAAGTACGCATGGTAGCTTGGATGGTAAAGTTCTATTCTTTGTTTTCCTTGAAGGAGCTAAACAACCAATTTTTGTAGTAAAAACTATTCGTACATATGAATCAAAATATGTTGTAGAAAATGCATATAATCGACTGGTTAAACTTCAGACTCTTGTGAAGGGAAGTGTGTACGAAAAAATGTTTCCTAAACCTTTGTATGTATATGATGACGGAAGAGAATTTGTATTTAGTATAGAAACCTATATAGACGGTATTGCTGTTAAGAATAGCAAGAAAGTAATAGAATCTTTTTCTAAAGAATACTCAAATTTTAATAAAAGTATATATAAACATGAATTCTTTGATTCATTTTATGTCTATGCACAAGATCTGGTTCAAAAAATTGGACTTAATGAAAAAGAAGAAAATGTTCTCATGGGATATGTGAAAAAACTTGCAGTAACAGATTTTAAGGTTGCTCGACTACCTCAACATGGTGACTTAACTTTAGATAATATATTACTTGAAAATAATGAGTTTAGGATAATTGATTGCGACAGTTTCGGTACTGTAGAGCTTGCTGGGTATGATATGTATCGTCTAGTGGTCCGGAGTGATCATGCGAAGCTTTTTTCTTCACTTGATCTTTATTTCAAGCGATTAGGTTTGAAAATGAAAGCTTCAAAAGCTCTTCTTTTTATGTATTATTTACATGACTTGGTTTATAAAAAAAACTACATACTAAAAAATAAGGGGGTGAACGATATTGTTTTCGATTTTGAAGCTTTGATAGAGCAATCAAGTCTTCGAATTTTACATATTACACGAATGAATTATTTTTCTAATAAGTCACATGTGTACACCACATCAAAGACTGTTGAGGCAATGAATGGTGTCGATGGTACAAGGTGTTTTCTGGTCAGTACAGATGATTCTCTTTTAGAAGAAAGTAAAAAAATGACATTCTTAAAAAGTTTAAATTTATCAAATTTTCAAGTGCGATCTCTTTCTTCTTTGGGTAAGTTTACTAAAAATAGCTCTTTGAGGGTTTTTAATTGGCTTGAAACATTTTTTTCAAATATAAGAATGGCTTTCTTTGTGGTGTCACAAAGAAAAAACTTCGATGTACTTTATTTTCGTGACTCCACCTTGTTTCTACCTATTATGATAACTAAATATATATTTCGTAAACCTATTTTTATGGAATCTCACGCTGTCCTCCACGCTGTACTTAAAAGAAATTTAACAGAGTTTATTGCAAAAAGATCAGATGGAATTATTTCTATTAGCGCTGGATTAAAGGAATATAACGATAAGATTAACAAAAAAGGTATTGTTTCTTTTTGTAGTGCGAGTGATCCTGTGCAATTTAAAGATATTGTTTCGTCGCAAATTTATTTACGTAATAAGTACGGTTTACCACAAGATAATATAATTTTAGGATATGTGGGGAATCTGTCCTTTACCGGCAATCATGATTCATATGGTTTTGAGGATGTTATACAGGCATTACCACTCCTTGATCAGAAAATAATCTTGGTTGGTGTTGGTGAAAAAAACAATACTGAAACAAAGCATTTAAGGGATCTTGCCTTGAAAATCGGGGTTTCTGAAAGGGTTATCTTTCTTCCTCGGGTACCAAAACATGAAGTCGCATCTTACCTTAAGGCTTTTGATGTTTTGATTCATCCAAAAGCTGGTGCTCAGATCGGTAATTCTCCCGCAAAGTTATTTGAGTGGTTGCTTTCTGGTCGTCCAATTGTTGCTGCGCATACAGGGGCAATTGCTGAAATACTTTTCAATGATATTAATGCACTTTTGGTAGAGTATAAAGATCCTGAGTCGTGGAAAAATGCGATTGAAAAGATTTTGAATGACAAATTAGTAGCTAACGGTCTTGTGAAAGGAGCTTTACTTTCTGCTAAAAACTACACATGGGAAGATCGCGGTCGAACTATTACTGATTTTATTAGAACTACTCTTTTAAATCATGAATAAAATCTTTTCTTGGTTTCTTCAGTATGTAGGAGTAAACGCCTGTACTCGTTTATTTCTTGATAAGAAAATTTTTGTTCTTAATTATCACAGTGTTTCATCGGAAGTAAATAAAGAGCAATTTCAATCAGACCTTTATCCTCATTTATCTATAGACGTAAGTCTGTTTGAAAAACATATACAATTACTTTTGAAAAATGGACATACTTTTATAACACCAAAGGATCTTCTGGTTTTAAACATCACTAAATTACACAAGCCTACAATTATATATTTTGATGATGGGTACAAAGATAATTTAGTAAATGCTCTTCCTGTCTTGAAAAAAAATAATATAAAGGCTACAGTTTTTGTAACGTCAGGACTTGCTGTTCGAAGTCATATGTTATGGACTATTAAA
Organism: uncultured Candidatus Saccharibacteria bacterium; assembly: GCA_964626625.1. Classification (GTDB taxonomy): domain Bacteria; phylum Patescibacteriota; class Minisyncoccia; order Phycocordibacterales; family CAYZPE01; genus CAYZPE01. The sequence goes on along the minus strand of CAZVFV010000004.1, from coordinate 14,901 downwards.
CACAGAGCCTTTCTTTTAAAGCAAAATATTAATTCACAAGAGAGGGAGAAAGTAATTTCATCTTTAAAAACACTTTCAAAAAATGAAAGAGAAAATTTTTTAAGGACTACCTATGAAAACGCACAGTTTGTTTGGCAACAAGAAGATCAAAATATTTTTTTGGACTGGAAAGATCTCACTGTTCTTATAGAGGAAGGTTGGGAAATAGGTTCGCATAGTGTGTCACATTCAAATTTGCAAGAACTTACAAAAGAGAAATTAAGAATTGAATTAGTAGAATCAAAAAATAAAATTGAGGAAAAATTGAAAGTAAGTGTGATTAGCTTTTCATATCCACATGGACAATGGAATCTTACTGTTAACAAAGCTCTAGAAGAGGCTGGTTACAGAATTGTTGTATCTATAGGGGCTGGCCTCAATCAAAATAATCTTTCTGATTCAAAAAATTTACTTAGTTGCTTTAAGACGGTACCTGTTAAAATTAAAGATACAGAGTATGAATTCTCTTCTAAGTTGTACAGTCGTCATTTTTTACGATCATGATTTTAGAAACAAAAAAACTTTTTTTTAAGAAACTAAATATTGTTCTTGAAGATGTTTATTTCGATCAAATTATTCGAGAAAAAGAGTATAAGAAATACGGCTCTGTTGTGGCTGTTACGTATCGATTTTTATCTTTACCCGAATTTTCTTGTGTAGAGAAATTTACAGCAATCATAGATCTTACTCAGTCTGAAGAGGGAATTTTTCGAGGTATGAGTTCTTCTACTCGTAATGAAATACACCGAACAGAAAAAGATTCAGATTTTGTATTTAAGTATTCTAATTCTCCAACAAAAGATTCTTACGAGTTATATTCGTCATTTGAGTATACTCAAGGGCGTATTCCTCGTCCGATTTTGGAATTAAAACAATCTCATTTCTTTGGAATGTGGTATCAAGGAGTGTTTATTTCAGGTATGTATGTAATGGTGAGTTTTGAATATATGAGAAGTCGTTCAATATTCTCTAAAAGACTTTCTCTTGAGAGTAAGGACATGAGAAGACGTGCAAGTAATGCATCTCGAAGACTTATGTGGGAAATGTGTATTTGGGGAAAGAAAAATGGATATAAAGGTCTTGATCTTGGATCTGTAAATAAAAATAATCCAAAAACACGAAGTATTGCAGATTTTAAACTTTCTTTTGGTGGAAATTTAGTTAAAGAATATGCCTATATATATAAATCAAAATCGTTTCAATTTTTTGAACGTTTCGTTCATCTCAAACATTTTTTCGTTAGACTTTTAAGAAGAGGTTTCTAACTCTCTAAACACTTAGGGTCAATCCAGTTTGGTCTGATGTGGGCTTCCGCGATATTATACTTTAGATTCTTTTTTGCAACTATCCATACATAAGGTCCGAAACGAGAAGTGATTGGATTAAGAAGTGTGTTCAGCCAACGGGGTAAGCTTCGGATATAGCCAAAGTATTTTTCAACAGTAAAACCAGCATGTTCAATTGAATGAGTAAGAGTTTTTTTATTGAAGGTATAGAAATGCCCAATAAAAACATCTTCTTTAAAGAAGAGGGACGACTGTGGAATCATAATAACCAGCTTACCATCGTCTTTGAGGTGTCGACGAGCTTCTAAAAGCATTTTAAATGGCGAACAGAGATGAATAATGCAGTCAGCAGAGAAAACAGCATCAAATTTTCCGAGATCTTTTGGCCACATTTCATCAATATTAAATTTTTTAAAATTCAAATGATATTTTTCTTTTACATAAGCAAGAGATTCATCGTTGGCATATGTAATACCAATAGATTGGGGTGAAAAGTATCTTAAGTTTTGACCAATGCCACAACCAACATCTAGTACGCGCTTATTTTTTCCATGGAGACCATATCTGTCAAAAATATAACTATAATCATATTTTTTATGATTAAAAAATTTTGTATCTATTCGATTTTGTTCTATTTTATCCATAAGATATATAGTATCGTATTTTATAGAGTGACTCAATTTTTATGATATTGGAACAAAGAAGGTTCTTTGTTAGTATCTTTCTAAGATCTTATGTATTAAGTAGGTTTATTTAGAGATATTTCATTTTAGTTAAAAACTTCATGAATAAAATTTTAATTATTACTATACGGTCACATGGTTCTGGTGGCTTAGATTCTGTAAGTAAAGAGATGGTTAAGGCCTTATATGAGATTGGGGTACAGACTACTGTGTATGGAGTTGCGCCAACGCGATCCTTTTTAGGTTTTTTGAGTGATGTTTTAAAAATTCGCAAACTTGCACGGTCGTTTGATATTATCCACGCTCTCGATGGCTGGCCTCTTGGTGTATATGGATGGTGGGCTGTTGTAGGTACTCAGAAGAAACTATTTATTAATGGTCTCGGTAGCTACACCATATCTCCTCTTTATCAGAAATTTAAAAAGTATTGGCTTAGACGAGCATATGAAAGAGCTCGAAAGATATTTTGCGTGAGTCATTATACCGAAGTAAGAATACTCGAAAGGCTCCCATATCTTAAAAATACACTCGTTGTTTATATGGGCACTAACTTTATTCCTAAGGTAAGTCCCAAGGATGTTGCTCGAGTTAGGACAGAGTTTAATTTAGAGAATGTTAAAAAGGCAATGATAACAGTTGGGGATATAAAGTATCGCAAAGGCCAGCTTGATGCTCTTAAGGCTATGAATCTTCTTAAGACCAAGTATCCTGATATTCATTATCTTATAGTTGGCAATGATGAGGACAGAGAATATGTTAAAAGTATTAAGGATTTTGCAGAAAGTAACGATCTCTCGGATAGGGTTCACATTCTTTCGAATGTGAGAAGTGTCAATGATTTGTCAGCTCTCTATTTACTTTCTGATTTTTATATTATGATTTCAAATAATTATGGTTTGTTCGGAGAATATTTTGAAGGTTTTGGTTTAGTTTTTCTTGAAGCGGCATCTCTCGGACTTCCTGTTTTAGGTAGTTCTGACTGCGGTATTGAAGATGCTTTAAGGGATGGTTACAATGGTCATCTTGCTAAACAGGGAGATATTGCCGATATTTCTCTTGCTATTGAAAAAATATACCAGAGTAACAGAGGTGTACTATCTTCAAATTCTAAAAAATTTGCAGGAGAATTTTCATGGCAAAAAATGGCACTGGAGTTTAAAAAGCAGTATTTAGAGTAATGCTTTTTGTTATTAGTATTGATTCAAGGTTAGGTGCTGATTATTTCAAATTGAGGGCAAGGAACAATAAACTTACCTCCTGATTCTAAAAACTTCTGCTCTCTCTTTTTGAATTCATTGATAAAGTGCCAAGGTAGCACAAGTAGGTAGTCAGGCTTTGCTTTTCGCATCTCTTCTTCTGATTTAATCGGAATATTACTCCCAGCTGTTTTAAGTCCGAATTTTGCTGGAGAACGCTCGGCGATTGCGTCAATAAGAGTCTCGTCAAGTCCAAACCATTGCAAGAGGGTATTACCCTTTGTTGACGCTCCATAGCCCCATATTTTTTTACCTCGCGCTCTTTCCTTTTTTATAAAATCAACTGTTTGTTTTTTTAATACTTGAATATCTTTATAGAATTTAAGATAAGTACTTTTCTTTCGAAGATTAAGTGTTTTCTCATATTCTAAAATTGATTCAACTCTCATTCTGGCAACATCTCGATAAGGTGCTGTGGCAAAGGTTGTAGGGTCAGCATCCTTATTACGAATGTAAATACGAAAACTTCCACCGTTGATATCGTTCAATTCACAGTCAACAATATCCATTCCGTTACTATCTAAAAGATATTTTAAGGCCTCCAAACTATAGTACGTCAGGTGTTCGTGGCAAATGTTATCAAAAGCAAGCTGTTTTAGCATAAGAGGAAGGTAGCTCATCTGGATAATCCATAAGCCATTCTTGTCTAAAGTTTTTTTTACATCTTGAACAAAATCATGTGGGTTATCAAGATCGTAAAACATTGCGATTGAAGTAATGATTTTTACTTTCTTGTCTTTATAAGTTGTTTTTTGAAATTCTTTCCAACTAAAATAATTATTTACAATTAAGTTAGCATGCACACTTGATTCAGCGCTAAAATCATTAGGATCGAATCCTATGCGAATAAAATTTTTTCCAACAAATTTTAGTAATGTACCGTCATTGCATCCGATATCAAGAAATATGTCTTGTGGTTTTAGTTGGATAATTTTCTGAGCTTTTTCAGCAATTTCCATAAGCTCGTTTGCCATGGTTGCATTAGTCCCAGATTTGTACCAATACTTTTTATACATAATATCTCCAGGGACCGTGTGGGCAAGTTGTACTAAACCGGAACGAGGGGCGAGACATATCTTCATTTCAACAGGTTCATATTTGGGGTTTTCGTTTTGTTCGATAAAATCAGATAAATAAAGTTTACCTAAAGAGAATAACGGTATAAGTTTTTCTCTTGATATTCGACAGGTGGCACGTTGATTTTCTTTAGGGTTTTTTAACATATAGTTACAATGATAACGACCAGTTTAACATATCTTATTTCAGATTTACATATCAAGTGACATACCTATAAGTTGGTGTTACGATATGTCTTATGTCTAAAAAACGAGCTCTTATAACAGGTGTGACAGGTCAAGACGGGTCGTATCTCGCTGAGTTTTTAAGTGATAAGGGATATGAAGTTTTCGGACTTGTCAGGCGCGTCAGTACGGACCCATTTGTTCGCATTGAGGAACTTACTGAGAAAGGGAAGATTCAAGTTATTTACGGGAACATGCGTGATGTGGCAACACTTACAAATGCACTTGAAATTTCAAAGCCGGATGAAATATACAATCTTGCTGCTCAGTCCCATGTCGGGGTTTCTTTTATTTGTCCTGATGAAACAATGGATATAAATTATCAAGGTCTCAAACGTCTTGCTACAGAAGCTTTTCACCTGAATCCAAAAGTAAAAATTTACCAAGCATCAACGAGTGAAATGTATGGCAATACTCTTCCGCCTCAAAATGAAGAAAGTGTTTTTGCTCCTGTGAGTCCGTATGGAGAATCAAAACTTTTGGCGCATGAAAAAGTGGTGGTGCCATTTCGAAATAAAGGTTTTTTCATCTGTTCGGGTATTCTTTTTAACCACGAATCACCAAAAAGAGGAAAGCATTTTGTTACAAGAAAGGTCAGTCACTCAATGGTTAAAATAAAGTTTGGTCTACAAAAAACTCTTGTGATTGGAAATCTTGAATCTAAACGTGACTGGGGTTTTGCAGGTGATTATGTGGAGGCAATGTGGTTAATGCTTCAGCAAGATACACCAGAAGATTTTGTTATTGCAACAGGGGAAAATCATTCTGTGCGAGAGTTTGTTGAGGAGGCGGGACGTTATTTGGGAATACCAATCACGTGGGAAGGAAAAGGTTTAAAAGAAGTTGGTAAAGATCAAAAAGGCGACATTATCGTTGAGGTTCATGAAAGATACTACCGTCCTCATGAGGTAGATAATTTGTTAGGAAATTCGAAAAAAGCTCGAGAGAAGCTTGGATGGAAACCAAAAGTTGATTTTAAGTGTTTGGTTGAAATGATGCTTGAATCTGATACTAAACTTATTGTTGGTTCAACAGAGCATGTTTATGAGTAGTCTGAAGTTTGTATAAACTATATAAAGAAACAAAATATTAATGATGACAACTAGTAACAGAGTCGCTCTTATTACTGGAATAACTGGTCAAGACGGATATTATCTTTCAAAAATTCTTCTAGATAAGGGCTATAAAGTTTACGGATTTTTTCGAAAAAAAGACAACCCATTTCCTTTTTTTGGTGATGATGAAATTTGGAAAGAAATTAAACCTTTGTATGGTGACATGTTTGATTTTTCTTCGATTGCTACTGCGGTTCGCGAGTCAAAACCAGATGAGGTATATAATCTTGCGGCAATTTCAGATATTAAATCTTCTCAGAGCGATCTTCTGAAAACAATGAGAGTAAACTATAAGGCTGTCGGTGAGCTCTTGTACGAGTCATTCAAGGTAAATACTAAAGTCCGATTTTGTCAGGCGTCCTCGGCACAGGTTTTTAGTCGAGATAATACATCTCCACAGAGTGAATTTTCAAAATTTGGATTTACCAATCCTTATGGAGAATCAAAACTTAAGGCAGATCAAGAATATATTGTAGCTGGAAGAGAGTATGGTGCGTTCGCTTGTTCGGCCTTTCTTTTTAATCATGAGTCACCATTTCGTGGAAATCAGTTTGTTACTAGAAAAATTACAGAGACACTTGTAAAAATAAAGCTTGGAATTCTGGAGTGCTTAGAGCTTGGTAATTTAGACCTGAAACGTGACTGGGGTTTTGCAGGTGATTATGTGGAGGCAATGTGGTTAATGCTTCAGCAAGATACACCAGAAGATTTTGTTATTGCAACAGGGGAAAATCATTCTGTGCGAGAGTTTGTTGAGGAGGCGGGACGTTATTTGGGAATACCAATCACGTGGGAAGGAAAAGGTCTAAAAGAAGTTGGTAAAGATAAAGATGGAAGAATTATTATAAAAATAAACAAAGATTTTTATAAACCAAATGAAACCTTTATTTCAAAAGGTGACTTTTCCAAGGCTCAAAATAAACTAGGCTGGAAACCCAAGGTAAGTTTTGAAGAGCTTGTAAGAATGATGACAGATCATGATTTAAAAATACTCTCCTAGTTAATTTAGGTGCTTTATGACCGGTGTATTATTGGAGAGGGTTAATTCCTGAGGCTAGAGATTCTTTATTGTTACGTACCACAATAATGTCTCCACTTACATACTTACTTTTTCCGTGTATGATTTTGAGAACTATTTCAGTAATTACGAGTGGGTCTTGGTGTTCTGTTGCATCGCCGGCAATTTTCTGCCTCATTTTGGTGTTTGTTGGACCTGGACATACGGCAATAGATGAAATATTTTTTTGGTTTCTAGCGATTGCTTGAGTAAAATTATTTAGAGCTGCTTTCGTTGCGGAATACGTGGCATATTTTCCGTTAGCATGTATGCCCGCTGTGGATGAGATGTGTATCATGCCCCCACCAGATTTAATATGTTTTAAGAAAACTTGAGTCATATAAATTATTGAAAGGATATTCACCTCAAAGGTTTTTAAAATACTAGCTTGAGTTTGTTTTTCTAGGTCAGTTTCAATATCAATATGTCCATGTGCTGAAACAATCCAATCGATACAGGAAACTTCCTGCATAATTTTTTCTTTTAAAGCAGTAATTTCAGAATAAGATGTAAGGTCAGTTGAATAAAATGTTATTTTTTTATTGTTAGACAGAGTATGTTCGTCTACTTTTTTTACAAGTGCGTATATATGTTCAATATCTGAATCTAATAGAAGTATCTGAATAAGCTTGGATCCGATACCGCCAGTTGCCCCTGTAACCAATACTGACCTGGAAGTTTTTTTCATTTGTGTTTTTATTTTAGCATATTTTCAAGCTATGCTTTTTTTAGTATACTTACTCAGACTTTGATTATTAAAATATATGGAGAACGCACAAAATAAAGAAAAATCGGTATTTTCAGAAGGTAGGGCGGTTTATTGCTGTCACATGTGTCGTAGTTCTAATTTGAGACTTGTGCTTGATTTGGGTTCGCATCCCCACTCAGATCTTTTTCTTACTTCAAAACAGTTAAGAGAGCCGCTTTCTTTATATCCTCTTCGTTTAGTTTCATGTAATGACTGTGGTTTATTGCAAATTGATTTTCTTGTAAATCCTGAAATTTTGTACCAAAGAGAGTATCTCTATGAATCTTCAACAACAAGTACAGGAAGGTCTCATTATAATGAGATGGCAAAAGAGATCATAAATAAATTTTCTGTTTCAAAAAAATCTTTAGTTATCGATCTTGGTAGTAACGTGGGTGTTCTTTTAGAAGGATTTAAGGATCAAGGCATGAATGTCTTGGGTGTGGATCCTGCACCAATCATTGCTCAGAAGGCGATTGAAAGGGGTATTAATACCATTATTGATTTTTTTGGTATTGATGTTGCTGAAAAAATAAAAAAAATGTATGGACAAGCGAAAATACTAGCTGGAACGAATGTATTTGCTCATATCCATGAAATTGACAGTGTGGTAGATGGAATGAAAATACTTCTTGATCCTCAAGGTGTTATAGTGATAGAAGCACCTTACGCTATAGATTTTATTGAACGTCTCGAATATGACACTATTTATCATCAGCATGTCGGGTACTTATCAGTACGTCCAATGCAGAAATATTTCAAACGGTTTGGATTGGAACTCTTTGATGTAATTCATGTACCGATTCACGGAGGGTCACTTCGCTATTATATTGGACATGCTGGGGTACATAAAGTAGAACCATCTATAAAAGAATTTCTTAAGAAAGAGGAGGTGTTTGGTTTGTATGGTTATTCGCTTGATACTTTTGCCGAGCGAGTTAAAAAACAACGTTTAGATCTTTTGGGTTTATTATTTAAGTTAAAATCTCAAGGAAAAAGAATTGTTGGAGTATCTGCTCCTGCGAAAGGAAACACACTTCTTAATTATTGCTCGATTAACACTACTTTTCTTGATTTCTTAACTGAGAAAAGTAAACTCAAGGTTGGTCGTTTTACACCAGGAACATTTATTCCAATTTATGATGATTCAAAACTCATTGAAGAACAACCTGACTACGCTTTAATTCTTGCATGGAATTTTGCAGAAGAGATCATGTCTAACCTCAAGATATTTAAAGAGAGAGGTGGTAAGTTTATTATTCCTATACCCGAACCAAAGATTATTTAATTTATATGACACAAAAAGAAAATACAAAAAAAGTTATGTTTGAAAATAGAAAAATAGAACCAGTATTTACCGATGATCGCGGGAGTATTTTTGATCTTATAGAAGAAAAGGTAAGTCATGTCGGTATAATTACTTTTAATAAAGGAGTAACTCGCGCAAATCATTATCACAAAGAGTCAGTCCAGTATTCATATATTTTGGAAGGGAAGATAAAATTAGCCATAAGCGACATTGATGGTACTGATAAAAAAGAAATAATTCTTGAACCTGGAATGCTCACAACTATTCCTCCAAAAATGGTCCATGTTTACACAGCTCTTTCAAAGGCTGTTATGATCGATATAACCACAATGAGTCGCAAGGATAACGGGTATGAGGAAGATACTGTTAGAATGAGTATTAAGTAAAAGGTTAAGATAATTTTTATTATATGAATGCTATTAAAAAAATATTTAGACCTATATATAGGCCGGTGATGGATCTTTATAGATCCTGGTTTAAAAGTCCTAAACGGTACAGATATCTTTTTCAAAATATTAGCAAGGTTCATCCGAGAAATATATTGGAAATTGGTACTTGGAATGGAAATAGGGCTGTCGCTATGATTGAGGTAGCTAAAAAGTTTAATCCACCACATGAAATACAGTATTATGGATTTGATCTCTTTAGTGAAATGAATGAAATAATGATGAAAAATGAGATATCAAAATTCCCCCCAAGTAAGTCTGACGTTCAGAAAAAAATTAAAGCTACCGGAGCGACAGTTCGACTCGTTCAGGGAAACACCCTGCAAAGCTTACCTCAAAATATCAACTCTCTTCCCTTAATGGACTTTATTTTTATTGACGGTGGTCATAGTTTGGAAACCATAGCTAGTGATTGGATGTATGTACAGAAATTAATGCATAAAAATACCATTGTTATTTTTGATGACTATTGGAATGATATAACTGCTGGTGCAAAACAAACTATAGATACAGTAGATACTTCTCGTTATAGTGTGGAAATCTTACCTATCGTAGATAGGTTTCGGTCACCGCAAGGAGTTCTTGCAATACAGTTCGCTAAAGTTACTCTCCGCTAAGTTTTTTTAATTTCGATAGTAGATTACTTTATTTAACAATTTTATTTTTTCGTGATTGATTTGAATAGGATTGTTGTGAGTGAGGACTCAAAGACTTTGGTAATAATCCGGGCAAAAACTACACCGAGTATTCCAAAGAAGTATACGCCGATTGCGAGAAATGTTATTTGTAAAACTGCTACAGAGATACTTAGTTTATAGAGTTCTTTTTTTGCTTGTAGGGCCTGAAGAGCACTCGCCGGAAAGATAGCCATAGAAGTTACAAGAGATAGTGAGAAAATCTGTGACAGTAAAACAGAGGTTTGATATTTAGGAAATGCTAAAGCAAATAGATATGGTGCTGAAACTATGTATATTAAAGCAATAACAAGAAGAAGACCTCCGGTATAAAACATTTTTACCCAAAGACCTTTATGTATTTGTGAAGCTGATTGAGTAGAGTATTTTGGTAAAACTAACGTAGCGACACCCTTAAAGGTAGCTTTTATTTGTTCTATGGGTGCAATGGCAATACTGTATATTGCAAGTTCCACTGTTCCTATGAAGTGAAATATAAGTAGTTTGTCCAGCTGTCCGGCGATTGTTCCTATCACCCCCATTAAACTTAAGTGTTTTCCGTAGGTGATAGCTGTATGGTCAATTTTTTCATTCTCACTATAATTTTTAATTGATAATTTGAAGAATATAAATCTAGTAATGGTCCAAGGAATAAAATAGGCAAGTAATATAAGTATTATGTTATCTGTAAGTATTACCGTTACAGTTAATGCAATTAATGAGATGATTTGTGAGATTGTAAAATAACGAGTGAGCGTATTGAATTGTTTTTTTCCTTGTAGAAAATAGCCAAAAATACCATACGATTCCATGGCTGGTATAAAGAGAGCTGCTACTAAAAAACAAATTGCTAAAATAGTATTATGATTTGCAAAATAATATATTGACAAAATCATTGACGCGAGACTACTCAAGAGTCCCCAAATAATTTTAATCCTTGCAATACGCTCAACTGTCTTATCGAAACCTCGTGCTGTTGCATTAATAACAGCTGTACCCATTCCACCTAAGGTTGGAATGGAGAGAACTGCAACAATTGAAAGTATAAATTTGTAGGTCCCGTAAGTTTCTTTGGGTACAAAGTTAGCAAAAATAATTGCTAAAACAAGCGCTGAGGCAGAACCAATAAGCTGTCCAAAACTGAGCCATGACATACCTTTGGTCAAATACACCATGTCTGTCTTGGTATACCGTTCAGTCCAGCGTAATATACCGTATACGTGTTGTTTTAATTTATTCATTAACCTTATTATGTATTAGTCTATACTTTAGTTTAAATTATCACCAGAGTTATATTTATTTGTCTCTAAGGGAAAATATGTCGTATACTAGATTCAATGTCACAATTTAATAAAATCCTTCGAGGAGTTGTTTTTGCTGGTATATTTACCTTGCCGTTTTTGCCTTTTGCCGTTTCAACTTCGTTATTTTTCCCATTTATAACAACAAAAGGTTTTCTTTTTAGAATTATTGTTGAAATTATTTTCTTTGTGTGGCTTATATTGGCTGTATCAGATAAATCATACAGACCTCGTTTTTCTTGGATACTGGGTACTTTTGGAATATTTATAGCTGTTATTGCTTTGGCTGATGCATTCGGTCTCAATCCAGCAAAAAGTTTCTGGAGTAATTATGAGCGCATGGAAGGTTTTGTACTTCTTGCTCATTTATTTGCATATATAGTAGTTATTTCGTCTGTAGTAAAGACTCAAAAACTCTGGAACTATTTTTGGAATACAACCCTTGGTGCGAGCGCACTAGTTAGTTTTTTAGGAATACTTCAACTTGCCGGTACCTTAAAAATTAATCAAGGTGACGTTCGTGTTGATGCTTATATTGGAAACGCTGCATACCTTGCTGTGTATCTACTTATACATATATTCATCGCTATCTTTATGTTTGTCGGCAGAAAAAAGAAGGATTATGTTTCATGGATGTATATAGGTATAGCAGTGCTCAATACAATTATTTTATATTATTCAGCGACACGAGGATCTATTCTGGGTTTAGGTGTTGGAATTTTGGTAGCAGCACTTCTTATTGCAATCTTTGAAAAAGAAAGAAAGATTTTAAGGAAGGTTTCGATTGGAATTGTTATGACCGTACTTGTAATAGGCGGGTTCTTTCTGCTTATAAAAGATACGTCCTTTGTTACCAAAAGTCCTGTGTTGTCACGTTTTAGTCCTCAATCACTTATAAGTACCGCAAGTACACGTTCATCTGTTTGGAACATCGCCTTTCAAGGCTTCAAAGAAAGGCCGATACTTGGATGGGGTCAGGAAAACTTTAATTATGTTTTCAATAACTACTATGATCCAGTTATGTTCAATCAGGAGCCGTGGTTTGACCGTTCTCACAGTGTGTTTTTTGATTGGCTTATTGCGGGTGGAATTCTTGGACTTCTCTCCTATATGAGTATTTTAGTTGGTGCACTTTGGTACATTTGGAAATCAACTCTTTTTTCAGTTGCAGAAAAATCAATTCTTGTTGGTTTGCTAGTTGCATACGTATTTCAAAATCTTTTTGTGTTTGATAACTTGCTCAGCTATTTCTTGTTTGCATCACTTCTTGCGTATATTCACAGATCAAGAATGTTTTCTGAAGTAGAAATTGACAATGAGGCTACTGTCGATTTTTCTCCCTATGCAGCAACTTTCATAATTATTGCAGGTATCTTTACTGTATATGTTGTTAATGTACCGGCTCTATTTGCTAACAGAGCAATGATTCAAGGTTTTATAGATGTGCAGGAAGGTAGGATCGATGAGAGTGTTAATAATTTTAACAGGGGGCTCGCATATGAATCTTTTGGAAATATAGAAGTTCGAGAACAAATCGCTCAGGTTGGCTTACAGATTGCTTCACTTTCAAATATTTCAGAAGAACAAAAGCAAAATATGATTGTACTTGGTGAAAAGGCATTGAAAGATCAGATTAAAGAAACACCTCTTGATATTAGGCATTATGTCTTACTTGGATCATTTCTTAATAGTTTCAGTCAATTTGATGAAGCAATTAATGTGCTTACTAAGGCGCTTGAATTATCACCACAGAAACAACTTATTTTGTTTGAAATTGCGACTTCATATCTTAATAAAGGTGAGCCTGATAAGGCATTTGAATATTTTGAAAAAGCATACAATCTTGCTCCTCAATTTAATTCAGTTAAGACTGTATATGCTATAGGTGCGGTATACGCTGGTAAGTTTGACCTTGCGCAAAGTGTTACTTCAGATATTCCTGAAGGAGAGTACGTATTTGATAATAGACTCGTTCGTGCATATCAAGAGAAAAAGCGCTATACAGATATTATTGCAATTTTCTTGCAGAGAGTTGCTCTTCAGCCAGAAAATCACGCTCACCACCTTTCTCTTGCTGCAGCGTACATTGAGGTGAATAAACGAACTGACGCTATTAAAGAGATTGAGGAAGCTATTAAGTTAAACCCTGAAATTAAAGAGCTAGGTGAGTACTATATTGGAGAAATTAAAGCAGGAAGGAAGCCGTAGTTGCAATTATTTTGTAAGTGTGCTATACTTGTTTATGTGAGTGCTAACAAGTGTTAGCTTTCAAAAATGAATGTCTGTGTAAGGCCCCGCTTCCGGCGGGGCTTTGCATTTGTGTTTTGTTTTGATTCTATATCGAGTTATAGTAAATAAAGTACTGTTTTGAAGGATGGCTAACGGATCGCACTCACAATAGACATTTATTTTGGAGTTAGCCTCCGTTGGCCATCTTTCGACGCACGTATATAGAACTATGCTTATTCAGAAAAATATTCCATTAGCGTCTTTTACTACATTTCGTATTGGAGGGAAGGTAGATTTTTTTGCTGAAGTAACCTCAATTGAGGAACTCGAAGAATCTATGTTATTTGCTAAAACGAATAACATACCTTTCTTTGTTTTAGGAGGGGGTTCAAATGTGCTTATTTCAGATAAGGGTTTTAAGGGTTTGGTTATAAAAATTTCTTTTAAGGGAACATCTTTTATTGAAAAAGAAAATGATGTTTTTGTGCAATCTGGAGCAGGTGAAGTGTGGGACAGTCTTGTTTCTACTGCAGTTTTAAAGAATTTGTGGGGAATAGAAAATTTATCGGCAATTCCGGGGACTGTTGGGGCTGCACCAGTTCAAAATATTGGAGCCTACGGTGCAGAGTTTCAAAATACTTTTTTTTCACTACAAGCTTTTAATGTACAAACAAAAGAAATAAAAGAATTTACTAAAGAGGAATGTTTATTTGGGTACCGTGATTCTATTTTTAAAAAGAAAAATAATCCTTACGTTATTATTTCTGTAACACTGAAGCTTTCAAAAATTCCTCGCATTAATATTTTATATAAAGATGTGCAAACATTTTTTCTTGAACGAAATACTATGGAGCCATCTCTACAAGAGATTAGAGATGCTGTTGTAGAAATTAGAAAAAATAAGTTACCTGACATTACGAAGCTTGGCACAGCAGGGTCTTTTTTTAAGAATCCAATTATTACAAAAGATAAGTATGGTGAACTTAAGAAGGAATATCCAGAGCTTCCTTTTTTTGAAGTTAATGAAACTCATGTAAAAATTCCTTTAGCGTGGGTTCTTGATACTGTGTGTAAGTTAAAAGGTTTTAAAATGGGTTCTGTGGGACTGTATGAACATCAACCTCTTGCTCTTGTAAATTTTGGAAATGGAAACGAAAAAGAAATTACAGCACTTGCCGAATATGTTTCGCGCAAAGTAAAAGAAAAAATAAATGTAGATATAGAGTGGGAAGTACAACGTATCGTTTAAAGTATAAAATTCAAAAATTAAAACATAAGGAAGAAAATATAATGACAGTTAGTCAAACTATCCTTTGTAGGACTTTTGAAGTGGAGGAATGGTTTTAAATTAGAGAATAGAGTAAATTTATTTTTGGATGTGATAAATAATTTGTAGTTACTTGTCTCAAGTTATGTGTTGAGTAAAAGAAGTAAAACTATTTTGAGTTGTTTGTTGT
>CAZVFV010000003.1:5821-35098 GCA_964626625.1 uncultured Candidatus Saccharibacteria bacterium | reverse complement strand
CACAAAAAGAAACCCGAAAGGGTTTTTCTTTTTGTGCGCGATGAGGCGCAGCGTTTTTGAAAAAAACGCATTGCGTGGACTTGAAAACCTGTGATAGTTTTTGCGAGCTTGCGAAGAAAAAACAGAACAGGTGTACCAAATCTGTAAGACTTAAGTCCCTCAAATAACCAGGGCGGGCTGCAAAAAATTTTCTTCAGAAAATTTATTTGTAGCTAATTCCTTGCCCAAACTCCAAAAACAAAGTATTCTCTCTTTCAGAACCTCAACAAAAGGAGTCTTCAATGCCTGTAATTATAGTTTGGTGTTTGCCAAAATCTTCTTAATAAAAATCAACCCAAGCCCTCGAATTCTCGAGGTCTTTTTTCTTACCTTTTTTATTTGTGCCCTCGCGAAGAATCGAACTTCGATCAACGGCTTAGAAGTCCGTAGTTTTATCCATTAAACTACGAGGGCATTGTTCTTCCTTAAGATTTTTGTTGGTTATATGTTTTTCTTCTGTGGCAATTTGCACACCTTACATCACACTTATCTATTTCAGACTTAACAGATTTCCAAGAATAGTGTCCCGACAACATTCTTCCTACAATTTTAAATTTATTCTCTGGATCTCTATGGTCGAACTCTAAGACTATCGGATCGTCTTCCCCACAGTCAACACAAGACTGGGTTGATAAAAAAGAGTACAGACTAGCCCTTACTTTTACACGATGTCTTTTCTGTGCAGCATATAGATCTTTTTTATTTTTATATGGCACAACACAAGGATTATACTATACAATTCTAACCTTTGCTATGTAATTTATAAAGAAGGATCTTCTACAGTATGACCTTCTTCTATTATGAGCTCTACAATTATCTTTTTATTATTTATAATTTCAACAGCTTTTTGTATAGACTTTTTTTGTATTGTTTCTGTAACAACCTCATTATTTACCGTACTCATAAATGTACCTGCGTTTATTTTTCTAAAAACATACACATTACATAGTATTACAACGACAAAACTGAGAAAGAAAAAAATAATACCAACAAACCAGTCTCTCTTTGTATGTATATTATTTTTATTTTCTTTTTTAAACATGTTCTTATTTAAATGTAAGTACCTCGAAACTAAAATCCCCTCTCCATGTATTTTTTGAAACAACAGGTGAAGCCTGTCCACTTATAGGAAGAACTCCGGATGAAAGTTTTATATCACCACCGCCTTTCTTCAAATCAACGGACGTAATATGTATGCGATATGGAACATTCTCAAGAGCACTTAAAAATGTAAACACAGCAGACCAGTCACCTTGAGCTAAAACCTTAAAGGAAAGATTTTCTTTATTTGGATATGTCTTATTATCACCCGTCTCGTCAACAGATTGAATTCTAAACTCAACACCTGAACGAACACCAAGACCCTCTAGGTATTCTATAAAATCAACAATACTACCTTTCTCTACAAAATAAGCTTCTACAAGATCAATCTCTTCTTGGGATTCATCAAAAATTTTCTCAATAGACTGTGTAGAAGCACCTTGTTTTTGTTCAGTCTCTAAGTTAACACTGGCTTGAGAAAGTTTAATATTCTTCTCTTTCACAATATAAAAAAGCCATCCATAGAAAGCAAATAAAGCTGTGGCCACAAGAACAAGTATCAAGGTATTCTTTTTTAAGAAACCAAGTTTCATTATTTTTTTAATTCTGTTAATTGCAAAGAGAACTCAATATTTTTATCTTTAGCGAAAGACGAAACTGGAATATCGACCTTAGAAAAAAGCTTTGTGTTTTCTAAAGACTTAGCAAAAGAAAGAAGTGAATCTCTTGTTTTGGCAACACCAACAATAGCAACACTCGAAGGATTTTCTGATTCTTTTTTGTATAACAAATTTGTAATACTAATGTCGCCAGAAACCTTACTTAGGAGTGAAGAAAAAATCTCTGAAACAGAAATAGACTCTTCCTCAGAAATAACAATACTTATATTTGCTTTCAAATCTGAAAGTTTTTTATTAAAACCTACAACATCTTCCTTACTTGAATCTATCTCTGCGACAAGAACCTGTTCAAGCTCTCCTTCTTTTTGAAGGGAAATTATATAGGAAGGAATAAAAGAAATGCCTGCCGAAAAACCAACGAAACACAAGATAATCAAGATAAAAATCCTTCTTCTGCGAAGATACTCTTTGTATATATCTTTTTGATAATCTTGTGGAAGTAAATTAAACATAGTATTACTCAGGTAAAGCGAGCCCTATAGCAGCTGCATATTTCAAAGAAGAATCTTTATTTTTCTCTGAATGAATAAGTGGAATCTCAGGAATATAATCATCAAAAGAAAAAGCATTTGTCCACACATTAGCAATAACCACAGGAACATTGACCGCAGAAGCTATTGGACTGACACACTTGCCTACCTCAGGATGATCACCGCAAACCAAGACCTTACTAATTTTTTTACCAAGCTCACCTTGTTTATCTTCATGAGTATGCCAATATGAAAAAAGTTTTTCTATTTCTTCCGCAACTTCACGGACCCACAACTCATCACATGAGTCGCCCTCATCTTTTTTAATTTCATTTTTCAAAACAAACGAAGATGAACCCTTACTCACATCCTTCTCTGAAGCTGAATTTAAAACAAAGGTCGAAGCAAAGTGAACTGTTTCATTACTTACCACATACAGCCCTGTTTTTTCTTTACCTAAATTCACAATAAAATATGTATCTTTGTCTCCTTTTTTTATAATAGAACGAGACACAGCCTGTGACTCCACCTGAAAGGAAACCGGTATAAGTCCTGCGCCCTCCAACACTTCAATATAGGTAGCAGCAACCTTAATAGGTAAAACAGACACAATCACGTCAATATGTTCATTTTCTTTATTGGGGTGACGGTCAATCACAGAATAATCAAAAACAGCTGTGGCGACCGAAAGCGGTACATTTTCTTCAATTTTAAACTCTATACTGTCTCGAATAGAACCTTCTTCTGTGGTAGGAACATCTGTTTTAAACAAATATGCTTTTTCTTCTGGGAGAGCAGCTCTTACAAAATGAAGCTTGTACTCTTCTTTAAAATCTTTAATTGTCTTTGTAAGCTCTTCAATATTATGGACATATCCCCCACTCACCAAACCTGGAGCAAGTTGTTTTTCGGCATATGCATGAAGTTTCAAACTAGCACCCGATCTTCGTAAATCAACGAAACGTATAGCACTGTCTGATATAGAGAAGCCGACAGGTGCCATCTCTAAAAAACGTGGTGGTGGAAAAAAATCTAATATACGTTTCATTACTCTATAGTATAACCGAAAGAATCCTTACACACCGTTACTTAATCCACTGCGCTTTCTATCAAGAAAACTTTGGAGTATAAGAGCTGCAGCGGACGCATCTAGAAGTTTGTGTTTGCCTTGTAGTTTTTCTGCATGAGCCGAAGTCATAAATTCTGGCTCGAGATACACATCCCTTTTTGAAATATTTTTTAATTCTTCTACAAAGACCTTAATGTACTCCATTATAGGATTGTCTTTTCCAGCAAAATTTTTTGACTCACCCACTACATAGGCATCAACATTATTAGACACACCCTCTTCTATAACCCTCTTAGCAACATCTTTAGAGTTTGCAATAACCACGTGAGGCATAGCAAACATTTCAGTTTCATCAGAAAAAGCTAATCCAATCCTTTTTAAACCAAAATCAATACCCATGTATTTCATAGTACCTATGATAGCAAATTAAAATTTTTTTCTTGCACTTCGAGCTTATTTTGATATATAGTATCTCTCATGGAAGCTATACCATCAGAGTTATTTACCATAATTGCACTTGTGTATATTTTATGGGAACTGCCTTGGAAAGGTGTTGGTTTATGGAAAGCAGCACAGCTGTCACACAAACGCTGGTTTATTGCCATACTTATATTCAACACTCTCGGAATACTCCCTATTGTATATCTTAAATTTGTCGCAAAAAAATATAGCGTTGAAGTTAAAGAAGAGGAAGTAAATTAGTATACAAATTTGGATCTAGTGCGGAGGAGTGCCTGAGTGGTTGAAAGGAATATGCTTTAAAACTGATGGTTGTGAAAGGGTTAAAATGCAACAACTGGAAGCATCGAAAAAATTTTTGAGATTTTATAAAAGAAAATCCAAAAAGTGTACTGCCCCAGTAAGGGGACGTGGGTTCATTAAAAATTAACAATAGTGCGGAGGAGTGCCTGAGTGGTTGAAAGGAACAGTCTTGAAAACTGTCGTATCCGAAAGGGTACCGTGAGTTCGAATCTCACCTCCTCCGCAATGTTGTTAATATCTCACCTTCTCTCAAATATCGGTCACAAATAATTTTGCAGAGCAAAATTTTATAGACCTCGCCTCATGGTCGCCTTGAGACATGCTCCAGCCTTCGATTACCTACGTCTTACAAGCAGTTGTAAGACTATGTGCGTCCACTTCGTGTCCCCCCGCGAAGAATCGAACTTCGATCTTGAGTTCCGCAAACTCATGTCCTATCCATTGAACGACGAGGAGTCTAAACAAAGATGAAGATACCACAAATCCCTTAAAACCCGAAATATTCGAAGAGGTGTTGAATAAGCGGCTCTTGCAATTCCTCTTCTTTTACACGTTCCCTCAGAAAAGCTTGGAGTTCTTCAAGTGGAACATCTTCTGGTATAAGAATTGATATAAGTGGAGCAAATCTTTTCTTAGATTTTAACAGAAGTCTTTCGTGTGAATGATAGAGTGCAATCCAAAATCCTTCCATTTCATGAAATGGATAAATATACTTACCTGCCCGAATACCAAAAGACAGTACTTCAACATCAATAATACTTGGTGTTCGTGCTGAATACATCAACAAAGCAAATACACCAATAAGTATTACGAGCGCAAAAAGTACGTTACCCAATAAAAAAGAAGACATAGCACCAGCTCCAGCAATAAGGATCACTGACCAGTACCAATCTGTTGTTTTCTTTTGATATATATATTCTGGAGTTGTCCAAGAGAAAAAAACTTCTTCATTCATATATTCATCATACTATCATGTCAGAGTTTTATCCTATTAAAAAATCCACCAAAGTTTTGGTGGATTTTTTATGCGAGACGTTTCAGAGAAAGAGCGAGTCTAGACTTCTTTCTTGAAACTGTATTTTTCTTTAGAAGTCCAGATTTTGAAGCTTTATCTAAAGCTTTATAAACCAAAGAGAGGGCTTTTTTTGCCTCTTCTTTATTCTTCTCAGCAATGAGTTTTTTAAACTGCTTTAAAGCATTTGTTACATTGTCTTTTCGAGCAAGATTATATACACGCTTGCGCGCACTTGACCTAAGAGCTTTTTTTGCAGATGTTGTGATCGGCATGGGCGATATCCTAACACAAGCTTTTTAAAAAGACAACCTGTTTAGAGACGCTGCTTAACGGTATACTTACACCATGATCGCTTTTATAGAAGGGATAATGATTCATGAAGGAGACAGACATATAATCTTGAAAAATAACGGTATTGGTTACAAAGTGTTTGTTTTAAACAATACCCTCTTAAGCAAGAAAGATTCTACCCTCTCACTTTGGACATACAATGCAATTCGAGAAGACGCGAATGACCTTTTTGGCTTTAAAAACCGAGAAGAGTTAGATTTTTTTGAACTTCTTATTTCTATCTCAGGCATAGGACCAAAAACAGCTCTTGGCATACTTAATACAGCAACTCTTGAAAGTCTCATAGAAGCAGCGTCTTCGGGTGAAATCTCTCACTTGGTGCAAGTATCAGGTATTGGTAAAAAAACTGCCCAAAAAATAGTTCTCGAGCTTCGTGACAAGTTTAAAGAAAAAGAGTACAAAGGAAGTAATCTTAAAGATGAAGTTGAAACGCTTGAGGCACTTAAGTCGCTTGGCTATTCTCACAAAGACGTAAAAGAGGCACTGGACGCAATACCGAAAACTATTTCTGGAACAGCCGAAAAGATTAAGTATGCACTTAAGTTCTTGGGTGGAGGAAAATAATAATATGATCTCACTTTTTAAAAAAATACTCCCTGAAAAACTACAAAAGGCTTTAAAACCGAGATATCACTATGCACTCGCTTTTATAAGTGCTCTTGTGTACAGGTTTCCTTCGCGAGAAATAAAAATAATTGCAATAACTGGAACCAAAGGCAAAACAAGTACAGCAGAAATTGTTAATTCGATTCTGGAAGAAGCAGGTTTAAAAACCGCACTAGCTGGAACACTCCGATTTAAAATTGGTGACGAATCAGTTCGTAATATGTACAAAATGACCATGCCTGGTCGTTTTTTCCTACAAAAATTTATACGAAAAGCTGTTAAACAAAAATGTGACTGGATCGTACTCGAAATGACCTCTGAGGGAGTAAAGCAGTTTAGACATAAGTTTATCGCCCTCGACGCCCTCATCCTAACCAACATCTCACCTGAGCATATTGAGTCTCATGGATCATACAAAAACTACATACAAGCAAAATTCCAAATTGCTAAAAGCCTTGAAAAATCAAATAAAAAAAGGAAGGTTTTTATTGTAAATGGAGACAATGAAGAGTCTCGAAAATTTCTCTCTATAAAAGTACGAGAGAAATATATTTTTTCAAAAGAAGATGCAATACCTTACCAAGAACGCGAAACTGGTATTTTGTTTAGTATAAACAACACAGCAATCCAATCGAGACTTCATGGAGAATTTAATCTTTATAACATGCTCGCAGGAATTGCTTTTGCTCAAACACAAGACGTTTCAATGGCAACTATTAAAACAGCTCTTGAAAACTTCATTGAAATACCCGGAAGACGTCATGTTATAGCAAAAGATCCTTTTGAGGTTGTGATTGATTACGCTCACACCATTGATTCACTTGAACAACTCTATAAATCATTTAAAGGAAAATTATTAGTAGGAGTTTTGGGAAATACTGGCGGAGGACGAGATGTATGGAAAAGACCTGGTATGGCTCGAACAGCCGATACTTACTGTGCGCATGTAGTACTTACAAACGAAGATCCATACGATGAAGATCCTAAAAAAATTATTGCTGATATGGTAAAGGGTTTTCAAAAAAATATACCTGAAGTAATTCTCGATAGACGTGAAGCAATTAAAACAGCTTTTAAACGAGCTTTAAAAATAAAAATAGAACATCCTGATAAAAAAATTGCAGTACTTATTACCGGCAAAGGAACTGATCCATATATTATGGGAGCAAGCGGAAACAAGACTCCATGGGATGATGCGACAGTGGCTCTAGAGGAGCTGCGGAATATTACAAATATCCAATAACAAATTTGTTATTTATAACTATTTCTTAATTTTATTTATATTTCCACTAAGAATCACAGGTTGCATACCTATCATTTCCTCTATATAAGTAGAGTTCTTAGGTAATTCATTTAAAATAAAAATTTTTTAATACTAAGCTCATTACTTTTTTCTTTTTAAAAAACCTAGAATTTTATAGTTAAAGGTAGTATTGTTCAAATATTATTTTTAATTTGCTAGAAGCTAACAGCTCTCAGCTAAAAGCTAATTTGCCAGAACTACCTGAAGTACACACCACAGTAACTCACTTAAACAGGCTCATCTCTGGGCTTGTTATTTCTGATGTGTGGACAGATTACTTCTCCCCTGTTTATAAAGGAAAACCACAGATAAAAAATGAAAAATATTTTGAATTATTTAAAAAAGATGTGGCTGGTGCAAAAATCATATCCGTCACTCGCCGAGCAAAAAATATTTTAATCAATCTTAGAAACCCGAAAGCAAAGCTTGGGCAAAGTAAAAAGACTATTTTAATTCACATGAAGATGACAGGACATCTACTTTTTGGTCAGTACCAAAAAGTAGATGCAATTTCCAATAGTGGAATTAACAAGAAATGGAAAAATGAAATATGGATTCCAAACGAAAAAGAAAACTCCCCTCTCTGGGATCCTTTTAATCGCTTCGTTCATTTGGTTTTTTCTTTTTCTAATCCGAAAGCAAAACTTGGGCACATCGGCACACACCTAGCCCTGTCTGACGTTCGTAAATTTGCAAAAGTTACTCTTGAAAACACCGAGGGTATTATGGAAACAAAACACCTACACACACTCGGTCCTGAACCATTAGAAAAAACTTTTACTTTTAAAAAATTCTCCGAAAGACTTTTCTTAAAACCCGAAGGAAAAATTAAACAAGTTCTTATGGATCAAACTATCATTTCTGGTATTGGAAATATTTATTCTGATGAAATACTATGGCGTGGAGGGGTCCACCCAACTGAAAAAGTAAAAAATATTCCCCTAACAAAGATCCGACCTTTGTTTAAGGCACTGAAACACACACTCTCTAAAGGAATACGTTTAGGTGGAGACTCTACTTCAGACTATAGAGATCCATCTGGAAACCCTGGAAAATTCCACGGGAAACATATGGCTTATCAAAGAAAAAATGTTCCCTGCCTTAAAAAAGGCTGTGGTGGTATTATGAAAAGGATTATTGTAGGAGGACGTAGCGCTCACTTTTGCGACATACACCAAGAGTTATTTAGTAAATAGTAGGTAGTAAATTAATAAACAGACCAAAAAAATGAAAGGTAATGACGTATTATTTGTGGTATTTTTTATCGGCATTGGCATTGCTGCACTTCTTTCTGGTGGAGCAAAAAGCTCCGGAACACAAAATAAAGTTCCTGTTTTTTCAAGTGGAAGCTCTGCAAACGGTAGTTCTGTAAACAGAAATCCAACCACAAATAAACCAGTAACTGAAAAAACTATTGCTCAAGAAATAAAAAAAATTGAACGGAGTGTTGAAGAAATAGCAAAAGAGATTACAAAACTAGAAGAAAATCAAAATGCCTCAACTTATAAAGGAAGTATTTCAATGAGAATTTCTGGAAGAGCATCGAGCGACCCTATAAAAGAATACATAACCCTAGAAGCCTCTTCAAAAAACAAAGAACCTATAAACATAACTGGCTGGCAACTAAAAAGCCTTTCCACAAACAAAAATGTCTCAATTAAACAAGGTGTGTATCTATTTTTTCCTCAGTCACAAAATCCTGAAAGTGACATCTACCTTAACCCAAACGACAAAGCCTATATTTCAACAGGAAGATCACCGATGGGAATAAGCTTCAAGGTTAATGCGTGTTCGGGCTATCACTCACAATTTCTTTCATTTACACCTTCAATTCGACAAGAGTGCCCCCTTGCACGAGACGAAGTAAATAAAATACCAACAAGTCCTGTTAATGATTCTTGTTTTGATTTTATTGATAGATTTCCAAAATGTCGCACGGAAGTAAATTCTCTTCCATCTAATTTTACGTTTGAATGTCGGAATTTTATTTTAGAAAAAATGACATACAGCTCCTGTATTAATACCCACAAAAATGATGCTGATTTTTATAAAAAAGAATGGCGAGTTTATCTTGGTAGAGATGAATCACTTTGGAAACAAAAACGTGAAACTATAGTACTTCTTGATAACCTAGGAAAAACAGTCGCTTTAGTTACTTTTAGGTAATACTAAAAAGAGCAATTCCTCCTGCAACCGACACATTGAGAGACTCCTTTGTCCCCTTCATAGGTATTTCAATAATCTCATCACAAATATCTAAAATATCTCTTGAAATACCCTCTACTTCATTTCCAAGAAGTAAGGCTCGTGGGGATTTTTTATCCGCATTCTTAAAATTAACAGACTTAGTATCTTGCTCAACAGCAGATACAAAAACACCTTCTTTTTTAAGACGCTCAATGAGTAATTTCACATTACTTACCTTTTCCCATAAAACTTCCTTTTCGGCGCCCAAGGAAACTTTTATAAAATCCTTGCGAGGACGCTCAAAACGATCGAGTGGTGTTGGAGTATACCCTGTTAGGAATATTTTATGTACACCCACAGCATCAGCGGTTCGAAATAAAGAACCCACATTATGGACACTTCGGATATTGTGGAGAATTAAAAAAATTTCTGAATTTTTCATAGATACAGAATCCAAAATAATTTGGATTTTCTTAACACTTGTCCGCCCACTAGGAATCGAACCTAGGACCTTCTCCTTAAAAGGGAGCTGCTCTACCAGCTGAGCTATAGGCGGATATTCAAAAAACCACAAAGGGTTGTAAGAAAAATATAACAGAAAAATACAAAAAGTCTATTCTTATCTACAAAGACAGTAACACCCTTTCTAGTCCTACTTCAAAATCAACCCTACCTTGTCTTGCTTCGTGATATACACGGACCATATTAAATGAGAGATTTTCAATCTCTTCTATTTTATATTTTTGTAGAGCTTGTTTTGTTTTAGAAAAAACAAAAGGTTTTAAACCTGCTTCTTCTGGATTTTTTGATTTACTCACCAAAAGCATATTTTTAACCTGCCAATACAAAAGCCCGTGAATTTCTTCTATCTCTTTTCCTAAGGCCAAAGCTTCCCGATACAGAGTCCAAAGTTTTTTCTTATCCTTTAGAACTAGAGTGTCAGTTAAACGAAAATCTCTTTTATCTTCTCTTGCAACATCTGAATATTCTTGAATTTTATCAGCATGTCTTTCAAAAGCTTGAAGTGTTTTTTTTGATACAGAGGTACTTAGAATAATAAATACATGCGATGAATTTTTCATATCTTTTGCAAAATCTACAACAGTCGCAAGGTCATCAGCACTAAATGCCCGAATATCAACACATACAATATAGTTACCCATAAACAAACCTTGGCTTTGCAATAACTCAACTAAACGATCTTTATGCCAACCTTCAGTATTTAAGGTAAAGATTGAAGCGTCAGGTTTTTTAGCAAGTAAATTTTGCGCCAAGCTATATGCTTTGTCGTGAGTTTTTACTGTATTATTTCCGTGAAAAAGATACAACATATACCATGTATCGTATAACATGTAACACAATATTACACGTTACAAGCTAAACACTTTCCATCTCCCCCCAATTTTTTCCAGCCTTAGCGTTGGCAATAATTGGAACGCCCAAAGACTGTTCATTTGAAAGTACTGATTCCATAATTTTCTTTATATCTTTAACCGCCCCACCCACCTCCCCTTTCTTAATCTCAAAAACTAATTCATCATGAACTTGAAGTAGCATCTTGACGCTTTTTTCTATTTTCTTTGCATTCACATACTCAGCGACCTTAACCATAGCAATTTTAATTATGTCCGCAGCGGTTCCTTGAATCGGCGCATTAATAGCCATACGCTCTGCAGAAGCTCTCACAAACGGCAATGATGACTTGAGACCTTCAAAATATCTCTTTCTGCCAAATAAAGTTTCTGTATACCCATTTTTTGTTGCCTCAATTTTTACTTCATGCAAATAATCTGCCAATGTTTTAAAGGTATTGAAATAACTTGCCAGAAATTGCTGAGCCTCCTCTCGTGAAGTGTCCAAATTTACTTTCAGAGCATTCACACCCATACCGTAGAGAATTCCAAAGTTTATAACCTTAGCCTTCCTTCTCATTTCATGATCAACCTTATCTTGGGGAACATTGAATACCGAACTTGCAACTGATGCATGAATATCACCTCCAGATTTAAAAATATCAATAAGTTTTTTGTCTTTAGACAATATAGCGGCGACCCGTAATTCAATTTGAGAATAATCAATCGCTACCAATTCAAACTCTTCCTCTGCAATAAAAGCATTTCGAATTGCCCTTCCTAGATCTGTTTTAATTGGAATGTTTTGAATATTTGGATCTTGAGATGCCATACGTCCAGTACTACTTCCCGCTTGCAGAAAATGACTGTGGAGACGATTCTCTTTATCAAGAAGTTTAGGAATACTGTCTATGTATGTTGAAAGCAACTTTGTAAGTTCCCGATACTCAAGTACAGCAGGAACAATCTGATGCATATCCTTTATCTTTTCAAGCTCAGACTCTTTAGTTGATTTTGCACCAGTACCTGTCTTTTTTTGATTTTTTATCTTTAACTGAAGTCTCTCAAATAAAATTTCTCCCATCTGTTTTGGAGAACTGATATTAAATTCAATCCCCGCAAGCTCCCATATCTTTTTTTGGAGAACCTCAACTGTTTTGTGATATGTTTTTGACAACTTTTCTAAATAAGCCTTATTAACCTTAATTCCCCACTTCTCCATATCTTCCAAGACAGGAATAAGTGGTTTTTCTATATTATTGAAAACACTTTCAAGGTTTTGTTTGTGTAATTCAGAAAAAATATGTGTTTGAGCTTCTTTAAACGATCCAGTATCAGAAAACTGCAACATGTCTTTTGTATCTGGATCGAGAATGTTTGAATTAGTAAGCCAGAGCGCAACACTCGCCTCTTTTAGTTCTTTTGGATCAATATCCTCTATCACAATTTCTTTTTTCTCTATGTTTCCATCAAGATTTCTAACTCGCTCACCAAGTGTTCTGAATTCCAACTCTTTAAAAAGCTTCAGTACTGGCTCTGCATTAAAATCTTCCTTCCATGGTTTTTGGGGCAAACTAAATTCAATTGGTGCATCGCGACGAATCGTTGCAAGCATTTTACTAAAGAGCGCCTCCTCTTTGTTTTCAATAAGTAAGTCGATAATTCTTTTTGTAAGACCAGCCTTCTCTAGTTTCTCTCGACTTTTTTCAAGTGTTGTATATACATCTTCAACTGTGCCACATGTTGTAAGTAAAATTGTTGCTGTCTTTTCTCCAATTCCTTTTACCCCAATAATATTGTCCGAAGGATCTCCTCTAAAACCCTTATAGTCAGGAATAAGTTCAGGACCAAAACCAAACCTATCCTTCACCGCTTTCTCATCATATAAAATCGTATCGTTAATACCTTTCTTTAAAGTAAAGACTTGAACCTGTTTACCTGAAACTAATTGGAGTGTATCCATGTCGCCAGAAGCAATAATAATTTCTACATCAGTATCATCCTTAAGTATTTCAACAATTGTTCCGAGTATGTCGTCAGCCTCAAAACCAGCGACAGAATACATTGGAATATTAAACGCTGTGAAAATATTCTTGGAGCTTTCAAGTTGTGTTACAAGTGCGTCATCTGCTTTTTTTCTACCTGCTTTATAGTTTTCATATGCTTCATGACGATATGTTGGCCCAGGCAAATCGTAACAAGCAACAATGTAGTCTGGTTTTAAATCAGCAACAATTTTTAAAAGCATTGCTGAAACACCATAGAGTGCTCCTGTTGGAGCGCCCTTACTTGAAGAAAAGTCAGGGAGCGCATGATATGCCCGATGAATAATTGCATGAGCGTCGAGCAGTACAAGACGTTTAATGTCGCGTACCTTTCCACTTTCGTCTTTCTTTGTTTTTTCTTTTTTATCTTTCATTTTTTATATGTATCTCCCTTGTGTTTTCATCTATAAAAGTAAATGTAATGTACATAGCATTTTTTGGCATAATTCCTGAAACTTTTTCTGGCCATTCGATCAAAATCAAATTGTAAGGATCTCTAACAATCTCTTCCCAACCCAAATGAAGAAGTTCTATTTCTTTTTCTAAACGATATGCGTCTATGTGTATCAAATGTTTAAAACCACTTTCTTCGGGAAGTTTGTAAATTTTCTCAATAACAAATGTTGGACTTGTAACTGTTTCCGTTACACCGAGAGTTCGTGCAATTTCCTGAGTAAATGTTGTTTTTCCACTTCCTAAGTTTCCTGAAAGACCAACAACAGAAGCTGTCTCTTGCGGTTTTAAACTCACAACAAAACTCTTTGCTATATTCTTAAATTCCTCAATATTGTGAGTCTGTATCATTATTTTAATCTTATCATATAGGGCTCTATTCAAGGGTTTATATAACTTGACTTATTGGTATAAAATATGATATAATATATATAGAGGTTAGGGAATGAAATGTTCATACCCGCCCATCAAAAAAACGGCTTTTCACGAAAAGATAAGCCCATGTTGAAGTTCCTCGCAATCGTCGTAATTCTCGCGCTCTCCTCCAGCCTTCAAGCTGAGGATCGCCCAATTGTTCAAGGGACTTACTACCACCACAATCGTGTGGACGGTGTGGTCCAGGCAAACATTCGGTACTCCTTTGGGGAGAGGCGGTACGAGGAGTACTACCGCGAGAAGGATCGTCTTCTCCGCGCTAATACCTCAGTCCAGAGGGACCCGCACTATGTGCGGATCGGTGACCGGAGCCGGCAGGTAGTTGCCCGCGGTGTTGTGACACGAGTCACAACATACGTGCCACCGGCGAATCATGCCGCGCCGCCGATCCTTGGGCCAATCGCCCAAGCGTTCGGCCTTGTTAAGGCGACATCGGGACCAGCAACCTGCCAAGGTGAGCAACCCGCACCCCAAACATCCCTTCCCCCCTCGAAAATCATTCAAAACTCTCGAGGGGAATGGGTTCAGGTGTTTCAAGGAGGGGGAGCTGTGCGGCTCCCCAACTATCAGCCATAAAAATGCCAGCCATGGCGCCCCACGAAGTTCTTCGGAACTTTGTGGGGTTTTTTATATAAAAAATAGCACATAGTTTTATTTTTTATCTCTACTTTGCCCGCAGGCAAGTTTTATCTTTACTCTTCTCTCTTTTATTGCAATTGCGGAGAATACTCCGAAACTCTGCTTCGGGGTCCGATCCACATATACAGGAAAAGTCGGCGGAGCCGACACTTATCCAACAAAGTTTTCCTTGTTATCTTGCCTAATACCCTACCTGCTTGCAGTGGTGATAAGACGAGGTAAAAACTTTATCGTAAAAACCTCTTAATTTTACTCTTTCTTTACTCTTTTCTCCTTAATCTTTACTCTCTTCCTATGCTACAATTTCTCCATGGTTCCACAATTTGACGAAGAAAAGCAAACAAAAAAACTAGAAGAACTTCGCCGTGGCGAAGAAGAAGACCTCGCCCGATTACTTTCAGAAAAGTATGACGTTGCGTATGCAGACCTTACCCTCCTCCCTATTGATATGGACGCCCTTCGTATTGTCAAAGAAGAAGAAGCCCGAGCTCGCGACGTTGCGGTGTTTAATGTTCAAGACAAAAAAAATATTTCTGTCGCAGTTCTCTCTCCACAAAACCCTAAAGCATTAGAATTTATAGAAGATTTAAAAAAACGTGGCTATATTCCACATATTTTTATGGTTTCTAGACAAAGTCTCGCGAAAATCTGGGATCGCTACAAAGACCTTTCGTTTTCATTTGAAACAAAAAGTGGATCTCTTGATATTTCAAACGAAGAAATCGTCACATTTCTAAAAGAAGTAAAAAGCCTTAAGGATGTTCAAAAACTTATTGAAGAGACCCTTTCAATGAAAAAAGCCTATCGAGTTTCTCGTATCGTAGAAATCATTCTCGCAGGAGCTATTGCCACTGGATCATCTGATATCCACATTGAACCTGAAGAAGATTATGTACGTCTCAGATACCGTCTTGATGGAGTACTCACCGATGTAACGAAGTTTGATAGTGAAACCTTTAAACTAATTCTTTCACGAATAAAGCTACTTTCTGGTCTCAAATTAAATGTAAAAGACAGTGCTCAAGATGGACGCCTTAGTATTAAAGTTGGAGAAGATGATATTGAAATCAGAACTTCAATGCTTCCAGGGGCATATAGTGAATCAATCGTACTTCGTGTTCTTAATCCAAAATCAATTGCAGTTCCTCTTGAGGAGCTTGGTATTCACCCTCGACTTCTCGCTGAGCTCGAAAAAGCACTCAAAAAGCCAAACGGCATGATCCTCACAACCGGCCCTACTGGCTCTGGTAAAACCACAACCCTCTACGCATTTCTGCGAAAAATACACAACCCAGAAATTAAAATAATTACCATTGAAAACCCTATCGAATACCACCTTCCTGGTATTGTTCAAACTCAAACAAATGAAGAGAAAGGCTACACCTTTCTTGAAGGACTACGAAGTTCACTTCGACAAGACCCTGACGTTATTATGGTGGGTGAAATCAGAGACTCTGAAACGGCTGAAATTGCGATTAACGCAGCTTTAACTGGTCACTTGGTATTCTCTACCCTTCACACTAATAACGCTGCAGGATCATTCCCTCGCCTCATTGATCTGGGGGTTAATTCAAAAGTTATTACCTCAGCTATAACGGTTTCATTGGCTCAAAGACTTCTGCGAAAACTCTGTCAGTTTTGTAAAAAAGAAATTCCACTTGAAGGAACAGATAAAGACATTATTGAAAAAGTCATCTCTCATATTTCAGACAAAACATATTTAGAAGGAGTTACAACAGAGACCGTTTGGAAAACAGACGGATGTGAGAAATGTAACTTTAGTGGATACAAGGGACGAATCGGTATTTATGAAGCAATTCTTACTGATGAAAATATCGAAACAGTAGTGAATCAAAATCCAAGTGAACGTGAAATTAGAAAAGCAGCTGAACCACAACACCTTCTTACTATGGCTCAAGATGGAGTATTAAAAATACTAAACGGAACAACTTCTCTTACTGAACTTTCTCGTGTTATTGACCTTGATAGTGAGAAATAAAGTTTTACCCCATCCTATCCATAATGTAGAGCGTTGCAGTGTTGGGCGAGGCGACGAGGAAAACTTTGTTGCGGGAGATTCATTCCTATCAACATCTTTTTTTAATGTGCGGAGAATACCTTAAAGCAAAACTTCGGAGTATTCTCCGCAATCACAATAAAGCCCTCACCTCTCCTTAAAACAGAACTTCATTCGCTATATTTTCTATTTCACCCACTCTACGTTGGTAATAATTCTGTACAGGGAGCAAGCACTATTGTTGAGTACTAAAAAAGGTTGAAAATCTGGTCTGTTAGAGCGATAATGTTTTGAGAGAAACAAAAAAACACCCTTACGGATGCTCTTTCAATTCCAAAACACAAATCTCTAAGCAATACTTTCAATACGAGACTAAAAGCTAGCGAACTTTCTAAGGATACTTTCAGAGATCTTGCGCGAAGCAGGCACCAAAAGGTCCTCGAGAATAAGCTAATAGGTCAGAGACCTCTTTGCTTAGAGATTTGTGGTTTGGATAACAAATCTTCTATTTAATTTTCAATATTAAGATACTAGCACGTTACAAATAAAAAGTCAAGGACTCTACGTATTAAACGGCTTTACATAAGGATTTTAAAATACTAAAAATCTAAGACTTTTAGTATTTTAAATGATATACTTTCAAAGAAAAAAGCGCCTAATGCGCAAGGACAAAAGTTATCATGACACAAAAAGAAAAGCAAGAGGGTGAGGTAGAAATAAAAGATAGGGATTTTTTAGACCAAACATTACGACCTGATGGTTGGGCTCATTATATTGGACAAGAAAACACCAAGAAAAATATTCAGATTCTCCTTAAGGCTGCAGAAGAAAGAAAACATCCACCGGAGCATATTCTTTTTTATGGACCTCCAGGACTTGGCAAAACAACTCTAGCCCATTTAATAGCAAAAGAGATGGGTGCTCAAATGAAAGTAACCTCAGGACCTGCTATAGAAAAAATTGGTGATCTTGCCTCTGTTCTGACAAATCTTTCTTCGGGAGATATTCTTTTTATAGACGAAATCCACCGCTTAAACAAAACAGTTGAAGAAATACTCTACCCCGCAATGGAGTCAGGATCTTTGGATATTATTATCGGCAAAGGCCCTTCCGCTCGAACAATCCAGCTCGAACTTCCTCCATTCACACTCATCGCTGCAACAACGCGCGTTGGACTTATTTCTTCCCCTCTCCGATCACGTTTTTCTGGCGGTTTTTTTAGACTTGAGTTTTATACAGAACCTGAAATAGAAAAAATCATTACTCGTTCAGCGACCATACTTGGAATACAACTAGACGCAGAAAGCGCAAACCATATTGCAAAAAGAAGCAGGAGAACACCTCGAACAGCTAATCATTTATTAAAAAGAGTTCGAGACTATGCTCAAGTTCATAAAAAAAATATTGAACCTACCGTTGTCATAGACGCTCTTGAACTTTTAGGTATAGATACCCTTGGACTTTCTCCTTCAGATAGGTTATTCCTCGAGGCACTTATAACCAAGTTTGATGGTGGCCCAGTAGGACTCAATACCTTGGGAGCTGCCTTATCAGAAGATCCAGGAACCCTTGAAGAATTTAATGAACCCTACCTTCTTCAAATTGGTTTTATTGACCGAACCTCACGAGGACGCGTTGCAACACCGAAAGCATACGAGCATTTAAAACTAAAACAAAAGAAACTATTGTAGTCTTTATTTTATTATCTTTTATTTTTAATCTCTCTTTATGGCAGGACATAATAAATATTCAAAAATAAAGCACAAGAAAGCATTAACGGATGCGAAAAAAAGTAAGATATTCTCGAAATATTCTCGACTCATTACTATGGAGTCACAAAAATCAGGTGGAAACACCTCTTCACCAAATTTAGAAAATGTTATTCGAAAAGCTCGTGAGTCAAATATGCCAAATGACAGCATTGAAAGAGCGGTGAAAAAAGGACTGTCCAATGATGTGGAGTCACTCGAATCAATCACCTACGAGGGTTATGGGTATGGGGGGTGTGCTCTTATTATTGAAACGTTAAGTAGTAATAGAAATAAAACAGCTCAAGAAATACGTCATATTTTTTCAAAAAATGGCTTCGTTGTAGCAAACCCAGGATCAGCGCTTTGGGCATTTAATAAAACAGAAGATGGCTTTACTCCAAACACCACCATTCCACTTGAAGAAGCTGATGTAGAAAAACTAGATTTGTTGGTTGAGGAGTTTGAAGAGAATGATGACGTTCAACATGTCTACACAAATGCTGAATAAAAAACCTTTACGAATCTTAGGTATAGATCCTGGATATGGACGATTAGGTGTTTCTATTATCGAAAAAAATAATTCTAAAGATATTTTAGTTTTTTCTACATGCATAACCACAAAAAAAGAACTTGGAATATCCGAAAGAATTTTTGTTATAGCGAAAGAGATTGAATCTCTTATTATAGAACATAAACCGACAGAAATGGCTATAGAGACACTTTTCTTTAATACCAATCAGAAAACTGCCTTTATGGTTGCTGAAACACGTGGTGCCCTACTCCTTACTGCAA
This sequence comes from uncultured Candidatus Saccharibacteria bacterium, assembly GCA_964626625.1. Classification (GTDB taxonomy): domain Bacteria; phylum Patescibacteriota; class Minisyncoccia; order Phycocordibacterales; family CAYZPE01; genus CAYZPE01. The sequence continues at coordinate 16,091 of CAZVFV010000003.1, read as the reverse complement.
TTCGCGGAGGACTTACAACGTTTGAATACACACCTGCTCAGATAAAAAACGCCACAACTGGTTACGGTAAAAGTGACAAAAAAGCCATTATTCTTATGATCCCAAAACTCATTACCCTTACAAAAAAAATAGATCTTGATGATGAGTACGATGCAATCGCTATTGCCTTAACTCATAGTGCCTGTCGAAAAATAAACCTCTCCTAACTTATCCACACCAAACACCTATTTGCAAAAAAAACAATATCTGATACAAATGAGGAATCCTGAAAAGGATATGGTCGTTTAATTTTTATTTTTTTAAAAAAATCATACTATGAGCGAAGAAGAAAAAGATGTGAATAATGCGGACGAAGAGGACGAGGAGGACGATGCAGACAAAGACGAGGAGGACAAAGAAGAAGACTCTGAAGACTCTGAATAATAAAAAAACCGCCCTTCAGGGCGGTTTTTTTATTGCGATTGAAGATAACACATCTTATACAATCTCAATCTTTATAAATCTTTTTTTACCTATTTTAAAATCTCCTGACTCAACCTTACTATACGGATCTGTTATTTTTCTACCTTCAGGTAATTTTGCAATCGCACCCTCATCAACAAGTCTCCTCCATTCGCTTTTTGAAGAAAGTATATTTGATTCAACAAGCACATCTCCCAAAAGGGTTTCTTTTGCAACGTGTATTGTTTGTATATTTTGTGGAACACCTCCTTTTTTAAAAGTTTCTATAAAATCAAATTGTGCTTGTGTTGCCATATCTTCTCCGTGATATATTTCAACCACTCTATACGCAAGAATCATCTTAATATCTTTTGGATTTGTTCCATTTTTAATATGACTCTCAAAATCCTGTATCTCCCCTTCTGGAGTATCTGTACATAATAATAAATAATCACTAATAAGCTCATCTTTAATGGACATTATTTTTCCAAACATCTGAGCTGGTTCATCTCCAACATTTATGACATTACCCCAACTCTTAGACATCTTTCTTCCATCTGTACCCAGAAGCATTTTTGTAGTTAATACATCTTGCTCTTCTTGATTAAAATATTTTTGAATTGTTCGTCCTGCTTTTACATTAAAAAGCTGGTCAAATCCTCCTATTTCTACATCAGCTTCAACCATAACTGAATCGTATCCTTGCATGAGGGGGTATAAAAACTCTCGGAGTGATACTTCTTCACCTTTATCAATACGATCTTTAAAATTACGCCTACTGGACATTTGTTGAACCGAAAATGTTTCTGCGAGCTCAGCAACCTTTTCAAAAGTTAACTTAGAAAGCCATGTACTGTTGAAGTAAAATTCAGCAGAAGAGAGGTCTATAATTTTACCAACTTGTATTTTGTATGTTTTGAGATTTTTTTGTATCTCTGAAGCATTTAACATTGGGCGCTTAGAAAGTTTATCTGAAGGGTCTCCAATACGTGCAGTAAAATCACCAGTAATAAAAACTGCTTCGTGACCTAAATCCTGAAAAGCTTTCAGTTTACGGAGAGTTACAGCATTACCAATATGAATTTGCGACCCTGTTGGATCAAAACCAAGTTTTACTCTAAGTCTTTTTCCAGACCTAAGTTTCTTCTCTAAGCTTTCTTTAACAAAAACATCTTCAACACCTCGAGTAAGTAGGTCATTAATCTTATTTGAGTCAGTTATAATAGTCTTTTTCTTGAAAAACATAATCTTAATGTATCACAGTTTGTGCTGTTTTTCTAAGCTAGAATAGGCAACTTACTTCGTGATAGGATGTACTTATATGAGTCTTTTGCAAAAATTTATACCTCGTCGTTTTCAAAAAAAGAAGAAGGAGGGGTGGTTAAAAAAACTCCTTATTACACTCACCCTTTGGGGTGGTGTTATTTTCATACTCCTTAGTGGTTTTGTCTTCTTGTGGATATCAACCTTTAAAATGCCTGACTTAAACTCTTTTGAGGAGCGCAAAATCACTCAGTCAACAAAAATTTACGACAGCACAGGTGAAATACTCCTTTATGATGTATTTCAAAACATAAAAAGAACCATCATCCCCTTTTCTGACATATCTCGACATGTAAAAAACGCAACAATTGCAATTGAAGATACTGAATTCTACGAACATAACGGTATTAAACCAACAGCTATAGTACGCGCTGTTCTCACCAACTTGTTGAGTGGAAAACTTTTAAGCGGACAAGGTGGTTCAACAATAACCCAACAAGTTGTAAAAAACTCACTTCTTACAAATGAAAAAGCTGTTTCAAGAAAATTAAAAGAGTGGGTACTTGCCTTAAAACTTGAACGTGTAATGGAAAAGGATTCCATTCTTAATTTTTACCTTAATGAAATACCGTATGGAGGAAGTTTGTATGGTGTTGAAGAAGCAAGTCAGGCTTTTTTTGGAAAAAGCGCGAAAGATCTTAGTTTAACTGAATCTGCTTATGTTGCAGCTCTTCCACAAGCACCTACTTACTACTCCCCTTATGGTAATAACCGACAAGCTTTGGAAGACCGTAAAAACCTTGTGTTAAAAGAAATGCTTAAGCATGAATTTATAAACCAAGAAGAATACACAAAGTCAGTTGCTGAAAATATTGAATTTAGACCTCGAGAAAGTTTTGGAATAAAAGCACCTCATTTTGTTTTGTTTGTTAAGGAATATCTTGAAAAGAAGTATGGGCAAAAAATTCTTGAAGAGGGTGGTCTAAGAGTTATCACAACCCTTAATTACAATCTTCAGGAAAAAGCAGAAGAAATCGTAAAAACATACGCACTTGAAAATGAGAAAAAATTTAATGCGTCAAATGCAGCTTTAGTTGCAGTAGACCCTAAAACAGGGGGTATTCTCACTATGGTTGGCTCACGTGATTATTTTGATAAAGAAATTGACGGCAACTTCAATGTAACCCTCGCGAAACGACAGCCAGGATCCGCTTTTAAGCCTTTTGCGTACGCAACAGCTTTCATGAAGGGATATACCCCTGAAACAGTTTTATTTGATGTACAAACAGAATTCTCAACTGAATGTAACCCTGATGGCACACAAAAATACTCAAGTGCTGTTTGTTACAAGCCTCAAAACTATGATGGAGTATATAGAGGTCCTATTACTATGAGAAATGCTCTTGCTCAATCCATAAACGTACCTGCTATAAAAACACTCTATCTTGCTGGTATGAAAAATGTATTAAGACTTGCAAAAGATATGGGTGTACAAAGTCTTGAAAACATAGGGCGGTACGGACTTACATTAGTTTTAGGAGGTGGTGAAGTAACTCCTTTAGAAATCACTTCTGCGTATGGTGTTTTTGCGAATAATGGTTTGAAAAATCCCCACACAGCAATCCTTGAAATAAAAGATTCTGAGGGATATATACTTGAGTCGTATACAAAAAAAGAAGTTCGAGTGTTGCAAAAAGAAATAGCCCTCACTATTTCAGACGTTTTAAATGATAATACAGCCCGAACACCAGCTTTTGGAGAAAGATCCTTCTTATACTTCCCTGGCCACGATGTGGCGGTAAAAACAGGTACAACAAACGATTACCGTGATGCGTGGATTGTTGGATACACACCAAATATCTCTGTCGGTGCGTGGGCTGGAAACAATGATAATTCTCCTATGGATAAAAAGGTTGCTGGTTTTATTATTGCCCCAATGTGGAATGCTTTTATGAACAAAGCACTCTCAGAAATCAAAAATGAGCCTTTTGAGGCTATAACAAATACACACTCATTAGAATTAAAACCAACACTTCGTGGAGAATGGAGAGGTGGAGATTCAATTTTAATAGACACGGTATCTGGAAAATTAGCAACAATATACACACCTGAAGAAACATTAGCTGAAAAAACTTCTGGTGGTATACACAACATTCTTCATTGGATTGATACGGAAAGTGTACTTGGTGAAAAACCAAAAAATCCACAAACAGACCCTCAGTATAATTTATGGGAATATGGTGTACGAAAATGGGTAATTCAAAACAGTATTATTGAGAATTTTGAGGTTTTACCCACAGAGTATGAAACTATACATAACCCAGAATACAAACCTATAATCTCAATAATAGAACCTACTTTAGGGAGAATTGTTTCAGGTAATGACCGTTTAATGGTTCAATTCTCTTATACAGGAGCTTATAATCTCAAAAAAGCTGATTACTATCTTAATAATAGTTTAATTGGATCAAGTTTAAATAACTTCTTTGTTTTCACACCCAAAGATGTTGGTATAGTACAAGGGGTAAATACCTTACGTGTCACTGTATATGATTCTATTTTCAATAAAACAGAACAAGAAGTCACTTTCACAATCTTAAACAACTAACGTATATCAGAGATGGTAGTAACCCCATTTTTCTGCATATACAACATAATATCCTTTTTCTTTAAAGACATTTCTGTTTTTACAACAGGACTTATGTTTTTTACATATAAAACAACACCTCTTACAGAGTAATCTTTTTTTGTTATAGAAAAACCATATTTAAAAAATGACCCTTGTATAATTTCATCCTTTAAAGCACTTCCTTTAATAAGTTTTTCAAATTTATTAAAAAAATCTCCTATATTTCTCATATAAAAAACTATCTATTAGTAGACATCACTAAATATAGGAAAGAGTCGTTATTATGCTGTTTTACAACAGCTGGTTTATTTGGCCCATTAAAAGAAATTGAAACACTGTCGGTTGTTATAGATTGAAAGCAATCAGTAATATATTTATAATTAAAACTCACCAAAACACTCTCCCCTTGTATTGAAGCGTCTAATATATTCACACTCTCTCCAATATCAGTATTAGTTGAAAGTATTTTACAAACACCTTTTGAAGAATCTATATCAAATGTAATTTGATTAAATTTATCGGAAAATATATTTGCAAGTTTTAATGTATTTAAAAAATCTTCCTTAAGTACTGTAAGGGTAGTTTTATATTCCTTAGGGATAATTTGTTTATAATCAGGAAAAATGCCGTCAATAATTCTAGAAACTAGATACACTTCTTCAAAAATAAACGATATTTGATTTTTATTAGCGTGAACTTCTAGGTTTTTGTCGTACTCACCCAGTATTCGAACTAGTTCTTGTACGTTTTTATATGGAATAAGAATAGGATCAAATTGTTTTGTTTTTGTTCGTATTTTTTTTTCAGCAAGTCTAAAAGAGTCTGTTGTCGCAAAAATAAGATTTTCTCCATCACATGACACTAAAATACTTGCGAGCTCTGGTTTCATACTATTAATCGCAGCCGCGTACCATACAGACTTTAAACCAGTTACAAACTCTTTTGTATGTAAAGAAAAACTTATTTCATTTGGTATTTTAGGTATTGAAGGAAAGTCTTCCGAAGAAACTGTTTTTAAAATTGAAGAGGAATGTTTGGTTCCTATTTTTAAATTTCCATCTACCACTTCTAATGTTATAGAGGTTTCATTTTTAAGAGAGTTAACAAAAGATGAGAGTATTAAACCTGAGACAGCAACAATACCTTCTTTTTCAATTTTAACAGGTATTTCAACTTCTATACCCATTTCAAGATTTGTTGATTTTATAAATAGACTATTGTTTTTAGCCTCTAATAACAAACAACTAAGTACAGGTAATGCTAGATTCTTTCCTGTAATCTTCTCTGTTTGTGATATAGCTTTTTTAAACTTATCTTGTACACATTCAACTTTCATATATAGTTCTTTTTTAAATAATATATCTATTAAGGGTGTGGATATGTTGATAGCTTTTAAACCTTTATGTTGAGCTGTTAATTTGAGACTTACCTTTTAATACCTGTTGATATCTACGGCTTAAGAAAGGATAATAAAGTCTGTTTTATAAAAACTCATTTCTTATTAACATTTCAAACACATTTACTTACCTTGTTATACCCACATAATACACATAGTTTTACACAGGTTACAACACCATTGAACGTATTTGATTTATTTCTTGAGAAAGAGCAGCGTTTGTTTTAATCTCATTTTTTATTTTTTCACACGAATGCATAACAGTAGTGTGATCCCTTCCTCCTAATTTTTGTCCAATTGAAGGATATGAAATATTAAAATCTTCTCTTAGTATATACATAATCAACTGGCGAGGTTTGATAATTTCCTTCCTTCGTGTTTTTTCATATATACTTTCCTCGTCAATACTGTAAAAATCAGCAATTATTTTTATAACTTCCTTTGGAGATATTGTTTTTTTAGGCTTAGCACTGTTTTTAATAAGGTTTTTTACCTCATTAATATTTAACTCCTTCCCTTTTAACTCTGACTGACAAATAACAGAATTGAGAACACCTTCAAGTTCTCTAATATTTCCTGTTATAGAAGCGGCGAGGAAATGAACTATCTCATCAGAGAGATTAAAATTCTGTATATGGGATTTTGTTTTAAGAATTGCTACCCTTGATTCATGGTCTGGTTGTGGAATATCAATAATCATACCCGCACTAAAACGTGAACGAAGTCTGTCTTCAAGGTTTGGTATAAAATTAGGGTGTTTATCAGAAGAAAAAACAATTTGTTTATTGTTGTCGTACAGAGTATTAAATAAATGAAATAATTCCTCTTGAGTTTTTTCAGTATTTGAGAAGAATTGAATATCATCCATAATAAGGACATCGTATTTTCTATACTTCTCCTTAAAATAGTTGGTCTTATTCTCTTTTAAGGAATTCAAGTAATCTAAGGTGAATTTTTCTGATGTAACATAATGAACTCTTTTTTCTGAAGAGTTTTTTATATGGTTTCCAACAGCTTGAATTAAATGAGTTTTTCCATGACCTGTGTTTCCATACACAAAAAGAGGATTATAAGTTATTCCAGGACGTTTAATAACTGCTTGAGAAGCAGCGTGAGCAAGTTCATTGAACGGTCCAACAACAAAAGAATCAAATACATAACGAGGGTTTAAATTATCCTCCTTGTTTATATATAAATCTTGAAGTGGTAGCTCGCCAAGATTTTTTGTTTCAATATCTCGAGAAACCTCTTTCTTTTTTGTATCTGGACGCACAACAATAAATTCAAGTGAACGTATATGCTCCGAAACATTTCGTAATGTTTTTAATATAAGACTATAGAACTTGGTTGTGAGCCACTCTTTAGTAAATATATTAGGAACACTTAAATGGACTGTACCATCTTCTATTTTAAGAATAGAAGTATCTTTAAACCACATATTAAAGTTTGCTTTTGAGACAATAAGTTCAAGTTCAACTAGAGAGTTTTCCCATATTTTTTTTATTTCACTCATATTTTTTATTAAGTTCATTATATACACATATACTAAGTTTCAGAACTTGAATAAAAGTTATAGTTATGTCCATAACTTGTGTATAGCCTGTGAATAACTTAAAACTTGTTTTTAAAAATTTGTTATGTATAATGTTTGGAATGTCAGTTACATACCAACCTAAAAAAAGAAAACGAGCACGATCTCATGGTTTTTTGAAACGAAAGAAAACTGCTGGAGGTAGAAAAGTGGTTAAGTCTCGAAGACAAAAAGGTAGAAAGAAGTTGGTTGTGTAAAGCTATGCTCCCCTCCTCTTTAAGGATAGCCACAAAATTTCATACAATAAAAGGATCTTTTAAACATTCAGACTGTTTTGTTTTAAAGGTTGTTTCTGTGGGTGGTGGTACGAAAACACAGTTTTCTGTATCGGTATCTAAAAAAGTAACACCTCTTGCTGTTAATCGTAATAAAATAAGAAGAAGAACGTACTCTATTTTAAGAAAATACATAGATTCTGTGCGTAGAGGTAGCCTTCTTTTTTTTCAAGCAAAAACAAAAAGCTCTACAGTTTCCTTTGTGGAACTACAAACTGATGTAGAAAAACTACTTCATACATCGAACTTACTTTGATTTTAATCTTTTTAAAGCTAGAATAGTTTGATGCAATCAGGATTCTTTTTTACTTTTTTCTACCAACCACTTTATAACGGTCTTGTTTTTTTAATGGACGTTATTCCTTGGGTTGATATTGGTGTTGCTGTGGTTATTTTTACAATCCTCGTCAAACTCATCCTCTTTCCTCTTTCTCGTAAGGCTGTTCGAACTCAGTTTTTAATAAAAAAGTATGATGCGGATCTAAAGAAGATAAAAGAAAACCACAAAGATAGACAGGAACAAGCTGTTAAAACACTAGAGTTTTATAGAGAAAAGAAGATAAACCCATTTTCAAGTATTGTTCTTTTGTTTATCCAACTTCCTATTATTTTTGCTTTATATAAAGTGTTTGCAAGCTCTGGTTTGCCGGTCATTAATACAGAAATTCTATATAACTTTGTTGCTACACCAACACAAGTAAATGTCTTTTTCCTCGGCCTTATCGATATTGCTATGAAAAGTGCACCCCTCGCCTTTTTAGCAGCTATTACGAGTTATTTTCAAATTAAGTACGCTCTTCCACCTAAAAATAACACCCCATCAGGAAGTCAGTTTAAGGATGATTTTGCTAAAAGTATGAGAATTCAAATGCTATTTATTTTTCCTATAGTAGTTTTCTTTATTTCCTATAATATTTCAGGAGCTCTCGCCCTCTACTGGATAACAAGTAACTTGTTTGCCATAGGTCAAGAAGTCTACGTTAGACGTCGTCTCGAAAGGACTTATAGCGCATAAAAAACACTATGGATGTCATTAAAGAAACAATTCAAGAGATTCTAGATAAAATGACAGTTTCTTATGAGGATATAGAGATTTCTTTAGATGAATTTGGTAATAGGGTGTTTTTAATTAAAACTAACGAAGCTGGTCTTCTTATTGGATCTTCAGGTGAGTGTTTTAACGCCCTCACACATCTTGTTAAGAAAATTGTTTCATCTAAAAATGAAGAATATATAAAGTTCTCTATTGATATAAATAATTACCAAGCTGATCACATTAAAAAATTAAAAGAAAAAGCCCTTATATTTGCACATAGGGCTCGGTCTTTAAAAACAGAGGTTGTTATGGAACCATGTTCTTCGTATGAACGTATGATTATCCATGGGCTATTTACCAATATGTCTGATATAGAAACAGAATCGAATGGTGTAGAGCCAACAAGATGTGTTGTTATTCGTTATAGAGAAAACACTCTTTAATTTTCTACAGAAGTATTTATTCGTAAACCCCACAAAGACCCATCTTTTTTGTTAACAAAATGAAGATAGTCTTCTGTTGGTGTTAGGTCTAGGTTTGTAATATCCATTTCTTGTCGTGCTTGATTTACCAAGTCTGAAACTAGTGTGTTTGAATTATTTTCAATATCTACTTTCCAGAGCTCATCAGAAAAAGAAATCTTACCTTGATACCAGTCGTCAGGAAGGTTTCCAAAAAGACCTGATTTAGGGACAGCACAGTAAATAATATTAAGTTCAGTTTTACTCCAAACACACTTTTCAGGAAGTGTTTGTACTCCAAACGGAACACTCTCTTTTGTTTTTACTATAAAGAGAGAGGTTGAAGTAAATCCACCTAAGCCCTCTGAGTAGAGAACAGTGTTTGCATCGGGGCTTACGAGGGTTGTGAGGGCTGATGCAGAGAGTATTTTATCGAACTTAAGGTTTGATTTGTTTAGGAAATATAAGAAACCTTTCTCAACAAAACTTGGTTTTGTTGAGAAAGAGATTGTGTTTGTTGTTGGCCACGCAATAGACCATTCTTTGAGTGGAGAAGAGTGTAATTCATTACGTTTTGTTCCATCTGGGTTTGATTCTGTTCCAATACTTCCTAGGTCTGTGTTTGTTGTATAGAAAACTTTTGTTTGTTGTGGGGATACCACAAGGTTTAAGATATTTTGAGGTAAGAATGTTCCTTCAAGGTCTTGTGACACCGCCCCATCATCTGAGTTTGTTGAGGTTGCGTTTTTTAGTTTTGCATAAAAACTTTCAATTGTTTGTCCGTCATCTTTTAGATATCGAAGAATTACTCCAGAGCCATTTTCTACCCAAACACTTTCTTGTATTTTAGGTATGGTGGTATTTGAGATTCGTGTAGGAGAAACTGAGTCTGTCGGCGTTTCAAAGATGTGGCCAGTTCCCTTATCAACAAACCTTACAAAATCCTGTGTTTTTGTAGAAGAAACAGTAAATCCAGAAACAGGATTTTTTGAGATCTGATTTAGTCGAGGTCTAGATGAGTTAAAAGAGTTTGTTGGGTTTTCACCATTAGAATTAGAAGTACCAGAACCTCCTGTGTTTTGATTAGAGGACGTCCCATCTCCTGAAGGGAAGAAGTCATTCACCACAACATTATCCCCTTCCAGAGAGCCTTTTTGGGGCTTGTATGTGAATAAAAA
>CAZVFV010000003.1:0-5721 GCA_964626625.1 uncultured Candidatus Saccharibacteria bacterium | reverse complement strand
GGTGTTAGGAAGTTAAAAGAAACCAAACAGGGGTTAATTGTAAAAAGAATTAGCCACGACATTACAGCAAGTACTATTCCACCTATAGCTCCCCCTATCCTCTTGCTCGCTTCGCTTTTTGAAAAAGGAGACTCACTTGCCATGTGTTGTATACCTGAAATTGTTATAACAATAACCGCAAGAATAATTGTGATAGCAATAAGGATTCTGTATATTCCATTTAGATATGCGCCCAAATTAACAGGTTGATTTGCTTCAACACCTGATCCTGGGATAGTAACAAGCGGAGTATATTCATAGACGTCTCCAAAAGCAAAAAAAGGCAGGGTAAGTATAGATATAAGAAGTAAAAAGTAGATTTTTTTCATATATTAACGGAAAAATGATGATTCGCCACCAGTTTCTCCAAACGTAACAGAGAAGTTTTTTGATCCAAATTGAAGTATTCGACTAATATTTTCAGCTTTTACTGATATTCGAGAGGTTCCCACAGACCCAGTTTCATTTCTAAATGTTATTGAGTTTGTTCCAAAACCAACAGATTGACTATTCATGAGCCATGAATACTTTGCTTGAATAGGATTCTTTACTGAAAAGAAATAAGGCACAGCTATTAAAGTCACCTCTTCTTGAGGTAAGTCAAAATTCCCTTCGAGTACTTTTTCTAGTTTTGTTCCATATAAAGGGCTTTCTTCATACACTAAAACCTCAGCTTCAGTTGAACGCAGGGTTCTACGAGCAGATCCTTTTATAGAACCGTCAGAGCTTGTTACTTCAAGTTCTATTAGGGCTGGGCGGGTAATGAAATTACCTGTTAAAGAAAGGGTTTGTTTAGCAAAACCAGACCCTTGTTGTTGAACAACCCCATCTTTTTTCCATGTATAAATAAGATTACTTGGATTTATTTGAACACCACTAGAGTTTACAAGTCGAGGAAGGGCTATAAGGCGAATGTCTCCTTGGTGTGTATACAGCTTCTTTCCTTTATAGAAAGGAGGGGTATAGGAATCTGCTTCCCAAAAGATTTCAACATCAGCAGGACTAATTGTTAGTTGTTGTTCTATTAGAAAACCGTCAACTGTTACTGCTGTAACAAGTAGTTTTGTAGTTTTTCCAATATCATCTGTTCTAAATAGAAATGTTTTAATACCAACCCCTTTTTCTTTTAATTGCCCATTAATAAACCATGAAATTGTCGCACCATTTAAGTTTGTAGAGTAACTTTCTATAAGAGCCGTTACGTTTTGGTTTGGACCAGGGTTTTTCGGTTCAATACTAAGAAAAACAGGTGCTCCAAATGATTGAGCAAACACAAAAGATGTTTGAAATAAAGCTATTCCTAAACAAAAAAGAATAAAACGCATATATCTTATAGTATCAGATAATGTTTATTTGCTTGAGTGAGGAATCCACACATATAAAAAACTATTTAAGACCGATCTTAGAGGTGAGATTACCTGCTTGAGTATTTATAATTACTGACACAGTCCAACCAGGAAGGATGTTTATATAAGGAATGAGTTCGATAATAAGGCCTATAGGAAGGGTTGCTAGCTTGCGTGGTGAATTAAACTTAATACCTTTCATTTTAAACCACATAAAAAAAGTAAGAAAAATTATAATGGTGAGAAAGGCGTTAATAACCCAACCAACAAAAGGTATAAAAGAAGCAATAAGTGCAAGAATAATGTCGCACGTAATTGCAAGAGTCATCATCATAACAAAAGTAACCTTCCCCACTCCTTTTTTCGTCTCTTTTTTTTCTTGAGCAATAATCTCAGCCTGCATAATTTTTACATCCTGTTCATTTTGCGCTCGACGAAGTCTTTCTTCCTCTATAAAACGCGCCCTCTCCAGAGCCTGGGCATTTTGGAAAGCTATTTCACGCTCTTCTAACATGCGGTTTTTTAGTTCTTCCTCATCCATATTTTTTATTGACTAGATTCCAGTTCCTTACGAGCTTTTTCAATAGCTAGAATTTGTGAAGGGTCTGATGTAATGATTTGATCCTCTGTGTACGATGCAATTATTTTTATTGCCACGTGTTTAAGACCTGCAAAGAAGATACCCTCTCCTACCCCAGACTCAAGAAGGAGGTATTTCTCTTCGTCGGTTAAGTTAAAGGTCGATTGAAGCTTGTCGATAGTTGTAGGAGATTGTTTTAAAAGGAGTTGAATTGAAGAGTTGGTAATAATAGGTAGTCCATACGGAGATTTGATAAAGTCATCAACGTCCTGTGTGATAGTAGAAAGACCGAGGAAATATTTACGTCCTCGTTTTGCAAGAGAAAGAAGAAATGAAGCTGTGTCTTCTGATTTCATCATCCACCACGCTTCATCAATAACCAGAAGCCTTTTTTTAATATCTTTTCGTATAGCATTCCAGATATAGTGCGTCACTATATACATAGCAACGGGCTTTAGTTCATCTTCCATGTCTCGTAGAGAAAAGACCACAAACTTTTTATTCATATCGACATTTGTAGGTCGGTTTATAAAACCAGACCATGTACCTCTGGTGTATTTAGTAAGTCTTTGAGCAAGAGACTCGCCGCCTTCCATTCCTGAGAGTACCAGTTCAAAATCTGACATGAGGGGTGCTTCTACGTTAGAAAAATCTGATTCAGCGGTAATATCTTTCAGAGCGTATGTTTCTGTAATGGCTCGGTCCATTATTGCGTCTTCTTCTGCTGTGAGGCCTCCCATCATAATTCGAAACAACCCCACAAGGTTAATAATGTTTGAACGAAGTACACCAGCAGAGGTTTCGTCTTCTCTGATAATAGGCAGATCAAAAGGATTTATGTGATGTTCTGACGTAAGGGAAATATTAAAATATCTTCCACCTGTTGCTTCTGCCATATATTCATATTCCCTTTCAGGGTCAAGAACAATTACTTCAGTATCGAACATGAGGGTACGAAGAATTTCTAATTTTGTTGCATATGATTTTCCAGAACCAGATTTTGCAAGTGTTACTGAGTTGTAGTTTTCAAGTGAGAATCTATCAAAAAGGATTAAGCTTGAATTATGTCTGTTGATACCAAACAGAATTCCCCTATCTGAAGTAAGGTCAAAAGAGACAAAAGGAAAAAGACTCGAAAGAGGTGAAGAGTTTAGTTTTGAGTGTACTTCAAGAAGGTCTGTGCCGAGTGGCAGTACACTTTTATAACCTTGTTCTTGTTGAAAGAGTGCTGGTTTAACATATACGAGTTTAGCTTCAAGAATAGACCTTATTTCTGATTCTATTTTGTCGAGTTCATTGGTTGTATTTGCGTAGATGGATATGTACAGACCAACATCAAAGAGTTTTTCTTGTGCCTGCTGGAGGCGGTCACGGAGGCCTTCAAGGTCTTGGTAGGCAGTGTCGAGCATTGGGTCACGAACAAGCCCTTTGTCTTCTCGTGTGTGGATTTGGCTTTGTACCTCAGCAACTTTCTTTTGAAATGTTTTAAGGATTTTAGAAGTTTCTATTGGATGAACAAATATGGAAATATCAAAAACTTTATCAAGATTGATAATAGGAGCAAACCAACTTTCTGCTAGGAAGCGTGGGTATGAGATGACAAAAAAACTTCGTACGATTTTTTCACCCAAATGAAGCTCTTTTGGACTTACCTTAAGGGCGCTTGGTGCAATAATGTCTTTAAGTTCTAGAACATTTGCATCATATATTTCTTGAGGTAATGCTAAGTCTGGTGAAAGACCTTCTTTTTTACCAAATAATTTACTAAGGAAACTCATGGTTTAGGATATAGAATATAATATATAAAATTTAGAAAAATAAGTTAAGAATCTAGATGTGTCCTCGAGCTTTTAATAATACCATTACACAGCTTATATACTTCTATAATCAATATTTCTATTGTATCAAACTCTTTTTCGGTTATGTAACCAATATCTTTTGCGATGATAAGTTGGTTGTGTGTTTCTGTAAGTGATCCTCTAGAAATAAAGTAAAAGTTAATTTTTTCTTTATACGAAGAACGACCAAACCCTTCCGCAATATTTGATGTAATTGAAACAACAGATCTTCTAATTTGATTTGTTAAACCAAATAATTCTTCCCGTGGAAACTTTTTTGTTATTTTATAAATAGTAATAACAAGTGAGTGTGCTTTTTTCCAAACATCAAGATCTTTAAAGGATTGTATGCCTGTCATCTCGTTTGTTGTTACCGCTTAATTCTGTATTCTATTTCCTAACTTCTATCTATTCAAAACATTTATGTGTTTTGAATTGGCTTCTCTGTTTCTCCAGGGTTAAATATTTTATAAAAAAGCTCAATAATTGCATCTGTTTCAAGTCGTCTTGTTCTAATACCACATCGAGCAAGTCCTTGCTCGATTATTCCCATACGTTGTTCAAGTTGTGAGCGATTCTCTTCAAAGATTGAGATGGCATCAAGTTTCTTCTCTTCAACATTTTGCTTCTTCTTAAAAGGAGAAAACCCACTACCCTTCCCAATCATTGCTGGTGTGTAGGGAATAATAAGAAAGAATTTTTTAGTCATAATACTAGTGCTTTCAGTAAAATTTCGAATGAAATCAACATATTCTCGTATTTGAATTTTCATAAGATCACTCATTTGTTCTTTTTCTCTAGATTCAAGAAGTGCAATATATGGTCTTATATCAAGTCTTCGTGATTGTATAAAAATTTGTACTGAAAAATCTAACGAATTTAAAAAGTCCTGAAATTGTAAAATAATTGCATTCTTCTCATCTTCTGATTTGAGTGAAAAGTTAAGAGAGGATGCAAGAAGTATGCCTCGAAAAGATCCATCTTTAAGAACCGCAACACCGTTGCGCACTTCTTTTATGGGTACAAATTCTTGTGATGCTTTCGATTTTATCGCCATAGAAGAGATTAAAAATTAAAAAGAAAATATAAAAAATTATTTATTTTTCTTCCTTAGGGTAATTATACTTGAATCAAGCATCTTTGCTAAATCAGTTGTTTCTAATAACAAAGGTCCAACTGTGTTTTTAGGTGCCTTTTTGGAATCTCTCAAGAGACAAAACCAGAATTTACTTTCATTTGCAGACTTAAGTGCGTAACTTAAAAAATTAATAAAATCCTTAGTGCTACTCCCCGCCTGAGCTTCAACAACATTCGCTCCAATACTTGTGGTGCTTCTGATAAGTTGCTTCAACAAGATCTGTGAGACCAAATCTTTTTTGTTTAAGGAGTCTACAAAAGCTATTGTTTTTAACGCAAGAATATAGGCCCTATATTTAACATCGTTTTTATCGCCATTCATCTTAAATCTTTTCTTTTATATCTTTTATTTCTCCGGTCTCATTCTTTACATCGAGTGACCATGCCATATCCGCCAGTTTGTTTTGGGAGAGTTTTGGGACATATAATTCAGCAGTACTTTCTGTTTTTGTTTGTGTGTTGACGATTTGTTTCGGTTCCCTTTTCCAAGTGTAGAGCTTGTTTCCTAATGAGTATTTAAAAAATGCTTCAACAATATTAATAAAAGGTTTGTTGTTTATTTTGTAAAATGCCAGAGCAAGAGAAAAGAGCGCAACAGGTAGGGCTATGAGAAATGCTATGAACTTTGGTATATAGAAGAAAAGAGTCACACAAATACCCGCACCACCAGCAAGATAGATGAATTGCTTGAAGGTCAGTGGACCAAAGATTTTATCTTCTATTTCAATAAATTGAGGAACTTGAAATCTCATAAATAGCTTTAAGGTTTTAGCTGTTAGCT
>CAZVFV010000002.1:27357-43187 GCA_964626625.1 uncultured Candidatus Saccharibacteria bacterium | reverse complement strand
ACCGACCCGGCAGATCGTGGCTAGGGCACAAGAGAATCCCTCGCAGATTCAGCCGATCATGGCGGAATACCCGCATGCAGGTGCGACGCCTGCGACAGTCCCTGTTCGCCCAATGATCACAGCCTCACCACAGGGCTATCAAACACAGACGCAGCCAGAGATCTTCGGGCAGATTCCAGCAGGGCTACACCTGGGGAAGACGCTCACATCTTTCCCTGTCGACCGCGGACAACCGACAGCGCCGTTCATGGAGGCCTATCCCCATGCTGTGGCCGTGCTGGCCAGTCCTCCGTTGCGCCCGATGATCTACGCCAGAGGATACGGGGCGCAGGAATACGAGCAACCAGCCCCAGTCATCCACGCGGGAGGACTGGCCCCGTTCGCCACGGCCCCGATACAAATCGTGAGACTCCAGGCGCCGCCTATCGGATCGATCGCCACGGCGCAATTTGTGACCGGCACGGCGCCGGCTGTCTCCGGCCTGGTCGGCAGTCTGCCCACCGTGCGCCACGTCGAAGGGATGGGATAAATGTCAGAAAATCGTGAACTGGCTCTTGTCCTCAAGCTGGTGGCCGATCAGTTCAGCGGCGAGCTCACGAAGCAGCAAGGCGCGCTGGGGTCGTTTAACAGCTTCATTAAGGATTGGAAGACGCAGCTTGCGGCTGTAGGCGGGGCACTGTTTTCAGTGGCGAAATCTACGGCGAACTACGGTGAAGAGTTGCTCAATCTCAGTAACAAGACCGGTGCGTCGGTCGAGGCGCTGGCCGGGCTCAAGTACGCGGCCAACTTCTCAGAGGTCTCCACCGAACAGCTCGCGAAGGGTATTAAGTTCCTCTCTGCCAATATGGTCGAGGCGGGAAAACAGACTGGGGACGGAGCCCAGTTATTTCGCACCATGGGTCTCTCTGCGACGATGGCAACGGGTCAACTCAAGCCGACCGAAGAGATGCTACTTGATGTCGCCGACGCGTTTGCGCGTTCCCATGACGGCGCCCAGAAGGCCGATATGGCCGTGAAGCTCTTTGGGAAAGCCGGGATGGATCTGATTCCATTCCTGAATCAAGGCAAGGATGGCATTAAAGGGCTGATGGAGGAGGCGCGCAGACTAGGCCTCGTGCTGTCGCAGGAAGATGCGGAAGCGGCAGATCGATTTAATGACGAGTTGGACAAGATGACGGGGTTGGCGCGTGGGATGACGATGGTCATCGGCAAGCAACTCCTCCCAATCATGTCCGATTTCATGGAGATGTTCAGGAGCGAGGCGGCGTCACACTTTTTCAGGGGCCTCTCGCATGAGGTCGCCGCGTTCACGGCGATGGTCAAGATTGCCGCCGCAAGCGTGGAAACGATGTTCACGGCGATGACTTTCGATCAACTCAAGCTCAAGATTCGACAGATCGAAGCTGAACTGGGGGCGAAACAGCTGCTGATTGAGAATCCTGACGCAGCGAAATACTTGGGCGGCAACACGAAGAAGCGATCAGGTGACAGGGACATTGCTCCGCTCGTGGATGCAGATAGGGCGAGGAAGACCGCCGCCGATGCCTTGCAGGCCCAGTTCGAGGCGAAGAAGCAGGCCGTCGATAACGAGATGGAGTTGATTCGATCTGGATTCGCACGTCAACAGATCATGGTCGATGCGTCGATTGCTGACGGGATCGCCAGTGAGACACGCGCCACAGAGGAGCGGATTGACATTAAGGAACACGAACTCCTCGCTGAAGTCGAGCAGATCAAGCAGACGCGAGATCTCTTGATGCAGTTTAACGCGGAACGCACGGCGCTTGGGTTTAAGGATGCCGACGACAGACTAAAAGTCGAGACGGATTATCAGAAGAAATTCGCCGAACTCATTCAGAACACCAAGCTCATACGCGATCAACTGGCGAACAACGAACTGAAGGGGCAAGTCGATATCACACGCGCCAGGTCTGCTGAGGCGAAGAAAGAACTCGATCTGTTTATTCAAGGGGCCAATCTCATGGCGGCGGATCGCCAGAAAGAGCGAGACGAACTCGTCGCCAACTCTCAGGCCTGGGTCAACTACTACGACGAGTTGGGCAACGATACCGAGGCGATGTATACGCGCAAAATGGACTTGCTTCGGGCGCAACTCGGGAAAGAGCTCGATCTTAACCAGCGGCAAGCTGCGACTCTGTTGATGGCGTGGCAGACCAATGACACCGAACGCGCGAAGGCCATCCTCGCCAACTCACCAAAGAGCGATCTGCAAAAAGAGACCGCACAGATTAACGCCATGCGCGATGCGACGAATAACCTCAACGCGGCGAGCGGGGATTTCTTCGCAGGCTGGGCCAACGGCATGCGGAACTATATCAAGGATACCAAAACAGGCTTTGGCCTGGCGGCGGATATGGCGCGGCGGACGGCGCAGGCGATGGAGCAGGGGTTCAAGAACTTCTTTTTCGATGCGATGGAAGGGAAGATCAAAGGGTTTAAGGACTTACTCAAGAGCGTGCTGGACTTCGCGAAGCAGATCATCTCGCAGATCATGGCCCAAATGGTCATGGCGGGGATTGCCCAAGCGTTCTCTGGGGCAGCAGGCGGAGTGCGCGGAGGTGCTGGAGGCACTGGAGCGGCCAATTTCTCAAGTACGAAATTCTTTTCAGATGGCGGCGTAGGCAATTTCGGCTCAGGACAACTCGCCATGTTGCACGGCGCTGAAGCCGTGATCCCACTGAAGGGTGGGGCGGTTCCCGTCACCATGAAGGGCATGCAAGGCGGGACACAGGTGAGCGTCCCGATCCATATCGAGGTGATTAACCAAGTGCAGGGGGCCAAGGTGGAAACGCAGCGCAGCACCGGGCAGGACGGCCGTCAACAGATTCGCCTGATCGTACGGCAGGAAATGAATGCAGCCTTTGGGGATGGCTCGATGGATAAATCGTTGCAGCGGTTCGGGGCGTCGCCTCAACCGATAGGGAGATAGCGTGCCGATCTGGCCCGTGACATTACCGCAAATGAGGAGCTGGCAGGGGTACACCCGCAAGATCCAGGACACGCGCATTCGCACCCCCATGGACGCGGGTCCGCCGAAGCTGCGGTCGAAGTATACGGCCAACCTCGTTGAGCATGAGATGCAGATGGACTTTTTCACGAAGGCGCAGTGGGTGCTGCTCGAAGCGTTCTATGTGACCACCTTGCTCCAGGGCACGCAACCGTTTGAGTGGACGGATCCGATCAGTGGCGCGACGGTGAACTTTCGATTTAAAGCCCCGCCGATGATCGGCTCGATGCTGGGACCTGACACGATTCCCGTCACGCTGTCGCTGGAGGTGCTGCCCTGATGGCTCGCTCACTCTCAGTGGCACTCAGACAGGCGATGTTTGCGCAGGAGACAGGGGCAGTCTTCCTGTCTATGTGTTCGATCTCACACGCCTCTATCATCGGTGGTCCGCTGCGCGTGGTGAACAATCTGCAAAATCTCACGAGCAACGGCAACGTCTACGCCGCGTTCCCGTTTCAGGTGACGCTCCCGGCTGACGGGATCGACGGGAGCCCGCGCGTGCGGCTGGTGCTCGATAGCATTGACCGCTCCATCATCCTGGCGATTCGCGGCATTCCTCCTGGCCAGCCGCCGACCGTGCAAGTGGATCTGGTGCTCGCGTCGCAGCCTGACATCATTGAGATCAGTTTCCCGAACCTCACGCTGCGCAATGTGGATTATGACCAGTTTGTGGTGGAGGGTGACTTGGCCCTCGATGAGGACGATAGAGAGCCGATTCCATGGTGGACATTCAGCCCACAGAATGCGCCGGGATTATTCTAATGATGCCTAACGTCTCCAGCTACATGACGATCCCCTTCGAGGAAAAGGGCCGCTCGCACGAGGGGATCGATTGCTATGGCCTGATTTTTCTGATCTTTCGTGAACAGTTCGGCATCGACCTCCCCAGCTATACCGAGGACTACACCACGACGCATGACAAGGCCTCCGTCTCTGCGCTGATTATGCGTGAGTCGATGGACTGGCCTGAAATCCCGCTGGCGCGGGCGCGGCCTGGGGACGTCATGATCTTGCGCGTGCAGGGGCAGCCGTGGCATTGCGGGCTGATCGTGGACCCGCCCCATTTCGTGCATGCGGTGCGCGTCGTGGGCACGGTGCGGGCACGCTGGGACTCCGCACTCTGGGAGAAACGCATCATGGGGGTGCATCGGCATCCGCAGATGAGGGAGCCAGCATGCAGGTAGAGACCACCAATCTCCGGCTCATTGCCATGCCGCACATGCTCTCTGCGGAGCGGGGACGCATCGATGTGACGAGGCCGGTAGGCGGCAACGTACACGATCTCCTGCGGTCGATTGGCTGGACGCCGGACAGCCTGCATGCACGGGTGTTCATCGATGGGGTGTATGTCAAGGACGCCGAATGGGAGACCACTATTCCCGGGCCGGGTCAATCCGTCCACGTGCGCGCGATCCCGATGGGTGGTGAAGGTGGTCAAGGTAAAGACATGGGGCGCATGATTGCGATGATCTCGATCATGGTTGTCGCAATCGCGGCACAGCAATACTGGGCTGCAGGGCTTGTGGGGGCCGCTGCGTTCGCGGCAAGTGCGGCGATTGTTGTCGCCAGCATTGGGGCATCACTCGCCGTCTCGGCCCTCATCCCGCCCGCCAAGCCCAAAATGAACGACCTTTCGGGCCTCAATAGCGGGGCCAGCAACACGCTCTCGTTGAACGGCACCTCGAACCAGCTCATCCCCTATGGTGTCATGCCTCGTGTGTACGGCCGACACCGGATCTTCCCGCCATTGGCCGCGCGGCATTATTCTGAATCGGTCGGCGACGATCAGTATCTTCGGGCGCTGTTTTGTTTTGGGCCGGGACCGCTCTCGCTGAGTGATTTCAAGATCGGGACGAACTCGATTGATATTTTCCAGGACGTGCAAATCGAAGTGCGGCAGGGGCACGCCTCTGATCCTCCCCATACGCTTTATCCCGCGATCGTGACCGAGGAACCGCTTTCGATTCCGCTGAAATATAACGTGACGAGTATTCGCACGAGTAAAGATTCGGCCACGGAGATTTCCATTGACCTCACATTCCCCGGGCTGTTTAGCGAGCACCGGGACGGGCCACAGCCTCGCGGGGTGCAGCATCGCGTTGAATACCGATTACAGGGCACGTCGCCATGGACCGTGGCGAACGGTCGGCTCTCGTGGCCCGCCTCCTACACGACCGTCCTTGCAGGGTCGAACAACGATCTCACCTATTGGGCCTCGTCGAACGGGCCCTATGGCAACAACCTCTCCATTGCCTATGTGGACACGGGAGATCGTGCGGTCGAGACGTTGCAAGTGACGCAAGTGGGGAGTAACGCCTGGGCCTTTGTGGTGGGCTTGCGCAAAACCAGCGGCCTCTATTCGACGGCAGCGCAAGTCATGGCCTTCCTGAACGCGGCGTCGTTCACCTATCGCAACTTCCGCTTCCAACAGACGACGCGATCAGTGGCCTCGATCCTACGAATCGAGCTGGCAGTGGGCAACGATGGCAGCGGGCGCGTGACACCGATGGCCCCAACGCATTTCGTCGGGGGACTCGATGAGGTCGCAGGGCTGACCACGACGGAAGCCAGGACCACGCAGTTTGTGAAATCGCTCACGTTCTCTGTGCCGACTCCAGGCACCTATGAAATACAGCTCACCAGGCTGACGTTGGTGGTGAACGAGACAGATCCCAAGGTGCACGATCTCTCCTTCTGGACGGCGCTCAGAACGGTCCGCGCGGGTGTGCGGTTGCTCCCGGCCGGTATGGCGAGTGTGGCGGTGCGGATTCGCGCTACGGATCAGTTACACGGCACGCTGGATTCGTTCAACGCGATTGCCCATTCCATTCTCCCGGATTGGGATGGAGCCACCTGGGTCGAGCGGGAGACGAACAACCCCGCCTCGGTCTTTCGAAACGTGCATCAGGGCACCGCGAACGCTCGGCCCAAGGAGGATAGCCGAATTGACCTGGCCACACTGCAGGGATTGCACGCGCGCTGCGCCGCGCATGGATTTGAATTTAACGCGATCATCGACTTTCGTTCGACGGTGGCAGAACTCGGGCGCGATGTGCTCGCGGCTGGACGCGCCACACCGGCCTATCGAGACGGCAAAGTCTCCTGCACGGAAGATGTGCCACAGACGATTCCGGCTCAGGTGTTCACGCCTCGCAATTCGTGGGGATTCAAAGGCACGAAATTGTTTGTGGATCTTCCGCACGCGCTGAAAGTCAGGTTTGCGAATGCGGACACGCTGGAGCAGGACGAGCGCCTCGTGATCGCCGATGGGTATGGGGTGACCGGGGCGGACGGCATCAGGCGCGATACCTGGGGCGATCAGACGGATCTGCCGGAGGCCACGCGGTTTGAATCAGTGGAGGCAGGGCTCGGCGTGAACGATCCTGAGCAGATCTTTAAACTCCAGCGCTACCACTTGGGCGTGCTGAAGCTGCGGTCTGAACTGTTCCGGCTCTCCTGCGATTTTGAACATCTCGCCGTGCTCCCAGGCGATCTGGTGCATGTGCAGCATGATGTGCCGTTGTTCGGACTCTCAAGCGGCCGCGCGAAATCGTTCACGCTGGACGGCATCGGCAGGGTCGCCACCGTGACGCTGGATGAGCCCTGCGTGATGACGGCCGGGGTTCGCTATGGCGTGCGGCTGCGGCTCAACGACGGCACGCAATTGCAGCGGGAAGTGGTGACGGTGGCCGGTGCGCAATCAACCTTGACCTTTGTGGAGCCTGTCTAGCCATGAGAATACTCCTACTCGCGCTGTCGCTGCTCCTTGGTACGTCGTCGTTTGTTCATGCACAATCCAGTGAGCAGGTAAATACCACGGCAGCGCAAACACTCACGAATAAAACGCTCACGGCTCCGGCCATTACCAGTCCATCAATCACCGGCACGGTGGCTGGGAGCGCCACGCTGACGACGCCGGTCCTCACCAGCCCCACGATTAACGGGGCGATCGGTGGAAGCGCCTCATGGGATGTCCCTGGCGCGATCGGTGGGGTGACGCCGGCAGTCGGCACATTCAGCACGTTGCGCGGGGACACGTCGATTATTGTCGGCACGACGCCGACGCTGACATCTGGAACGGCAAGCCCTGAAGGCGTGAAGACTCAGCCGGTCGGCTCGCAGTATCTCCGCACAGACGGCGGGGCAGGGACTACGCTCTACGTAAAGGAATCAGGGGTTGGCAATACCGGATGGGTGGCGGTGAGCGCAGGCGGAGCGGTATCGTGGACGGCGCCTGGCACCATCGGCAGCGCCACGCCCAACACGGGCGCGTTTACCACACTCTCTGTCACCGGGCAATTCACCTCGACGGTCTCAACGGGCACGGCTCCGTATGTGGTGGGCAGTACCACAAAGGTCGCAAACCTCAATGTGGATCTGCTCGACGGCGGGGACTGGGCCGCGCCGA
Organism: uncultured Candidatus Saccharibacteria bacterium; assembly: GCA_964626625.1. Classification (GTDB taxonomy): domain Bacteria; phylum Patescibacteriota; class Minisyncoccia; order Phycocordibacterales; family CAYZPE01; genus CAYZPE01. The sequence goes on along the minus strand of CAZVFV010000002.1, from coordinate 35,751 downwards.
TTGCGATCGGCACGACGACGCCGGCGGCGATCACGGGCACCACCATCACGGCAACAGGATGCGCGGTGATCATTGCGCAGAAAATATGCTCTGGGGCTGGGAGCCCCGAGGGGGTGCTGACGGCGCCGGTCGGCAGTCTGTATCAGCGCAACGATGGCGCAAGCGGCACGACCCTCTACACGAAACAGTCGGGGACAGGCAACGCAGGATGGTCCGCCCTGGCTCCATCCACGATCGATTGGGCGGCGCCTGGCGTGATTGGATCCACCACGCCGAACACCGGGACGTTCACCGACCTGGAGGCCACGCGCCTGAGGCTCTCTGAGGTCGCCGCGACGTTTGGAGCGACGGTCGCCATCGACGCGTCGTTGGCTTCGCTCCACACCATTTCCGCTGCCACGAACCTCGATTTCCTGATCGTCAACCCCACGAATCTCGTCGCGGGTGATCTCGTCATGATCCAGGTCAGCAACACGAGCGGGGCGACGCTCGGGACGATTACCTGGGACACGCTCTATAAAATGGCGACGTTCACCAAGCCCACGACCGCGAAAAATCGGGTGGTCACATTTCGCTACAACGGCACCGTGCTGTATGAAATCAACTGCTCGCCGGAGATACCGAACTAATGATCCTGCGTCTCCTCATACTGATGGCCGTGCTGATGGCGGGATGGACCGGCCAGGCCGCTGCAGAGGGCGTGCAATACAACGGCACCTGTACGTCCGTTGCATGGATTGCGAATACAGAACCGGATCTGGCCGGGTATCGCCTGTACGATCGCACCTCCACCGCGCAGCCCAAAACACTCATTAAAACCTATGGGGGGCAGATTACGTCGGCAACCTGCCTGTCTCTCGGATTCAATGCCGGGCAGCACTACCTCTCGCTGGCGTCGTTCGACGCCTCAGGCAATGAGAGCGGGACGACGGTTGAAATTCCCTTCGTCGTCACGGTGGACAATCAGATCACGAACCTGCGGGTGACCTCTATCGGTGCGACAGATGTCTCGCTGGCATTCACGGAGGTGAGCAATGGGGCGGGGGCTCCAGCCACCTACGATGTGCGAGTCAAAACGCCGACGATGGATTGGGGGACGGCCGCGTCGGTGACGAGCGGCACCTGCTCGACACCAGTGGCCGGGACGACCATCGGCGCAACCAAAACCTGCACGGTGACAGGCCTGACCACCACGACGGCCTACGAGTTCCAGATGATCCCCTATCGCGGGACCATCAATGTGGATGCGGTCTACGGCCCGCTCTCCAACGTGACAGGCGCCACGACCGGCGGCGTGATCGATGACCTCGGTGACCGGACGGTGACATTCTCCGATACGTTCAACCGTGCCGATGGGGTGCTCACCTCGCCATGGGAGGGAGGGTACACCCAAAGCTCTGCAGCGCTCAACCTCACGATAGTGGGCAACGAAATCAGGGCTGCCGGAACCACGAATGACGCCACGATGACCTACAACGTGGCGCTCCCGAATGATCAGTGGTGCGAGTTCACCCTTGCGACCATGACTGGCTCCGGGGTGCGTGCCCCCAGATGCCTCCTCGCGGCGAATGCACCAGGCAATCTCAATGCGTACGAATTCACGGCGCTGGTCGGGGTGTCGGGCGTCAAGTCCAGAATTATGAAATGGGCGAACGGGACAGCCAGCGCGCCGGATATCTTGGTCTCGGAAAACTCCACGACATGGGCGGCCACTGATGTGCTGCGAGCGGAGAAGCGCGGGTCCGCGCTGACGCTGTTCCGCAACGGCACACAACTCCTGACCACCACCAACTCGGCCTACACCGGGGGACGCGGCGGCATCATGATCTATTCAGGCTCGGCCGCCGGCAACGTCGAACTCGACAATGTGCGGTTCGGGACATTCTCCACCGGCGCAGGCGATACCTGCGGCTGCGATCAGCATTAGGGACGTATGGCGATTATTACCGCATGGACCTTGCAGTCGCCGAACGCGCAGGCGTGGCAGGCCACGATCAGCGCGCATGGGTTGGTCACGTTTGCGCCGGTTGGCGCGGTGCTCACGGCCACGCCTCCAGTCTACGCGGATCAGCTCAACGCGGCCACCGTCCACACGCCCTCCATCAGCAACGCGGGGTTGGTGACGATCACCAGCGGCGCGGATACGGGACAGCTCAGGGCCGCCCTGATCGATGCCAACGGCGCGCAGCATATCGCCTCGGTGGTCAACGGCGTCGTCTACTATCTCGCGCCGAAGCTGACCGTCGGAGACCTGATTGCGTTCGGGCTCTACGACTTGGAGACCGTGCAACTGCTCGTCAAATCGATTGAGCCAGGGCAAGACTTGACGGCGAAAATGACCTTTGTCGATGCGGCGCCGGGCGTGCACCTCGCGTCAAGCGGCGCGATCCCGCCGTTTGAATCGCACATCACGCTCCCGCAGAAAGGGCGCGAACAGATTGCGCAGCCTCGCATTGATCGCATCGCCACGGACGAAACGGTCATGCTCCGCAGCACGGACGGCTCGCTGGTCCCTCGCATTCTCGTGACGCTGCACTTCTCGTCAGGGGCCGCCACGCCCGCGCTCAGCCTGGAGGCGCAACATCGACTCGCGGGCAGCCAGGCCTCGTGGGAGCGGCACATCTTCGCGGCCTCCTCGATCGTGGAGGTCTCTCTCAATACGGTGCTGGAGGGGTACAACTATGATCTCCGGTTCCGCTCGCTGGGTGCACTCGGACAGACCTCCGATTGGGTGACGGTGGAAGCGGTCGAGGTGATCGGCAAAACCTCTCCGCCTCCAGATGTGACAGGCCTCTCGGTCAACGGCCAGCAGTTGATCTGGCTCTATCCGGATCCTCCTCCTGATCTCGCAGGGTTTCGTGTGCGCGTGCAGGTTGGTGCACGCACCAGCTGGGGCGACGCCATGCCCCTGCACGATAGCTTGGTGAGCCAAACCAGCTTTGTGTTGTTTCGCGATACCGGGGAGCGCACCTACCTCGTGAAGGCGGTCGACACGTCGGGCAACGAAAGCCTGATCCCTGGCACCTTCTTTGTGGATTATGGCGCGCGGCAATTTCAAAACGTGGCGGAGATTGTCGATTTCAAGGACGCGGGGTTCCCTGGCACGTTCATCAACGGGTCCGTGATCGGCGGCGATGCCGTGGCCAGCTCGGATACCCTATTCTGGAAATCAAACGGCCTGCCGTTCTGGACCAACAATGCGGCGATCATGTGGCCCGGCACGTTTAAAGACATGACCTACACATGCTCGATCACCCCGCCCTTGCCATGGCTCGGCGGGATCCTGTTCCTGGATATGATCATTCAGGCCAACGGCTCCCTCGTGGAATACGCACAGGATAGCGGATCGCTGCATTGGGGAGACCCCGTGGCGCCGATGTGGACGACGGACAGCACGTTGTATTGGACAGGTCTGCCGTCAGCGTTTGCGCCATGGCCTGGGCAACTGACCGGGTACACGAGGCAAACCTATCAGGTCAGGATCACGACGCAGGGCGGCAATGTGCAGGGGCGTATTTCGGAATTGCAGGCGATCTTCGACATGCCGGATCTTGAGGAAACGCTGTTGAGTGTGGCGATCTCGCAGGACGGCACGACGCGGCTACCAGTCACCAAACCGTTTGCCGCCATCCTCATCGTGGCGCCGACACCGATCGACGATGGGATTGTGGCGAGAATCAGAGTGCTCGATAAAGAGCCTACCGGCCCGCTGGTGCTGGCGGTGGATTTGCAGGGTTCCCTGGTCGATGGGTTGAGCGATTTCGTGCTTAAAGGTTACTAGAGGAGAACTGAATCATGGCAACGTTACCGGTAGCGGGCTGGATCTCGAATGCGGCGAGGACTGAGGGAGAAGCCAAAACAGGGCTGGAGGATCTGATTGCGTCGATCAAACAGATCCCCGGCGCAGGGATCACCGAAACCACGCTGACCATTGCCAGCGGATCGGTGACGCCTCCGAGTGGGGGGCCGGGAATATTCAGCATTGAAACAGAGGCGAGCGCGGCGAGCGACGATCTGACCAATATGGTCCAAACCAATCTCCCCGATGGATCGCTGGTCCTCATCCATTGCGCCAACTCGGCAAGAGTGGTGACGATCAAGACCAGCGCGGGCGGGGCTGGGCAGTACGTGAATCAGGCTGGCCTAGACATTGTGCTCGACGATACGAAGAAGTGGGTGATGTACAAGCGGACGGGCACGCTCTGGCAAGAAATATTTGGGCCGACTCTCTACGCGCCTACGCTCTCAGGGGGCCTGGTGGCGGCGGCTCCGGCTGTGGCGCTCGGGGTGGCGAATCGTGGCTACATCGATTCGGTCGCAGCATCAATCCAGGATTTCCGGTTGACCTTGGCGACGGTCACCCCGATCACCACGACGGACCAGAACGCGAAAACGACGATCTACGCCACGCCCAACAATGGATATTCTATTGCGCTCTATAGCGGATCGGCATGGGTGCTGAGGCAGTCCGCTGAACTATCGATTGCCGTACCAGCCAGCGCGAGCACCATGTTCGACGTGTACTGCTACGACAACGCCGGGACGCCCACGCTGGAAGTGCTCGCCTGGACGAACGACACGACACGCGCCACAGGGCTGGTCCGGCAAAACGGCATCCTGGTGAAAAGCGGCGCGACCACGCGGCGATACCTCGGCTCGTTCCGGACCACCACGGTGGCGGGGCAAACGGAGGACTCGGTCGGCAAACGCTATCTCTGGAACTACTACCACCGCGCGGACCGCCCGATGCAGATACTGGAAACCGCTGACTCGTGGACCTACACCGTCTCCACCTGGCGGCAGTTCAACAATCAGGCGGGCAATCAGATCGATTGTGTGGTGGGCTGGGCCGAAGATCCGGTGCAAGCCTGGACACAAGGGCTGTTCAACAGCTCCAGCTCCCTAGCGCATGCGGCAGTCGGAGTGGGGATCAACTCAGCCACCGTCAATTCCGCTCAGCTCTATGTCGGCGGCAAAGGCGAAACGGGGTCTATTCATAAAATATCCATCCAGGCGCAATACAGAGGGTTCCTCGCACTAGGGCGCACCTACCTGACGGCCATTGAGCGCAGCGATGCGACAGGGACGACCACATTCTATGGGGATAATGCCGCCACTGGGCTGATGGCGGCCGGGATCATGGGCACCGTGAAGGGGTGATCGAATGCATCAGCACCACGGACCCGATGGATCTGTACGCGGTCTCGACGATGGGATTGAGTTGGGCGAACAGAAACGAGGAGGTGCCGACATGGGTCTCACGATCGAGGAGATGCAACTCGCGCCGAACGCGAAACGTGCGGCGCAGCTGACTCGAGCAGCCCATCCTGGCGTCGTCTTTACGTCAGGACGCCGCGATGTGCGCGGACAGGCCAGGGCGATGGCGGAGAACACGATCAGGCATGGCGTGGGCTGGCTGAATAGCACCTACAAAAATAAAGAGATGGTGCAGCAACTGGAGGACTGGATGGAGGAACATCTCGATCAGACCGCCTCGTCCAAGCAGTTGGCAGAAGGATTCTATCAGACGCTGGTGACCATGCAGGCGGGGCGGCTCGCGCAGTTTCCGCATTGTCGAGGCGATGCCTGGGATATTCACTGCCCGCGATTCGCGGACGGGCGCATCGATGAGCTCTCCGTGAGCCTGATCAGGCGCACGATTGAAGCGCTGCCGGTGCCGCTGGGGTTGCAATTGATCGTGACGCGCGAGGGCGAGCACCGCGTGATCCATGCGCAGTTCGCCCACGCCGTGGAGCCGGTGCAGGTATAGCCTGAGTGCCAGCATGCACGGTCGGCGAAAGGGACGAAATGGACCAGACAAAACAGGCACGTGAGAACGCAAGGACGCCGTGGGAGTGAATGATCAGAATGGAGTCGTCCCGTTTTTCGATTGGATGGCGCGATATATCGGGGTGCTGGTGCCCATGGCCCTCGCGGTGACTGGCGGCCTCATTGCCATCTTCCATCGGTACAAAACGAGCGTGACTGCCGAGCTCAAACAGTCGGAGCGCAACGTGGAGATGGAGGTTGCGAAGGTGTGGTCGGAAATCAGGAACGTGCTCGCGCAGCAATCCACACATATTAGTGAGATCGCCGTGCTGAAGGTGGAGCAGCGTAATACCTGCGCGCGGCTTGAGGAAATAAAGAACATGCTGCACGAAACAAACCAGACGATGACCGCCCTCTACAAGGAAGTGGTGCGCCGGCCATCTCACGAACGAGGAGAAACATCGTGACACCAGCGCAAAGCCGTATGCCAGCATTGATCGTCTGCGCCACACTCATGGGGTTCTATGGCTGGGGCAGCTTCATCATGTGGGTCGTGTTTATGGGGGCGCTACCAGCCGACCCGAAAGCGTTCTCGATTTTGGACATGTATATCGTGGCGTCCATCGGGCTGACGACAGGTGGCGTCGGCTACTGGCTGGGCACCACGCACAACAGTACGAACAAAGACGTGATGCTCTACAACTCCACGGCCGCCCCAGTGCCAACCACGCAGACGGTGACATCAACGGTGACATCGGAATCGGTGCCTGAACCAGAGGCCAAGCCGTGATCCCCATCCCTCCCATCGCCATCAAAGCGATCGGCGTCGTGGCGGCGCTGGCCATTGCTGGTGGGGTGGGCTACCTCAAGGGCCGTGCGGCGGTGCAGGAATCCTGGGATGCGGCGGTGACCGTGCAGGCCACAAAATCGTACAGCCAGATTATCGCCGAGGCGGAGAACGCGGCGGTCTCAGAGGTGCGCTACATTATCGTGCAGGGCGACACCAAAACCAGAATTCAGGTGGTGGAACAAAAGGTGGTGGAATATGTCAACGCGCCGGTCCAACGCTGCGCCGTGGATGCTGATTTTGTCGATGTGTGGGACGCTGCTAGCGGGGTGTACAACGCCGGTCTCCACCGTCTGCCCGCCGCCGATGCCGACCCCGCCGATGCTCACGAGCTACCAGGGGGAGCCGTTACCACGGCTGAGGTCGTACAGGCCTACCACGAGGCCATTGCGCAGCTCGCCCGATATCGAGACGCCTACCACGCCCTAGCGCAGTTCGACGCGGGGCGGTTCGTCGTCCAACAGACCGCACACCAGGGGGAATGATGTACGAATACCGGGCGACATTGTTGCGGGTGCTGGACGGCGACACCATCGAGGTGGATCTCGATCTGGGGTTCCACCTCCACTATCGCGCCTTCGTGCGGATGGCCGGGTACGATGCCCCGGAATTGCGCACCGATGCCGGGTTCAGGGCGAAAGAATGTTTGTACCAGCTGCTGCACGAGCTCCCCGCGCCGTTGGTCATCCGGACGATGATCAACAAAGAGTTTGAGAAATACGGCCGGGTCCTCGGCGCGGTGATGGTCGGGTCGATCAACATCAACACCGCCATGGTCAAGGCCGGGCACGTGAAGCCGCCACCGGGAGCTGTAACAAGGAGGAATAGACGATGACCGTGATGGTCGATATCACCCCGAGGGCTTTTCTTGGCGAGTCGCTCATGATGGATGCGGCGGTGGAGACGGATCGAGGGCAGGCCCTCCACCTGGAGCTGCGGATCGATAAACACCTGTCGGCCATGGACATGCAGGAGCAGATCATTGAGCAGGTGGTCGGGCGCTGCCAGGTGAACGGCCTGGATGTCATGGAGGCGAACATCCTCCTCTTTGGCTTGCCGGTCTGACGCCATGACCTGCCAGCGTTGCCATGGGCTCACGGTGAGGGAGCGGTTAGACCGGCGCGGGCGCTGGTGGTGGAAATGTATGGCGTGCGGCGATCGGATCGATGGCCTGATCCTCCGCAACCGTGCTGAGCAGGACGCCATGCGGGCCGACCTCGCCCGCGCGCACGATCGGGGTATTCGCGAGTGGTCCCTGTGGTTGGCGGGGGTGTCGGCCGTCAGCCAGTAGATGCCGCGTGCGCCGGGACCTGCCCTCAACGCTCTGGCATATAGCGTGCTGTGACCTTGAGAGAATATTGGGGCGGTGGATCCCCAGATTGGATGAGGACACCAGAAGAAAATATGCGCGGCTGTATAGGCTCACGATTTTGCAATTGCCTGAAGCGCATTCTGTTCCGCAATGGGAATGGATCGCGCGGCAAGACCCAGACTATGTACATCGAGCGTTTTTCACTTTCGGGATTATTCTTGACTCAGCTAAAGAACGAGCTGGCAGTGGCATTGGGCCCACAACAAAGGAAGAGGCCGCGGTACGGTGCTATGTCAGAATTTGTAAAGCCTTGATTAGCTTAAATAAACCTTTTTCATCCACGCTCTACATTGAAACCATTACTTTTTAGTCCTCACACAAAGATAAATAAATCCCCTTTTTTATCCCCCCGATAAATAAATCCCCTTTTTTATCCCCCCGATAAATAAATCCCCTTTTTTATCCC
>CAZVFV010000002.1:23380-27257 GCA_964626625.1 uncultured Candidatus Saccharibacteria bacterium | reverse complement strand
GATAAATAAATCCCCTTTTTTATCCCCCCGATAAATAAATCCCCTTTTTTATCCCTTCATGCAGTTGCCTGCGTCGGCATACAGTCTAGCCATGCTTGACGACATGCTCATGATTGGTGAATCGGCGCTCATCCTGGAGTTATCCACCCAGAGGGTAAGACAGCTTACTGAAGCCGGATTGCTGCGTTCCATGCGTACCTCTTACGGGGTGCGCATTTTTCTCCGCAGTGATGTTCTCGAATTAAAAGCCCGGCGCGAAGCGCAAAAAGAGGGGAGAGCACATGTCCGCTGATCGTATCCGCCACTCCATCCCCGGACAGTCTACAGCCGCTCCGCAGGCGCTCAATGTGGTGGAGGCGGCCCACCTTGTCGGGATGACCCCGAAGGCGATCCGGCAGCGAATAGCCAGGCGGACACTGCCGTTTCGAAAGCTAGGCGGCCGAATCATTTTCTTTAAAAACGAGCTGGAAGAATTCATGCGGGATCTTCCCGGCTGCTCTGTCGAGGAAGCCAAAATTAACACGATGGCACGCGGTGGGGATCTCGGAACGCGGACACTATAAGGGAATGAAGTGGTTTAAGCACAGCGCATTTTGTAAAGTGAGGCTCACAACGAATTTACATTTGGAGGGCAACATGGATTTAGCAACCGAGGATTATGTGAATAAAGTGAATCAGCTGGCCGCCTCTGTGCTCGCGGATTCCCGCCGGCGAGATGGGCAATTCGGGCACGGCAAGACGGCCCGGCTAGGGCTGCATAGCGAGGACCTGCGCCGTTACTCCATCACGCGCGCTATCAAAGCCATGCTCGAACAACGCGCGCCGGGACAACGCGCGTCGGGATTCGAGTATGAATGCAGTCAGGAATTGCACAAGCGGCTGTATCTGCCGGACGGCACCTTCGCAGTTCCGACGGAAGCGCTTGAGATGCGCGCTATGTACCCCGGTCGAACCGTTAACACGAGCGCCCCCGCAGGCCTGTCGTTCGTCGATATGTACCGTGCCGCCAGCGTGTGCACTCGTCTTGGTGTTCAGCGCCTCGATGATTTGCGGGACGATGTTGCGATTCCGAGGCAGATCACAGACGCCGCGCTCGCGTGGATGACGCCGACCGGATCGGTCTCGGCGTCTGAATCTTCCTTCGGGCAAATCTCTGCGACACCAAAGACAGCCTGCGCTATTGCGGAAGTGAGCGAGCAACTTCTCAAACAGTCCTCGGCCGACAAGATCGTCATGTCGGGGTTAGCGGCCGTGTTGGCTGTTGGCGTAGACGCAGCGATCATCAGCGGAGCCGGCGGAGCACAACCATTAGGCATCCTGAATACACCAGGAATAGGAACGGCGTCCGGCGCAAGCCTGGGCTATGCCGGTCTCGTCGCCGTTCAGAAAACGATTGCGGACGCTAATGCCATCATGAATCCGGAAGCCCTGGCCTATCTAAGCACGCCGACTATCGCGGAGGTTTTGAAGGGGCGGCAGCGGTTCACCGGCACTGATTCTCCTTTGTGGCGCGGTGCGCTGCATCAAGGAGAAATCGAAGGCGTGCAAGCCGTGTCCAGCAAACAGATGCCGTCTGCGACCATGCTGTTCGGGGATTGGTCCACTGTGTACGTCGGCGAGTGGGGCCCGCTCCTGCTCAGAGTGGACAGAGGCGGAACGCGCTTCAATCAAGGCCTCGTCGGCATTCGGGCGCTGTGGATGGTGGATGTAATACCGACCGCGCCGTCCGCATTCGTCAAAATCACCGGCATCACTTAATCATGAGCTGGGTGCGTGATTATGGCGGCACGGCGGCGGACGTTGGTCCGACCCTGAGGACCGCCGGCTGGGCCTGTGTGTCTGTACCCGGCGGGGGTAGGGCTAAAACTAGGGCCATTAAACCGTGGGAGAGTTCTTGACTTCGGTTTAACGAACGTGTATACTCGCGAACATGAAGACCGAACACAAGGAAGCGCCCACGAAATGCCAGGTATTTAAAGCCGTGCGACTGCCTCACGAGGTAGTGATGCGGATTCTGAAGATCGTCGAGGCGGAAGGATCGACGTTCTCTCAGTTTATGCGCACGGCGGCAATGGAAAAACTCAGCGGGCGCGATCACACTATCACGCAGTCGAAAGGAATCTGACCATGGCGGACTCATTAAGATTAGCAGAGTATAGTGGACCCCAATTTCCAGGCGGTAGTTTAAGAAGCAAGCGCAGCTATGAACCGGGAGGGAGCGATGGCATTTAAATTCGGCATTGGGGACATCGTGATTCCGGTGATGGTCCTAGAGGAGGCCAGGGCCCGCGCACGGGCTGAGCGGTCTCTCCAGTGGTTTTTGGGGTCTCGCGTCAAGCAGCGTATCTCCGAAGAGTGCTGCGGCGGCGTGCAGCGATTTTACCTCTGCGAATTGATGGGCCGCTCAGAACGGTACTCCGAGGACAGCTTAATGCCCATGAATATGTTCTGCGACCTACAGCACAAATTGTTCGCCGAGATCGAGCAGGAAAAAAAAGGGCGGCTGTCTGCATGAGACGACGCATATTTTTTTGCCCGAAATACTCAACGAACTAGGGAGATTCCTAGTAGACACCTGCACTCAGGAGGACGCCATGGGAGCCACTTACCGCACAGCGAGGCCGCTGGACTATCACGAGGTGGCGATTCGCGACTACCCACACGATGCGTATCAAGGCTTGAGCCTGACGGGCGAGACGATCTCGCTGGTGGTGAGCCTGGGACTGTGGTGGCTCATTCTGCGCGTGATTCTGTGGGTGATTTCATGAGGTGGGATCTGTGGGCGCGCCGAGGCATCATGGGAGATCTGACCAGCGCTAATGATGAGGCCAGGGACCAGGCTGGGTACGCGGCGCCGCACCGACGTGCGAGGCGCGAGTCTCCCGTGGACGAGGGCTTGAGTCTGCCCTGGGCGATGGTGGCGATGGTGGTGAGCCTGGGACTCTGGTGGCTCATTCTGCGCGTGATGCTGTGGGGGCTGTCATGACGTGGGATCTGTGGGCCCTCGTGATCCTGGTGGGGTTGTCGGCGGCGGCGCTGCTGGTCGTGCCGGTGTGGCAGTGGGGCCGTCGGGTGGTGGGCTGGTATCGCGGGAAGCAGTTCAGTCTCGGCTATCTGCCGAGTTCGTCATCCTGTAAGCCGTGGCGACAGAACGCATGGAAGACGGGGAGGTGAGCATGCGCACGAGTCCGTACTACATGACGAGCGAGGACTTCTCGGTGTACGAACGCTGGACGGATGGTTCGCGCAGGCACATACGGGACAGCCCCTCAATCACCCTGATTCACGACGTGGACAGGACGTATGCCCTGCCGAAGGAGCCGAGGCGCTGCGGCGTCTGCGGGGCCATGTCTGGGGTCTTTATCAACCGTGCTGGAGAGACGGCGTGCGGTCGGTGCGATGCGGAGGACCGGCTGCGCGCGCAGACGCGGGCCGGACACGCCGCCAGGGCACAGGGGGTGTGATGGAACAGGTCACGACGCGACAGCCTCACTCGATCCCCACGCGTCGGTGCGCGATCGAGGAATGCCCGATTGAAATAAGCCTGTCGCGACTGATGTGTGCGGGGCACTGGCGGATGGTGCCCCGGCCGATTCAGGCGGAGATCTACAGCGTGTTTCGCAAGCGGAGGGGCGGCGCGGCGCACCAGGCGGCGATTGCGCGGGCGATGCAAAAGGTACGCGAGGTGCTGGATCATTGGGCGCGGAAGAAGGCGGGGCATCCGGCCGGAGATGTGCCGGGCTTTCTGCCGTATCGGGACGACTGAGGGCGAAGCCGGTGGTTTCTAGGTTCGTCACTCAGGCGACGCGGCAGAAGAAGCTGCTGAAACTGCACAACCAGCCGACGACGTTGCGGCGGTGCCTGCAGTGCGATTGTT
>CAZVFV010000002.1:0-23280 GCA_964626625.1 uncultured Candidatus Saccharibacteria bacterium | reverse complement strand
GGATGCGATCGACGGGGCCGGATCATCGGATTTGTAACGCGTGCAAAGGCGTAGAGCGGCAGAAGAAGCTGCTGAAACTGGACAACCAGCCGACGACGTTGCGGCGGTGCCTGCAGTGCGATTGTTGGATGCGATCGACGGGGCCGGATCATCGGATTTGTAACGCGTGCAAAGGCGTAGACACGCGGGGGCGCGATGTCGGATCGCGGCTCGAGGACAACACGAGGCCGAGGAGACATCGGGAACATGGGATCGTCGATGCGTTGGGGTGATTATCTGGTCATGGCGAACATCCTGCTGAACACGGGCTGCATTGTGCTCTATGCAGCACAGGGGCACTGGGCGCAGGCGGGTTACTGGATGGCCGCGCTGCAATTAAATTTCTGGCTGATGTGGATGCGGTAGCCGGCCATGATGCGCGAGGGGAGGGTGCGGATGACGATCCTGATGTGGGGCCTGGTGGTGCTGTCGGCGCTGTATGGGCTGTTGTCGCTGGGCGTGCTGGTGTGGGCGGTCATGCAGACGTGGCAATAGGGCACGGTGGGTCAGACCGTTGGCTGATCACCCAAATGAGTTATACGCCTCCTAACCTATAAATGAGGTCCTACAAGTGAAAATAAATCGACCGATGGCGACAGAAAATACAAGGTCCCTTCTACTCTTCTTGGTCATTGTGACGGCATTGTCATTGACACCGATGTTGTCTCACGCCGCCGTGTTCTGGGATGACGAGATGGAAAGTACCTCATCGCCGTTTTACTATCCGCCCAACTTCGTAGCAAATGGCGCGTATGCGTTCGACACCAACGTGAAAATGAGCGGCAATGGCTCGATCCGGTTGAACTATCCTCCCGCCTGTCAAACGTTGACGACAGCAAATCAGTGTGGAGGATCAGCGACGCGGACGTTTCCGCTCACGAAGGATGTGTGGAAACGGGTCTATTTCCGCATGAGTGGGACAGGACCAAACCCAACCGCTTCCGGCGCGTTTGAGACCTCTGTCGCAGCCTTTACCAAAATGCTGAAGGGGCAATCCACGACCGTGAATGGACTCGTGGCCCGAAATTGGTGGACGATGGGATGCTGCACGAGCAAGAGCTTCAAATTAAGCATGGAGCATGTGCCCATTGCGAACAGCACGACCGTCCTTCCGTCCAGCATCACCTTAGCGGATAATCGCTGGTACTGCATCGAAACACATGAAAAAATGAATACCCCTGGCCTGCCGGATGGCATTGCCGAAGCGTGGGTTGACGGCGTCAAGGTTGCGATGAAGACCGATGTGATATGGCAGCGGGCTGGAAGTACCCTGCAGTGGACCGAGTTTTCGATCTTTCGCCAAATTGGAATTGGGAACATCTGGTGGGACCGCTTCGCGGCCGGGGATACGCGCATTGGGTGTCTTGGCGCTACCGATACCACTCCACCCGCGCCACCACAGGGATTTGTTTTAAGATAGTCCTCTTCAGTGGCGTCCGGTATGGCTCTTGCCTGAGCATGGGCGTCGTCAGATCGGAGTTCCCTCGTGGATGAAATACAGGAGCGCAACAATTATGGATTGGAGCACGACGAAACCGACGAATCCGGGGTGGTATTGGATCAGGGACGCACGCCGATACGGGGTGGCCTACGTGCGGCAGGATACGGCGTTTGATGCGCAGAAGTACCTCTGGGCCATCGCGCTGTACCCGAATCATGGGATGGTGAGCGCCCAGCTCAACACGTGGAACGATGATGAATGGGCTGGACCGATCGACTCGCCGTTTATGGTGGCCCGCCTCTGCAAATGGGAGTCGGGCTGTAACATCCCGATGCAACAAGCGATCGAGGATCCGGCGTCGCTCTGCCTCTGGCATCAGGCCTGTCTCAAAACTGGCAACCCACAAGAGACGGCGCGTGACGTGGCGCAGTTCGACGCCTGGTTGCGTGCACTGCAGCTGGTCGAGCCGGTGCCTGAGCCGTGGGGGAAGCCAGCCGAGGTGCTGTTTTCGGTGACGTTAGGGAAGCGCGTGGTGGAGTCATGAACGGTGGCGCGCGGAGGATCGATTGTCTCGTGGAGATGTTGGAAGAGCTGCGCTGCGCCAGGCTCGCCGTGCCGCTCTTTGATGCGGATGGTCGCGAGGCATGGGTTGATGCCGTCGCACAGCTGGTGCGCGCTCTGCCTCAGAGAGACCAGCAATGGGCCTGGGTGTGTCTGATCTCGAACGATATCTGTCACACCGTACCTGGGCTGTCACTGGCCTGCGCAGCGGCGTGGGTGCAGGCACGATTGAAATTGCAACGGGAGAGCTGACTATGAGCCTCGCGGCGCTGGTGTACGTGAAAGATCTGCAATCCATGCCGAGAGGAAAGAAGCTCACGAAGGCACAGAAACTAGTGCTGTACGTGTTGGCGGACTACCACCACCAGGAGCGTGGAGACGCTTGGGCATCACTGCGGAGGATTGCAGCGGAATCGATGCATACCGTGAGCGGGGTGGTGAGAGTGCTAAGGGCCCTGGAGGACAGCGGGGTTCTGCGCATTGTGCGCGCCCCGAACCCTGGAATCACCCGCGTGGTGAACCGATATCAATTCACGGGGCTAGATACGCACCAGTGCACAGGATGGCCGCAGGACACTGGTGACCATTTCCTTTACGCGGAACCTCTGCAGGACACCCCTGAAAAAGAAAAGATCACACAGGCACGTGCCTGTGTACTACCTGTGGATAAAAAAACCCATATTCCTGTGGATACGGGGGGGGGGCTACTGACCACAGGTCACCATATCCCTCTTAAGACTTCTCTTAAGAGGATTGCGGAGCAAGAAAGATCCGGAGTGGCTGTGGATTCTGTGGATAACTATGCAGTTGAGGAGCTATTCAAGGAGTTCGAACGCCGGGAGACGCACCGCGGAGGAAAACGGTTGGAACGGGCCGCAACCAGAGCGCTCTTTCTGCGTTTATCCACAGAGTACCAGGAGATCGACGCCAGTGGATTGAGAGCACAGGGACTGCATGCTAAACCTCGAAGATTGTTTGTACTAGAAGATGCAGGAAGTGAGCCGTGGTGTGACTGGATAACGCCTTTCAGCATCACGATGCCGGGACGCCCACCACCCCTGCCACCAAAGACCGATCCTATCGCAAGAGGGCACTGGAGGAGCTAACAACAGTTATGAATAGCAATTACAGCATAAACGAATTCGCCAAGCGTGTCAGACGCTCGGTTCAGACCGTGCGTCGCTGGGAGAAACAAGGAAAGTTAACAGCCAAGCGCCTGCCCTCCGGTCATCGGTATTTCGATGAATCTGATGTGCGAGCGCTCCTGGGTAGCGCTCCCGAGAAAAAAGACATCGTTGTCTATTGCTGCGTAAGTAGCGCAGGCCAGAAAGATGATCTCGCCTATCAGGTTCGTGCGAGCGTCCTTCCACTTACTGACCGGCATACCGTAGCGCCCCTCGGGCTTGCACTTATGATGGAAGAATATTGCCGGGAAGTAGGCGTGCAGGTTGATGTGATGGTTAAAGACCTGATGGCTATCGTTCATACCTTTAGTCGCCGCCTGTACGGAATGCGCAAGCACGTCAACCAAGTGGCAATCCTGTCCAACACTGATGAGAAATAATTCACCGGGTCCCCCCCCACCAAACCGCCAATGCGGGTCACCGCGCCCCACTTTTGGGGTAGTGGGAGGGGAAAATTTCGGGTGTTTATTTGGGTGTTTATTTGGGTGAGTTTATTGGGCTGGAGGGATGGCGGTGAGTGGTGATTTATTTGGCGCGCCACGGTGGTCGAATGCGGAGCTGGCTGAGGTGTTCGGCATCTCGGCGCAACGACTGGGCGTGCTGTGCAAACAGGGCGTGGTGCCGCTGCCGCAGGATGGATTGCATGATCCCAAGATCGCAGTGGCGTCGTATGTCCGGCACCTGAAGGCAAAAGACGAGGGCAGTTCGAAGGCGGGTGAGGAGGTGCGAAAATTTCAGTTGGAAAACGAAATGCGGTCTATCCGGCTGCAGAAAATTGCGGGGGAGCTCGTGCCTGTTGATCGTGTGCAGCGAGACTGGTTTCAGTCCACGCGCCGCGTCCGAGACGCGATGATGAACCTCCCGAGTCGATTGTCAGGCGTGTTTTCGGCTGAGTCTGATCAAGACAAAATATTCGAGCTGTTCACCAGGGAGGTCCACGCGGCGCTAGAGGAGCTGGTGAATGGTCATTCAGGCACGCTCGTGACGGAGTCGCTACCGCTGGATGATGTGCCCATGCCGCCGGCGAGTCAGCACGACGAGCAGCTCATTGATGCGCGTGAACATATCGACCCTCTAATCGAGCTGGGGGGTGAGCCCGCGCGGTTTGCGACGGGGGATTGATGAATAAAGGCGCAGCCATGAGCCACCCAGACCCGGCGCAGGGAGACTCTGCGGCACATTGCCCGTACGAAGATGACAGCCCTGAGGGCGAGGCGTGGATGCTGGGGTACCAGAACGGGGGAGGGGAGGACTAAATGCACCAGGCAGACCATTCGCAGGAAGAGAAGGCGAGACCGTGTGACAATGAGAAGCCGGAGACGCGGGCATGAACGTGGAGTATGCCTATGCCGAGTCGGCGGTGTACCTGGAGGCGTTTGAGGCTGGGTTGACGCCTGATCCGTTGCAGACGGTTGATCAGTGGGCCGATCAGCACGTCATGCTCCCGTCGTTTGTGGATGGCACAGTACACTTCAAACCAGACCTCATTACAAATCCAAACGCGATCGGAGAGAACGGCCGCACAGTGGCACTCAAACCGCTTGAATGGCTGATCGGAGAAACAAACAAATGGTGATCTTATGACCTCTCTTGAAATCTGTACGGGTGCTGGCGGACAGGCGCTCGGCCTTGAAGAAGCCGGCTTTGAGCATCTTGCAGTCGTCGAGATTGAACACGCTGCATGTGAAACTCTGCGGCTTAACCGCCCGCGCTGGACCGTGATCGAAGATGACGTGCGCAACTTTTTAGGCAAACCCTATAAGGGCGTCGATCTAATAGCAGGCGGTGTGCCATGCCCGCCTTTTTCAAAAGCCGGGAAACAGCTCGGCGCAGGCGATGACCGTGACTTATTCCCCGAAGCTATCCGGCTCATCGACGAATGCAGGCCGCGTGCGGTAATGCTGGAGAATGTACGCGGCCTGATGGACGCGGTTTTCGCTGACTACCGTAAAAACGTAGAGCGGCAGCTTAAGAAGCTCGGGTATCAAACAGGATGGCGGCTGCTCAATGCTTCTGATTTTGGTGTGTCGCAACTCCGCCCGCGCGTTATCTTTATTGGCATCAAAAAAGGATACGCTGATAACTTCAATTGGCCGGAACCACTGCGCCAGCAACCGCCCACGGTGGGCCGATTGCTGTATGATTTAATGAAGGCACGGCATTGGCGTGGCGCTAAACGGTGGGCTGAATTGGCGGATGAGATTGCTCCCACATTAGTGGGCGGATCGAAAAAGCATGGCGGGCCTGATCTTGGGCCGACGTGGGCGAAACGGGCCTGGGCTTCCCTCGGCGTTGACGGGCTCGGCCTTGCTGACCTGTCTCCTGACCGTGATTTTGTCGGGATGCCACGACTTACGCCCCGCATGACGGCGCGGATTCAGGGCTTTGATGATAGCTGGCAGTTCTTCGGCAAGAAAACCGCTGCCTACCGTCAAATCGGCAACGCCTTCCCGCCACCGGTCGCACGTGCTGTCGCCGCGAAAATCATGCTCTCTTTGGAGAAGAGAAGAAGGCTTATAAGAGTAGCCTAGGTTTCACAGTGGGAATGATCGTGTGCAGCGAGACTGGTTTCAGGCCACGCGGCGCTAGAGGAGCTGGTGAATGGTCATTCAGGCACGCTCGTGACGGAGTCGCTACCGCTGGATGATGTGCCCATGCCGCCGGCGAGTCAGCACGACGAGCAGCTCATTGATGCGCGTGAACATATCGACCCTCTAATCGAGCTGGGGGGTGAGCCCGCGCGGTTTGCGACGGGGGATTGATGAATAAAGGCGCAGCCATGAGCCACCCAGACCCGGCGCAGGGAGACTCTGCGGCACATTGCCCGTACGAAGATGACAGCCCTGAGGGCGAGGCGTGGATGCTGGGGTACCAGAACGGGGGAGGGGAGGACTAAATGCACCAGGCAGACCATTCGCAGGAAGAGAAGGCGAGACCGTGTGACAATGAGAAGCCGGAGACGCGGGCATGAACGTGGAGTATGCCTATGCCGAGTCGGCGGTGTACCTGGAGGCGTTTGAGGCTGGGTTGACGCCTGATCCGTTGCAGACGGTTGATCAGTGGGCCGATCAGCACGTCATGCTCCCGTCGTTTGTGGCAGAGGCGGGGAAGTATCGCACGAGCCGGACGCCGTTTTGGCGCGAGGTCTATCAATGCCTGAGTCCGTCGCATCCCTGTCACGAGGTGGTGGTGATGAAGAGTCACCAGATCGGCGCGACGACCGTCGGCGTGAACTGGCTGGGGTATACCATCGATCGCGCGCCGGCTGCCTCGATGGTCGTCGAGCCGACGGTGGACCTCGCGAAGAAGTTCTCCAAGCAAAAATTGCAACCGATGATCGATCTCACGCCGTGCCTGAAAGGCAAGGTCCGTGAAGCGCGTACGCGCGACAGCGGCAACACGGTTCTGTCGAAAGAATTCATGGGCGGAATGATTGTGCTCACGGGAAGCAATTCGGCGGTGGGGCTCCGCTTCACGTCGGTCAAAAATCTGATGCTCGACGAGGTGGACGGCTACGTGCAGGACGCCGACGGCGAAGGGCATCCGAGCGAACTGGCGGAGAATCGCACCTCGACGTTTGCGCGCAGAAAGATCTTTAAGCTCTCGACGCCGTTGGACGCCGAGACCAGCATCATCGAGCCGGCCTACCTCGCTGGCTCACGCGGCAAATTCTATGTCCCGTGCCCGCACTGCCTGAAGACACAGTGGCTGCGGTTCAGCCAGCTTGTGTTTACGTTCGACGGCGTGAAGCGCCCGGCCGACACGGCCTACCGCTGCGAGCATTGCCATGCGCTGATCGAAGAGCATCACAAGAGTTTTATGCTCGACTACGGGACCTGGGTGCACGAGTACCCAGCAAACCCCATCAGATCGTTTTTCATCAATGCGCTCTACATGCCATACGGCTGGCCACTGAGCTGGGCCGAGATCGCCCGCCGGCACTTGAAGGCCACCCAAAAGGCGCGGGGAGGAGATCACCGGGCGCTGAAGGCGTTCGTGAACACCATCCTGGCCGAGACGTGGCAGGAGGCGGGGGAGAAGGTCGAAAAGCACTCGATCATGAACCGCCGCGAGACCTACGCCGCGCCCTGCCCGGACGGGGTGCTAGTCGTGACCGCCGCGATCGACGTCCAGGACGATCGGCTCGAAGCGGAAAAAGTCGGGTGGGGTGTCGGTGAAGAAAGTTGGAGTCTGGGCTATAAGCAATTCTTCGGCAAGCCCTCGCAGAAGACCGTGTGGGACGAGTGCGCCGCCTGGCTGCAAGAGCCGTTGACGCATGAGTGCGGCGTGTCGATGGCGGTGCAAAACATCCTCGTCGATACCGGAGGCCACTACACACAGGAAGCCTATCAATTCGTGAAATCCTATCGTGGCGGGCGTATCTGCGCGGGGAAAGGATCGAGCACCATGGGCGATCCGCTCGTGCCGCCGCGCCCGTCCAAGCAGAAGAAGTCACGGCTCTATCTGTGGATGATTGGCACCGTGGCGGCGAAGGACACGTTGTTTCCCAGGCTGCAGATCGTCGAGTTCGGTCCAGGCTACATGCACTTCCCGGACTATCCGGAGTACGACGAGGAGTATTTCGATCAGCTGACGAGCGAAGAGAAGATGCAGAAATACACCAAGGGCGTGCTGGTCGGGCGCTTTTACAAAAAGACGCGGAGCAGGAACGAGGCGCTGGATATTCGCGTCTACAACATGGCCGCGCTGAAGATATTGAATCCGAATCTTGATGGGCTCGCCGTCAAAATGCAGAGGAAGATCGAGAAGGCCGTAGCCGTGGCGCCAACGGGCAGTACGGGGCAGATGGCAGAGAAAGTAGAGCAGGCCTTGACGCCGCCGACCCCAGGTCCTGCGCGTCCGGTCAGATCTCCGCAGCCCAGGCGGAGCAACTTTGTGCAAGGGTGGAGATAGCATGCTCAAGGTCAATAGAGCCCGTTGCATGATTGAGCAAGCGAGGGCTAGTGCGGGATAAGTTTTACACGACCAAAGCGCTCGCTGAGTTGTTTGATAAACACGAAAACACGATCTATCGCTGGATCGTAGAGGATCAGCTATTCCCCAACGCCTTCAAGGTCAAGGACGGGTGGTTTGTGCCGTTTGCAGACGTGAAAAAATTAATCAAGTCCGGACGGCTCAATGCTGAAGCGGGTGAACCGTTCGAGAAACCACAGCCCAAGCCAGTTCGCGCCACTTTCGTGAATCGCTGGCGCACCTAAAAATCGTCCACTGTTTGCCACTATTCGCCACTATCCTCCACTAGCCACCTCTGCCCTGTTCGATGTACCTCTGCGTGCATGAGCGCAACGGTCCCGACAACTGAGCCGTCTTCATTCCGCGCCGGCGATCTGCTGGCGTGGACGAAGTCACTCTCGGACTATCCCGCGAATGCAGGCTGGGCGCTCTCCTACACGCTCATCAACGCCACCTCGAAAATTACGATCAACGCGAGCGCCGCGGGAGCCGATTTTTCCGTGTCGGTCCCGGCGGCGACCACGGCGCCCTATACCGCAGGCTCCTACCAATGGGCCGCGCGGGTCACGAAGGCGCTAGAGATCTACACCGTCGCCACCGGCATTATCGACATTCTGCCGGACATCGCCATCGCCACGACGTTCGATTTTCGCTCCCATGCCAAGACGATGCTGGAGGCCATCGAGGCGGCCTTCGCAGGCAAGGCCTCATCGACGCAGCTCGAATTGGAAACCAACGGCCGGCGCATCCGCAGCTTCTCGCCCGCTGAGATGATTCTATGGCGCAGCTTTTACCGGGCTGAAGTGGCGAAAGAAGCCCAGGCGGAAACCTTGGCCCGCACGGGCATCAACCCACGACGCATCGGCGTGAGGTTCGTGCGTGCTTAATCACATCATAAAAAGAATTGCGTCGATCTTCTCCGCTGCGCCCAAGGCTCCGGTGCGCCAGCAGCGCATGTACGCCATGGCGCGCGCATCACGCCTGACATCAGGGTGGGGCACGCAGACCAGCAGTGAGGACAGCGAACTGTCGAGCAGCCTGCGCATTGCAGTCAACAGGTCACGCGGGTTAGTGCGAGATGCGCCGTACGCCAAGCGTGCCAAAGTGATTGTGCAGAACAACGTCATCGGCACCGGCATCGGCATGCAGGCGAAAGTAGAAACGAGCCGAGGCGACTTGAACGATCGCATCAACGACGACATAGAATCGAAGCATGAAGAGTGGTGCCAGGCTGATCACTGCCATACCGGGCAGTCGCTGCACTTCAACGCCCTGGAGCGGCAACTGGTTGGCCAAGTGTTCGAAGCGGGCGAGATTTTCGTGCGCATCCATCGGACTCGATTCGGGAACTCCCGCATCCCGTTAGCCTTGGAGATCGTAGAATCGGAACGCATCGCAGACCAATTTCAACCGACGCCAGTCGCCGTGAATGCCATCGTGAAGATGGGCATCGAAGTCAACGCATTCGGCGCGCCGTTGGCCTACTGGATTCGCCATCTGCATCCAGGCGATCTGCGAGGGACCGCCGACCAGACCGACCGCATCGAACGGGTGCCCGCAGCCGACATCATCCATCTGCGCCTCATCGATCGTTGGCCACAGACGCGCGCCATGCCCTGGATGCACGCGACAGCGCGCAAGTTTAACGATATGGACGGCCTCACGGAGGCCGAGATCACCGCGGCTCGTGCTTCGGCGTGCTACATGGGATTCATCGAATCGCCTGACGGCGAGAGCAGTTTTGGAGACGACCAGCCGGACGGATCGAAGGAAGTCGAACTCTCTCCAGCGATGATCGAGCATTTGGCACCAGGAGAGAAATTCAATTATGCGGCCCCCAATCGCCCCAACGCGCAGCTAGATCCCTTCATGCGGATGATGCTGCGCGAAGTGGCGGCAGGCACCGGCCCCAGCTACGAAAGCCTGAGCCGGGACTATTCGCAGAGCAATTATTCCAGTTCTCGCCTGGCGCTGCTCGACGATCGCGATCTCTGGCGTGTGCTGCAGATGTGGTTCATCAGAGATTTTCGGGTGCGCCTCCATGCGATATGGCTCCACCAAGCCGTACTCTCCGGCGCGGTGGCCAGCGTGCCGCTAGAGTCGTACGCGCTCACCCCGAGCAAGTACGAAGCGGTGCGGTTCAAGCCGCGCGGCTGGAGCTGGATCGATCCCACCAAAGAAGTCGAGGCCTACGAGAAGGCGATCAGAAACGGATTCACGACCGTCGGGCGCGTCATTGCGCAGACGGCGGACGGCTCCGACTTAGAAGACATCCTGAAAGAGCGGAAGCAAGAGCTCGACATGATGCAGGCGATGGGCCTGAAGTTCGACACCGATCCCTCGACGATTGAAGATCCGAATGCGACACCGCCGGCCACGCCGCAGGCCACGCGGGCCGACGACGCGGACGAGAGCGACGACGAGACGATCAAGAATGCCGAAAAAATGCTGCGCGATGCCGGGAGGTCACATGCGTCAAGGAATGACTGAGGAAGTCGTCAAACAGAAGGGTTTGCTGCACCGCTGGGTCCATGCCGACATCGTCGCGGAGCGGAAAGACTCGGACAATGTGTTGACATTCCCAGCGTCCTCAGAAGAGCCGGTGGAACGCTGGTATGGCACAGAGGTGCTCTCCCACGAACCATCAGCCGTCAATCTCAAGCGCGCCTCCGCTGGGGCCCTGCCGCTCCTGTTCAACCACAACGTGGACGACCCCATCGGCATGATCACTGGCGCCCGCGTCGAAAAGAATCGCCTGGTGGTCGATGCCAAGTTGTTCTCGACCGATCGCGCCAATGAAGTCAAGGCGATGATCGACGGTGGTCTCCGCAATGTGTCCCTGGCCTATCAGATTCATGTGATCGAGGAGAACAAGGAGACGGGCATCTACCGGGCGACCGATTGGCAACCGCTGGAAATTTCTATCGTCACCGTCCCAGCCGATCATACGGTTGGCATCGGCAGGCAGGAGAGCGAGTACGAAGTCAGGATGTTGAGAGTATCACCACCGGCCCACTCGGCCACATTCAAGGAGGAACCCATGAGCCCAGAAGAAGAACGAGCCGCAGCGGCAGCCGCAGACGCTGCGAAACGCAACAGCATTGGCGCAGTCGAGGCGGAGAAGGAACGGCGCGGCGCCATTCTCAACCTCTGCAAGTCGAACAAGATCGATTCTCGCGTGGAAGCGCGCTGGATCGAAGAGGGCACGCCGTTGACGATCGTGGCGAAGGACATCCTCGATGTCATGGAAGAGCGTGGCAAGTTGAATCCCGTCTCGGCATCGGCGGTGGGGCTCTCGGCAAAAGAAACCAAAGAGTACAGCATTTTCCGGGCGATCCGTGCACTCAAGTTCGGGGCGTCGAATCCCAAATTCCACGAGGAGGCCGCGTTCGAACTGGAATGCTCGCGCACCGTCGCCAAGAATTTGGGGCGCGATCTCACCTCAAACATTCTGGTCCCAGGAGAAGTGCTGACCCGTCCACTCGGACGTGAGGCCGCCTCACGGGCCATGTCCACACTTCCAGGAGCCAAGGGCGGATACATGGTGAACGTGGACAATCTTGGTTTCATCGACATTTTGCGCAACCGCTCCGTGGCGCTCAACATGGGTGCCCGGAACCTCTCCGGGTTGGTCGGCAACGTCACCTTCGCCCGTCAAACCGGCAAGGCGTCCGTCACCTGGCAGGGCGGTGACGGCGCAAACATCACCGCAACAGACCAAGCATTGGGACAGCTCTCGATGACGCCGAAAACGGCGATCGCCATCACCGACGTGTCGGAGCAGCTGCTGCGGCAGAGCACGCCATCGGCGGAACAGTTCATCATGGCCGACCTCGCGGCAGACATCGCCATCGACGGCGTGGACAACGTCGTCATCAACGGCACTGGCGGCGCACAGCCTCTCGGGATCAAGAACACCACCGGCATCACGTCCGGGCAGGACGCGGCGTCTGCCACCTACGCGAAGATCCTCGCATTCATCACCTCCGCCGCAACCGTGAATGCCGTCCGTGGCAATCCTGGGTTCGTGACGAACACCGCCGGAGCCGCAAAGCTCATGACGGTGCAGCGGTTTACCAGCACCGATACACCAATCTGGTCCGGGAACATGCTCGACGGCCAGCTCGTCGGATTTCGCGCCATGTCGAGCGAGCAATTGGCCTCAGCCAATCTGCTCTTTGGGTCATGGGATGAGGTCATCATCGGCGATTGGGGCGTGCTGGAATTAGCCATGGATACCGGCGGAACCAGATTCAACGCGGCCCAGGTGGGCATTCGCGCCATGTGGATGGTGGACGTATTGGTCCGCTACCCGCAGGCCTTTGTCTTGAGCACCAACCTGTCATGAAGGTTATGGCGCTCCGTGGCGTGTGCATTGGGGTGGACCGGCACTTGGTGGCCGGTCAATCCACGGACCTGGATGCGGCCATGGTCCAGTTTCTGGTGAGCATCGGGGCGGTGGAAGTGGTGAAGGATGCGCCGCCCGTGGTGGAGGCGGGAGCGGAGAGATCCGATCCGCCGGCAGATGAGACTCGAAAGACGAAGAAGCACACAGAGAAATACACGAGCACGTAGTCGAACAGGCAAGGACCACGAAATTTATCTGAATCAGGAGGGATGCATCATGATGAATTCACAAGCGAGCGCCGCGACCGCGAGCGCCATTCTCGACGCGGCGTCCTGTGCCAACACCGCCGCTGCCACCAGTGGATCAGGCAAGTGGCTGGACGTGCGGCCCTACGACGGCGAGATTCTTGTCCAGCAAAATTTGGGCGCGGTGACCGGCTCCATCGCGGGCAAGCTCCAATCGGCGACCGACGCGAACGGCACCGGCGCAGCGGATATTACCGGCGCAACCTTTCCCGTGAATACCGCCAACAGCTGCTCCAAGGTCGTGATCGACCCCAAGCAGGTGACGGGTGGATTTCTCGGCTACGTGGGCACGATCGTCACCGGGCCATCACTCGTGAGCGTCACCGCAGCAGGGAAGAAGAAGATCGTCTAAGGAGCCTCGATGTCTGACGCAGTGACACTGGTGGACCAGCTCGGAGGCGAGCTGGTCACCTATACGCCGCATGGCGGGGTGGCGAGGCAGTTTAAAGCGATTGTGGAACGGCGGCCGACACAGGTGCAGAGCGCAGGGAGCTATCAGTATGCGGCCCATACGATGGAGCTACTGATTCCTCGGGACGCCATGAATGGCGTGACGGCCATCAAGGAACGGTTCGACCGGGTGCGATTCAAGAAGAGCCTGGACGATACACAGGAGACGGAATTTTCCGTGAACAAAGTGATCCAAGAGGACGCGGGGCTGCGGTCGTTCGACGGCGGCATGTTCCGTGTGCTGGTGCAAGCGTAATGCCGACGCAGGGAGTCATCGTCGACGCGGTAAATTTCGACGAACTGCAACAGGCCTTTGCCGCCGCCCCAGTTACGACGACACGATTCGTCAAGGGCGCCATGGGGCGTTTTTCCAGGCGTGTCAGGCGGCGGACCATACAGCAAATGACCGGCTCGAAAGGCGTGGGCCCCCTGTCGAAACCAGCGGGGGCCGCCCTGTTCGGCGGACAGTTCAAACGAGGCGGGCACGTCAAAGGGTTCCTGACGGGTGCTGATTTATCCAGCCTGGAATCTGTCAGCAAAATTAGCCGCATTCTTCGAGTCCACGAAGAAGGCGCCACGATTACACCCACGCAGGCGGGGATGCTGTTTCTCAGCAAGAAGAATGGCAAGCTCGGAGCTGGAAAGGTGTTCGCCCGCGTCAAATCCGTAACGATTCCACCGCGCCTGCATTTTACGCAGGCCTGGGCGAATGAAATCCCACGCGGCGAGAAGGAAGTGCTTGCGGCTGCCCATCGTGCCCTGCGGCTCTCGATGGAGCAGCGGATGAAGGTAATCTCTCAATATGTGAATAAGGGCCTCTCGCATGTCTGAGTCAGTCCGGGAACGCATCATGAAAAACCTTGTGGCGGCCGCGCAAACCATCACCGTCGAGAACGGTTATTCCCTCACGCTGAATGCGGTGGAGCGGGCGCTGCAGTCAGGACAGTCCAGCCAGCCGCCGATGGCCTACGTGCTGGAGGGCGACGACGATGTGGTCAGTGAAGCGCCGCTCGGCTTGCTCTCGCGCACACTCTCGGTCGGCGTGGTGCTCGTCGTGCAGCAGGACGAGGAGGCCGATGCGCGATCCGCATCGGAAGTGATGAACAGCCTCATTGCCGACGTGCAGAAGGCGATACAGCCAGACTTCAGGCGTGGCGAGAACGCCGTCAACACCGAAGAAACCGGCGTGAGCCCGGTGCAGATTGAAGAGGGCATGCCCATGCTGAGCTGCACGGTGGGCTATCGCATCATGTATCGACACGACCGGCTCGATCCGGCGATTGCGGGGTAATCATGAAAGTCACACTCACATGCGAATACAGAAACAGCAAGCACGAAATAGTAGGGAAGTACGGTGACGCGCTTGAATCACCGAAGGATGCCACCGCCGACGAGCTGAAACGATTGGTGGCCTCTGGCAGCGCTGAGTGGGTCGAACCACCGAAGAAATCTGAACGAGACTGATCTGCGCGATTCCGCGCGAAAGGAGTGAGCGATGGGAAGGATTTTGAGTAATCGCCAGATCGTAGCCGCAAAGATTGAGGCGGTCGAGGGCACCGTGGAAACGCTCGTCGGAGCAGACGCGAATGCGCAGATCTTGGAGCCGGCCAAGTGGGAGCCGAACATCTCCATGTTTGAGCGCAAGCTCATGGATCTTTCATTGTCCAGCTTCAAGCAGATTCCCGGTACGCGCCTGGCCACCATCTCGTTCAAAGTGGAAAACAAAGGGTCTGGCACGGCGGGCACC
The DNA here is from genome assembly GCA_964626625.1 of uncultured Candidatus Saccharibacteria bacterium. Classification (GTDB taxonomy): domain Bacteria; phylum Patescibacteriota; class Minisyncoccia; order Phycocordibacterales; family CAYZPE01; genus CAYZPE01. Next base: position 8,231 of record CAZVFV010000002.1, on the reverse strand, counting down.
GCCCCTGCGCTGGGCAAACTGTTCAAGGCCTGCGGCCTGGGCGAAACCGTCGTGGCGGCGACGAGCGTGACCTATGCGCCGGTGTCGGCCCTGGCCAGCATCCCCACCTTGACCATCGCGATCTATCAGGACGGCGTCAGAAAACAGCTGCGCGGCGCGCGCGGCAACGTGAAGTATAGCGCGAAGAACGGCGAGCCAGGCCTGTTCGATTTCTCGTTCATTGGGGTCTATGACGCGGTGTCCGATCAAGCCTTGCTCACGCCGAGCGGGGTCGAAACCACCGTGCCTGTGGCCCTGCTCTCCGCCTTGTTCAGCGTGGCCTCATTCTCGGCATTCATCTCCTCTATTTCGTTCGACATGGGCAACCAACTCACGCCACGTCCGGACATCAACCAGGCCTCAGGATACATCAGTACGTTGCTCACGAGCCGCATGCCGAAGGGCAGCTTCGATCCCGAGCTCGAACTGGTGGCGACACACGATTGGTATGGCCGCTGGTTGGCCGGCACCACAGGTGCGCTCACCTGGAAGCATCCAGGCGCAGCCGGGAACATCTGCACCTTCTCGGTACCGGTCTGCCAGTACATCAAGATCGGCGATGGGGATCGAGACGGGGTCGCGCTCGCCACGGTGGATTTTCTCATGGCGAGAAACGCGACAGCCGGCAACGACGAAATCAGTATTGCCTACACCTAAGGGAGTGCAGCACGTGGACGAACAGGCGAACAGCACGCACCAGACCTACCAGATCGGCGGGCGCACGTTTACGGCATTGCCGGTGGTGGCGCGCCAGGAGAAATGGCTGTGGCCAATCATGCGGCAGATGTTCATCAAGGGCGACAACCTCTCGGCTGATGACATCTTCGGACTGATGGCGGAGCAGATCACGCGCATCGCCGCGATCCTTTTGATTCCAGACGGGCAGACGCAAGTACAGAAAGCGCGCGCCGGCATCGCCGGGGTGGAGCAGCTCGAATCGTGGCTTGATGAAAGCGTGTCTGTGTCCGAGCTGGGGCCGGTGATTGCTGATTTTTTTACCTCAGGCCAGCAGTGGAAGATGTTCCAAGGTCTGGCCGGTCCGATGAGCAACCGGATGACGACTGGATCGACGACGCCGTGGTCACCCTCGCAGACGGAGACCTCCAGCGCGCCGAATGGATCTGGACCCATGTTCGACTTCGTGAACATCGACTCGCGCTCCAGCGTGGATGGGAGCGCCGTGCCTTTGAGCGCGCCGTCCTGAGCTTCTGCGGGGTCAGCCTGCCCTGGCTCTCGAAAGAGGCGAAGGCCACAGAGGACCGAAAGAAGACGCAGGGCGTCGGGGAGTTTTGCGGCGGGAGTTGCATCCAGGAATGCACGGTGATGTTCGGGGATGGGCTGCCAAGCGCTTGCAGGACGTGCCCAAACTGAAGGACTCGCATGATTGCCATGGCGGAAAATAGAACGATCCTGAAGGACGCGAGCGGCCGACAGATCATCGTCCCGGAGCTGAGCACGCACCGCGTCACGATGACGCTGGTCGATGAGCTGGGCGCGCCGGTGCCCTTGTCGGCGATCTCCACGGCCACGCTCACCCTCTACGCGCGAGACGAACCAGCGCAGCCGATCATCAACAGTGCCGACGATGTGAACATCAAGAACACGGGGCGCGGGACCATCCACGCCACCTCGGGCCTGCTCACGCTGACGCTGGACCCAGCCGACAACGCCATTCTCGATACCACCAACGATCTGGAGTGGCATCGGTGCCTGATCGAAGTGGGGTACAGCTCGACCAAAGCGTTGAAGTACGAAATCGATTTCCCGGTGCGCAATCTGTATCGAGTGGCGTAAGGATGTTTGGACCACTAGGAGGCACTATGATGCATGCGTGGATGTGGACGTTGCTGGCAGGCCTGATAGCGATGGCGTCTCCCGCGCACGCGGAGACGGCGTCGTGGGTCGGCAACCCAGAACCGGATGTCGAGGCCTATGAAATCTACGGGTGCGAGGGGGCAGGCTGTGGGGTGAAGTCTGATCCGGCCATGCTCAAGGGGACGGTACCCCACGTCGGATCCGGCGTGAAACATACGTTCCCGATCGACGTGGGCGTGAAGGAGGGCGCGCTCGCTCTCCTGGCTCGGGACGCCGCGAAGAATAAATCGGGGCTAACTGTGTCCGTCCCTTTCGACAAACTGGCACCGTCGATTCCTGCGACCCCGACGCTTCAGTGAGCCATCGGGAGTTGATGCTGTGCCTGCAATCGATTGTTGAGAGGTTGAGAGAGCGATGATGCCACGACTCGCCATGATCCTCGCGGTGATCGCCTCAGTCGTCGCACTGTTAGGTGGATTCAACCTGCTGCTCAACGAGTGGCGGCTGTGGCGTGCATCGAAGCGAACAGGTCGAAAGATGACGGTGTGTCTGCTTCTCGCGCCGACGCTCGCGCTGGCCTTCTACGGATCTCCGGTGGACGCGGCGACGATCACCGCGGCGTCATGCAGTTATGCAGATGTCAACACGGCGGTCAACACGACGGCCTCGATCAACGACACCGTCCTGATTCCAAACGGCAGTTGCAGTTGGGCCACGGGGTTAGTCGTCACCGATAAGCCCTTGACCATCAGAGGGCAGAACGAGTGCACGCTCGATGGGAACGGCGTGCCGACCTCATGCCCTACGACGATCACCAATACGTCCGGCAACAATCTCTTCCTCGTCACGACGACGAGCACCGGCGGGTATCTCCATAGACTGGCGCATCTGACGGTGGCCACGACTGGAGCCTGTGGAAGTGGCGATGAGCGCGGGCAATTCCACATCAGGGGCACGAGCGGCCTCGTGCGTGTGGATCATGTCAAGTTCGGCACAGACTCCTGCTTGAAATTACGATTTCACGAATACGTGCGCGGGGTGGTGGATCATAACATCATCCCCAACAACAACGATTTCGGTGCGATCTCTCACCATGGCAAATGGGCTGGAGTGTACACGTCGACAGATTGGTCGAACGGGTTGGGTGAGGGGTCGTTTTCTAATGCCAGTAATTTTGGCGGTGAAGTGTTGGTGTTCGAGGATAATACGTTTTCGCGCGGTGGAGGCACCTACATATGGATCACTGACGACCATACCGGCGCTCGCAACGTCTACCGAAAAAACCGATTCGAGAATGTGGTCATGGCGAACCACGGCTTTGAGACCGGCGGAAACGATTATGGCGTGCGGCAGTGGGAGGTGTACAACAACACCTTTACCTGGACAGACCCGAACACCCCGACACTCACACATTCACGCGGCGGCACGGCCATCATCTTCGGCAACACCGGTACTGGCGCATTCGATCAGGTCTACGACATGAGCCACTATCGGGAGAAGCTCGACAACCGAGGCTTCGATCCTGCATGCGGCTGTGGGATCTACAGCGTGAGTGCCATCACACGAGTAGGGACGACGGCGACCGCGACGATTCCGGGGCACAAATGCGACAACAGCACCTCGTATCTCATCATCGCGGGAGCTGGGCAGGCGGAGTATAACGGCATCCAAGTGGCATCAGGTTCCAGCGCATTGGGTGGACCGCCTGCCGATAACCTCGTGACGTTCCCGGTCACCGGCACACCAGCTACTCCCGCAACAGGTACTATTACGGCAAAGTCCGCATTCGATCGCAATGACAACAACGACGGCAGCTTGTGCTACGCACAACCAGGCACAGGGCAGACCGATCTGATCTCAGGTGACGCCTACCCGGACCTCACGGCCAGCCCGCTGACCTGGACGAACAAACCGAACCCACCGGCAATCACGCTGGAGCCGATCTACGTCATCAAAAATAATCTCGATAACGGGGTCTATAGCCCAGCGACCTCATTTGGTTCAGCCACCGTGATCGAAAATACCCATTTCTACAATGTCGATCTCGGCACCAGTCTCCCAGGCACCTGCACGGTAGGGGCGGGCTATTGGAAAACAGATGAGGGCTCGTGGGACAGCCTGAATCCTGGCGCAGATGGGCGGTTGTACAAATGCACCTCGACCAATACGTGGACCCTGTTTTATACGCCGATGAACTACCCGCACGCGTTAGTGGCAACGGTCGTGGCTCCCGTCTCGTCGTTCCCCGCTGTGGGTGGACAATGGTTTGTCTGGATGGAGGTGTTGTTACCGGTGATGGGCATTAGCTGGCATTTCAGGCGCGCGCTCATGGGTGGGGTGTTGCTCTGTGCCTCAGTCGGTCAATTGGCCTGGCAACACGCGCCAAACTCGCAACACGTCATTCAGAAATCGCGCGATACGGCCGCAAAGGTGCTCTTGGCTGTCCTACGAAAGGATCGCACGTAACATGGCGCTCACCCTTGGCGTGTCGGCGATCGCATCGACTATCGGATCCACCGCCACGACTGGATCCATCACGACGCAAGCGGCTGGTTCTGGCCTGGTCGTCATCGTCAATCTTGAAAAGCCCACCCAAACATTTACCTCAGTCACAGACAGCAAGAGCAACACCTGGACACAGGTTGGGTCAGAGCTGACAGACAGCGGAGGCGTCGTGGCCATGCGGCGCTACCGCTGTGCCAACGCTGTCGGTGGATCTGGGCATACCTTTACGTTGACCTGCGATGTCGCTGGGACGTGCGGGATCGCGGTGGTGGAAATCAAAACCACGAACGGCGCAGGGGTGACGCTGGACCAGGAAGGCGTGGTCAACGATGCCGCCTCGGCCTATGACTCTGGACCAGAAACGACCACGATAGCCGATGAGTTCCTGCTTGGAGGGTTTACGTGCGAGGGCAGCGGCGGAACGTACACGCATACGGTCGGCAACAGTTTCACGCTGATCAACGGGGAAACGGACGGCAGTAACTTCTTTCCCTTGGCCACGATGTACCGGATCGTGACGGCAACGGGCACCTACAACACCACGACCACCGTGACGACGACGCCCGTTGCGGCGCTGTGTTCGCTTGACACGTTCAGCGAGGCGGCAGGGGGAGAAGCATCTTTCTCTATGGGCCGTATGCTCTTGGTGAATCCATGAGTTTTGTTATCGGGACTCCGCACGCATCAGGGGCAGGCTATTACAACAACGATGACCGGCCAAGCGGCGGCAAGCAACAGCAAGCCGATGTCCGGACCTGTACGCACTGCCAAAAGATCGTGCTCTTGCAGGCGTGGAAAGAGGAGGGCGGATGGTGCAGCCGGTGCATGGCTCCCATTTGTGACTTTTGTGCTGATCGTATGTTGGTGTTTGGGTGTGAGCCATTCATGAAGCAGGTCGAGCAATACAGTGACATGGTGGCAAAACTACCTAGGCCCTACACACAGCCTGCGGTACGGGAACAACCGGCTCCCTCGCGGGCGCTTATCTTGCCGGGGAAGGAGAGATAATTTATGGCACAGTTTACCGCAAATCGAGGCGCGTTCACCCCGGTGGCCCATGCCACACAGGCCGACAACTGGGCGTTGACGGCGCTCACCGTTGGCATTACGGCCAAAGTGAAAATGTTCGGCTGGGGCGGACGAGGCACCACATCTACCGGCTACCGGACACGTTGGGGTCGAGTGAACAACACGGCGGTCACACCAACCGCCTTGGCGCTGCAATCGTCCAATCCTAACGCGGTGGCGTTGTGCTCTGTGAATACCTATGCGACGCAAGCGGCCCTGGCGGCTGATCCTGCTGGACTCTGGACGCAGGATTGGAACGTGCTGGGCGGTGGAGGCGTCATCATTCTCCCCATTGGAGGAGAGTGGATGGTCGCGGGAGGGGCGTTAGGAACGCTGTTCAATCAGATCGCGTGTGGCAACATTGCGGGGGCAGACGCCTCGCTGTCGAGCTATAGCGTGACGTTCGAGGAATAATCAGACTAGGTGGGGTGTCCTGCGTATCAGGATGCCCCACTATAGAGAGGGGTTATTACGATGGCATTTGGACCAGCCGGGTACATACAAACGATTGCCTGCATTAAAAAGCAGGGGACGTTGTACAACACCTACACCACAGCCAAGTCGATGCTGACAAGCGCGACTTCAGTGGTGGGTGTCTCAGATCAGTTACCACTCGTCGCACCACCCATGTACTACGACGGGCATAAGTTCAGGGTGGTGTTTCAAGCCGGCGTGTCGAACATCGTCACCACCCCAGGGACCATGAATATCCAGGTTGTGCTAGGTGGTGTGGCGGTCTATGACTCAGGTGCAATCATTCTGACGACCACGGCGCACACGCTCGCACCTATGTGGGGAGAAATTGGAATAACTCTCGACACGAGCGGGAACGGTACGTTGGCTAAGTTTCGTGGCATGGGGAGATTTACGGGCCTCATGCTTCAGAACTCTGGCGCGGCAGCAGCAGACATTACCACTGGGGGCCTACCGACTATTATTAACAATGGCAACGCAGCCCCAGCACTCGGTACCGGGTTTAACTCTTCTGTTTCCAACGCGATAGATTTCTTTGTTGGGTTCTCGAGTTCCAACGCCGGGAACGGGTTTCAATTGTGGGAATACGAAGTCATTGACTGTAACTAATCATGCCTGAGAAATTCTCACCAGGGCGATCAGGGCGACCAGGGCGACCAGGGCGACAGATGCGGGTGTTCTACCCGCCTGTAAACCCCGGTCCCACGGCGCTCCCATCCGAGCCTCCGGAGAGTTTCATCTCTGCAAATGGGCATGCACCGAGTATTGCGGGGTTGATCGCCTATGCAGGGGCTGCGCTCCTGTGGGGGTCGGTTGCGCTGTTTGCGCCCGCGCAACCAGTAGCCCAGGCGGCACAGTACGGGTATGGCACTAGCAACACGAGGCAGGCCGGTCAGTCGTCAGGGAGCACCTGGGGACAAGCCGCCGCGCTGATTCCACCGGACTCGGTTCCATCGCAACGTATCTCAGCCGCTCCACAGGTTGACCCATTCCAGATTCAGCCGGTCATATTCAAGCCGCAGCCAGCGGCACTCCACCTTGGCCGTACCATCGTGGTCAAATCGCAAGACGATCCATCACAGAGACAACCAACGATCTTCGAGCCGCAGCCAGCAGGGCTACACCTGGGGAAAACGCTCACCGCGTTCCAGCAGGTCGATCCGGCACAGACACAGCCACGTCTCGACAGGCAGGCTCCCGCTGCACTGATTGATCCAGGACCGTTTGGCATCATTACAGCACGGCCACAAATAGACCCAACACAGATCCAGCCAGACCTGCCGACCTATCCGCACGCAGGAGTCGTGGAAGCCTCACCGCCTCCTCGGCAACCAGTAGCCCAGGCGGCACAGTACGGGTATGGCACTAGCAACACGAGGCAGGCCGGTCAGTCGTCAGGGAGCACCTGGGGACAAGCCGCCGCGCTGATTCCACCGGACTCGGTTCCATCGCAACGTATCTCAGCCGCTCCACAGGTTGACCCATTCCAGATTCAGCCGGTCATATTCAAGCCGCAGCCAGCGGCACTCCACCTTGGCCGTACCATCGTGGTCAAATCGCAAGACGATCCATCACAGAGACAACCAACGATCTTCGAGCCGCAGCCAGCAGGGCTACACCTGGGGAAAACGCTCACCGCGTTCCAGCAGGTCGATCCGGCACAGACACAGCCACGTCTCGACAGGCAGGCTCCCGCTGCACTGATTGATCCAGGACCGTTTGGCATCATTACAGCACGGCCACAAATAGACCCAACACAGATCCAGCCAGCCCTGCCGACCTATCCGCACGCAGGAGTCGTGGAAGCCTCACCGCCTCCTCGTCCCATCATCACGGCATCCCCGCAGATTGCTGAGCGACAGCTACGCGGGTTCGTGCAGGTCTATGGGCATGTCGGCGCGTGGCTCAATTACATGGAGTTTGTCTATGGTCGGCCTCCGGTCGATCCGACACAAACCGATGCGAAACTGTTTCGCTATCCTCATGCGGCAGCAGCCGTTGTCACCTCAGTACCGACCCGGCAGATCGTGGCTAGGGCACAAGAGAATCCCTCGCAGATTCAGCCGGTCATCTTCGAGCCGCAGCCAGCAGGGCTACACCTGGGGAAAACGCTCACCGCGTTCCAGCAGGTCGATCCGGCACAGACACAGCCACGTCTCGACAGGCAGGCTCCCGCTGCACTGATTGATCCAGGACCGTTTGGCATCATTACAGCACGGCCACAAATAGACCCAACACAGATCCAGCCAGCCCTGCCGACCTATCCGCACGCAGGAGCAGCCGTTGTCACCTCAGTACCGACCCGGCAGATCGTGGCTAGGGCACAAGAG
>CAZVFV010000001.1:0-43220 GCA_964626625.1 uncultured Candidatus Saccharibacteria bacterium | reverse complement strand
ATGTGCGCATGCTGTATAACGGAGATCTGAGGCTTGTAAATCAGTTTTAATATGATCCCGTTAGAGATCCTTAGTTATGCATTACACATACATAATCAAAAGTAAAAAGACGAGTGGATTCTATACTGGATACTCAAGTAACTTACGGAAACGCTTGTGGCAACATAATAATGGAAAGTCTCCATATACAAAAGAGCGTGGACCGTTTACACTTATTTACTATGAAGCATGTCTTAATGAAGGCGATGCTCGGTCGAGAGAATTATATTTAAAATCTGGTATGGGAAAACGTTTTATTAAGAACAGAATTAAGCGTTTCCTATCTCTAACGGGATGAAAATTTCCTATAAGTGGCTTCAAGATTATTTCGAAAGTAAATTGCCTTCTCCGGCTTTAATTGCAGAGAAGATTACTTTTCATGCATTTGAAATTGAGAGCCTCGAAGAAGTGGGTGGGCATTTTAATAATGTTGTTATTGGTAAAGTTCTCAAAAAAGAAAAACATCCAAATGCTGATCGTTTACATATTTGTACAGTGGATGTTGGCGATGGGGGACGAGAGATTGTCTGTGGAGCGGTAAATGTTGCAGAGGGACAAACTGTTGCGGTAGCGCTTCCGGGTGCAGTTTTGCCAGGTAATTTTGAGATTAAAGTTTCAAAGATTCGAGGTGTTGAATCAAATGGAATGATTTGTTCCGAAAAAGAGCTTGGTTTTACTAAAGAAGCCGAAGGGATTTGGGTGATAGAAAAAGAAGTTAAAGTCGGAACTCCACTTAAGGAATTTTTACATATAGAAACAGATTCTATTTTTGATATTAAAGTTTTACCAGACAGAGCACATGACTGTCTTTCTCATGAGGGTATTGCTCGAGAAGTCGGTGCCATATTAGATATTCCTTTAAATAAAAAAGTTCAAGCTAAAGAACTGCAAAAGAGTTCTACACTCCAAATATCAATTGAAAATCCAAAACTTGTTCCACGATACAGCGCTGTAATTCTACGTAATGTTAAGGTTGGTCAAAGTCCAAAATGGCTTAAAGAGAGATTGCTATCAATTGGTCAAAAACCAATAAATAATGTTGTTGATATAACAAATTTTGTTATGCAGGACATGGGACAGCCACTGCATGCTTTTGACCTTTCTCATATTTTTGAAAAAGAAGGTGTGCGTCATGTGCATGTAAGAGGTGCCACAGAAGGAGAGCAATTTATAGGCCTTGATGATGTTGAGTATAAATTACCTTCTTCTGCACTTCTTATTACAGACAAGCAAACTAATGTGGTTCTAGGTATTGGCGGAATAAAAGGTGGTAAAGCAAGTTCTATTACAGAGAAAACAACAGATATACTGCTCGAGTCTGCAAATTTCGATCCTGTACAAACTAGACTTACTTCACAGGCTTTAAAACTTCGAACTGAATCAAGTGTTCGTTTCGAAAAGGAATTATCTCCAGAGCTTGTTCATGAAGGGCTTATGAGAGCAGTTTCTCTTTTAGAGGAGCTTGCAGGAGCTAAAGATGAAGGTTTGAGCGATACATATCCATCGCCACACATAAAAAAGGAAATATCTCTTAGACAAGAAGATATAAAAAGGGTTCTTGGAATACATATTTCTTTAACTTCTGCACAAAAGATTCTTACAGCACTTGAGTGTGAGGTATGTATCGAGAAAGATGTGCTTAAGGTAATTCCACCATACAGACGTCTCGACCTAAATCTAAAAGAAAACATTATCGAAGAAGTTGGGCGTATTCATGGATACGATAACGTCGCTCCTGTTGCACTTCCAGAAAGTAATGTAAGTCCAAAAGTAAATAAACTTTTCTACTACATACTTCGTATTACAGATCTTCTTTCTAAACAAGGATTCTCAGAAATAAAAACATATTCATTTAGAAATGAAGGGAAGGTGGAAATAGCAAACCCTATCGCTTTAGATAAAAAATATGTACGGGAAAATTTAACTCGTGGTGTTTTAGAGAGTCATAAACTCAATGAATACAATGCACCACTTTTGGGTCTAAACCAGATTAAAGTTTTTGAAATTGGAACAGTGTTTACTAAAGATGGTGAAGAACACGTGTCTTTATGTATATCGGTTAAAAATACTAAGGGTTGGAAGAAGGAGGGGGAGGTAGACACTCTGCAGGATGTTTTAAATATATTAAGAAAAGAATTGAGTATTGATCTTATGACAAAGGATTCGACTATAGAATGTAATTTAGAAGAAATTATAGAAAAACTTCGAGATGCTAGCGAGCATGGTATGGAGTTGAATCAAAAAAAGAAAACATATACAAACATATCAGTTTATCCGTTTATACTACGAGATATTGCTCTGTGGGTACCAAAAGAGGTAACTGATAAGGAGACAGAAAAGCTTATACGAATACATGCAGGGAAATTACTTGTGAAGATATCATTATTTGATGTCTTTGAAAAAGATGGAAAAACTTCGTATGCATTCAGACTTGTATTTCAGTCTCAAGATAAAACTCTTTCAGATGAAGAGATAAACAAGGTAATGGAGCAAATAGTAGGGGAGGTTGAGAAGAAGGGGTGGACAGTGAGGTAGCTGTTGACTGTTAGGTTCTGCGTCGAAAATTTCTAATAACGATGTTATTAGAAATTTTCGACGTGATTTTTTCAATATAAAAATCAGCTTTTAGAAAAGGGAGGAATGAAAAAACCCCTCACACATAACTGTGTGAGGGGTTTTGCATGTTGCTCGCTTTAGGCGGCGAGCAACATGAATTGAATTCAGACGATTCTTGAGGTATCTACATAGATAACCTCCCCTGATCGTCTCTGTATATATACTATCACACTTAACTAAAAAAGTCAATCAAAAAAGGCGTGTTTTTTTACCTAAAACAGCACCTTTAAAATCCCCAATTTTCCTTTGTTTGTAGGGGTTAATTTGCTATAATAACTCAACTAAAAGCATATGCTTTTTTAATTATGGCCAAAGAAAAAGAAGATAAAAAGGTAAAAAAAGGAGCATATAGCGCTGAGGACATTACTGTCCTTGAGGGTCTTGAGCCTGTAAGAAAGCGTCCAGGTATGTATATCGGTACAACAGGTACTGATGGACTTCATCATCTTATTTGGGAAATTTTTGATAACTCTCGCGATGAAGCGATGGGTAATTTTGCTAACAATATTGAAGTCGCACTTCTTCCGGGTAACCGTATACGAGTAGTAGATAACGGTCGAGGTATCCCTGTTGATATGCATAAGCAGTCAAAAGTTTCTGCTCTGGAAACTATTATGACAACACTCCATGCCGGAGGAAAATTTGGTGGTGATGGATATAAAGTGTCTGGAGGTTTACACGGTGTAGGTGCATCTGTGGTAAATGCTCTTTCTGTTTATACTCGTGTTGATGTGTACCGTGATGGAGGACATTTCTTTCAGGAGTATTCATGTGGAAAGAAAAAGCAGGCAGTTAAAAAAGTTGGTCCATCAAAACTAAATGGAACAATTGTGACATTTGAGCCAGATATTTCTATTTTTAAAGAAATTTATTTTACATGGGAAAAGATAGTGAGCCATCTTCGTCAGCAAGCTTATTTAGTAAAAGGTCTTCGTATCACTGTGCTTGATGCACGAGAGTACAAAAACGACATTCCAACAGAAGATGTTTTCTATCTCAATGATTTACAGTTAGAAATTCCTTCGACTTCTTTTTATTTTGAAGGAGGTTTGGTTTCTCTCATTACGTTTTATAATCAACTCTTCAAGTCAGTACATAAAAATATTTTTTATGTTGAAAAAAATACGAGCGAATATGAAACAGTAGAAGTTGCTCTTCAGTATATAGATGACTTAACGTCTCGTATTATTCCTTTTGCGAATAATATTTATAACTCTGAAGGAGGAACACATGTTACCGGTTTTAAAACAGCTCTTACAAGAATTATTAATGCGTATGGACGCAAGAATGGTCTTATTAAAGATAGTGAAGAAAACTTTACTGGAGATGATGTTCTTGAAGGACTGACTGTTGCTATTTCAATTAAACTTAGAGAAATTCAATTCGAAGGTCAAACAAAAGCAAAGCTTGGAAGTGTTGAGGCTCGAGGTATGGTGGAGTCAGTTTTCTCTGAAGCTTTTGAAATGTTCCTTGAAGAGAACCCAGAAGATGCCCGAGCGATTATAAGTAAAGCGATACTTGCGCTCCGTGCTCGTAAAGCTGCGAAAGCTGCAAAGGATAGTGTACTTCGAAAAGGAATCTTAGAAGGAATGACCTTACCAGGTAAACTTGCGGACTGTCAGTCAAAGAGCTCAGAAGAGTCGGAAATATTTATTGTGGAGGGGGATTCTGCGGGAGGTACGGCAAAAAGTGGACGAGACCGAAGGATCCAAGCTGTTCTTCCATTACGAGGAAAAATTTTAAACATTGAACGAGCTCGATTAGACAAGGCACTTACTTCAGAACAGATCAAGAATCTTGTGGTCGCACTTGGTGCTGCTATTGGAGATACATTTGATATCGCTAAACTTCGTTATCATAAAGTTATTATTGCAACCGATGCTGACGTTGACGGTGCGCACATTAGAACACTTCTTCTTACACTTTTTTATCGTTTTCTTCGACCACTTATTGATGGAGGATTTATCTACATTGCTCAACCGCCACTCTATAAGATTAAAAAAGGCAGAGAGATATTTTATGCATATTCAGATGAAGAAAAAACTAAAATTCTTGGTGACACTGAAGTTGACGAAGGTTTAGGAGAACCTTCAGAGGAAAATGAAGACATAGAGCCTGTTAAGGTAGTAGACAAGAAAGCAAAGATTAAGGCTTCTATACAACGATATAAAGGTTTGGGAGAGATGAACTCAGAAGAGTTGTGGGAAACAACCATGGATCCAGAGAGACGTATTTTGAAGCAGGTCACTATTGCAGATGGTCAAGAAGCAGATAAGGTGTTTGAGATACTTATGGGAACTGATGTTCCAGCTCGTAAGGCATTTATTCAATCAAATGCACGAAGAGCAAATATTGATATCTAGAGAGAGTAAAGATGAAAAAGAGAAAATAAAAAAATGCACATTTGTCAGTAAAGCAGGAGAGCACGCATAAAGAAATTCTACTCAAAATAGTAAATAGGTCTAAATAAAAAATACTATACGATGTATAGTATTGAATTGTTGAAAGTAGATAATTTTGTAATGCTTTTAATACAAAAACCGCGCACCTGTACAGGTGCGCGGTTTTTGTATGTAGAAATTATTTCTTGTCTCTGATTTCTATACTTAATTTTTCGAGGAGTTCATCTGGTTTAAGTGTTTGTGTAGGTTTGCCATCTCTATTCTCAAGAGAAATTTGTTTTGATTCAATTTCTTTATCACCAACAACAAGGAAGTACGGAACTTTTTCTACCTTTGCATTTCTAACTTTTTTACCAAGACCATTGTCAGAATTATCAAGCTCTGCTCGTATGCCCGCATCTTTAAGTTTTTTAGATATTTCTTTTGCAAATTCAAGGTGGTTTTCAGAAATAGGGAGAATTTTAATCTGCACAGGTGAAAGCCACAGAGGGAAATTACCAGCAGTGTGTTCAATAAGAATACCGAGGAAGCGTTCTGTTGATCCTAGAATTGCACGATGGATTACGATTGGACGAACCTTTTTTCCTTCACTGTCTGTGTATTCAAGTTCAAATCGTTCAGGAAGATTAAAGTCTAGTTGTATTGTAGAGAGTTGCCATTCGCGACCTAAAACATCTTTCATCATAAAGTCGAGCTTAGGGCCATAAAAAGCAGCCTCATCTTCAGCTTCTTCGTATTTCCAACCTGTCTTTTTTACAACGCTCCTTAAGGCATTCTCTGCAGTTTCCCAAACTTCATCACTGCCAATGTACTTGTCTTTGTTTTTTGAATCACGAAGCGACACGCGAACATAAAATTCATTAAAACCAAAACTTGCATAGACATCTTTTATCATTTCAAGCATAAGGTCTATTTCTGATTCAATCGTTTCTTTTGTTGCAAAAACATGACAGTCGTCTTGTGTAAGAGATCTTACTCGAGTGAGACCAGAGAGTTCACCAGATTTTTCGTATCTATAGTTTGTTGTAGTGCATGTATATCGAAGAGGAAGTTCTTTGTATGAGTGTGGAAGTGTTTTATAAAGCATCATGAAATGCGGACAATTCATCGGCTTTAAATAATAGTTTTCCTTATCTACAACCATTGGGCTGTACATGGCGTCATACTTATCAAGATGTCCTGAGATTTCATATAGTTTTCCTTTGGTAATATGCGGAATCCAAATTGGCTGATAACCACGTTTTTCTTGTTCATCGATAATATAATTTTCAACAATTCGTCTTAGGATTGCTCCTTTTGGATAAAATAAAGGAAGTCCAGGTCCTATTTCATCAATAATAGTGTAAAGCTGAAGTTCTTTTCCTAGTTTACGATGATCTCTTTTTTTAGCTTCTTCAATTTGAGTTACGTATGTTTCGAGTTCTTCTTTGGTATCAAAAGCAAGACCGTAAATACGAGTAAGCATGGTATTTTTTTCATCTCCACGCCAGTATGCTCCAGCTATATGAGAAAGCTTAAATGATTCTGGGTTGATGTCTTTACTTGGATTTTCAACATGTCCACCACGACACAAATCAGTAAAAGAGCTTTCAGCTTTTGACCCGTCTGCCGAGGAGGTAGGCTGTGAGCTTTTAGGTCCAGAATGATATAGGGTTATTTTTTCGCCCTTACCCTCAATTTCGTTTATTAACTCTAGTTTGTAGGGATTATTTTTATATACTTCTCGTGCTTGTATCGGAGAAACCTCTTCGTGTGTAAACGCAGTCCATGTTTTCAAAATCTTTCGCATTTCTTTTTCTATTTTAGGAAGATCTTTTTCAGAAATAGGAGTTTTAAATTCGAAGTCATAATAAAAACCATTATCTACTGCAGGGCCAAGGGTAGGATTTGCATCAGGGTGAAATTTTAAAACCGCAGCAGCTAAAAGGTGTGCTAAAGAGTGTCTTTTGTGAGCTAATTGTTCGCTATGTTGCATTGGAAAATAATAGCAAGTTTACGCTTGTGGAGCAAAAGATAAAGAGTTAATATCAGAAACAGAATTGAACCTTTTTTAGGAGCTATACAATGGCGATATCACACAATGGTCCTCTGATTAAACATGGTTCTGGCCCCAAAGGTCTTCTAAAAATGGACGGGCCGTCAGATTTTGACGCTCATGAAGGGATTCGTGATATTTTTGATGCTATTCCAGAAGAAGCACTTACTTTGGTAAGAAGTGTTTCTGCACCTAAGATACGCCGTTTACGTAAAAGTCTTTTGCTGGAGGCAAGCGTTCAAGACGTTGTTCTTTTTGTGGATGACAGGTTTTGTAAGCTTGAAAAAAGTTTTACTTCTCGTAAGGCGGATTTCTGCATTTCTCTCCTGCCGATTCTTTTACGTTCTGTTCAGAATGCGCATGACTCATTAGATATTTTTGATAGATATGTTTTTTCGCGATCAAAACACATATTTGAAGGGTTGTTGCTTATGTTGGCACACAACAAGTTTGATTCGAAAAAGATCCTTAGGGTTGCTCGGATTGTGGGCAAGTTCAACTCCTTAATATGTGAGGATCCAAAAGAAATTCGATATGCAAAAAAATAAGTAGATCAAAAGCCGAAGTGCGCGGAGCGCACTTCGGCTTTTTTGTTATCTAAATTCTAATTTCTGTATTCTACCTTCTGGCTTATAGCTTAAAGCTTAAAGCTTAAAGCTTCTTAACTTTATCAATAATAATACTCAGCTCGTCATTTCTTTTGGAAAACTTTCCTTTAATGGCCACACATTGTTCCTGTACGAGAATATCTTTAAATTCCGCATATGTTTTTGGAAAAACCACAGCTTCAATATCTCCTGTTAAATCAGCGATTTTAAGAAACATCATATGATCGCCCTTTTTTGTAATAATAGGTTTTGCTTCTTCTATGATTCCACCGAGAATAATAGTTGAGTTTTCCTGTGCAGTTTCTCGGGCTTTTGCTATCGTCATTTCTTGCTTTTCAAGTTTTTCTTTAAATTTATCAAGAGGGTGTCCAGAAATATATAAACCAAGAAGTTCTTTTTCCCAAAAAAGTTTTGCATCCATGGTTGCGTCAGCGGCAGGTTGGAGTTTGAGTCCAGGTATTGTTGAAGTGTCTTCCATAAGACCAAAGAGGGAAGCTTGATGGTCAGGAGCATTTTGTTTTTCTTTGTTATGTCCAAGTAAGTTTTCGAGATTTGCCAAAAGAAGTCCTCTTTCTCCAAGTTCGTCCATTGCTCCACACTTAATAAGAGATTCAAGAGATTTTTTATTTAAATTTCTATCTTTGATTCTTTCAAGGAAATTAGCGATTGAAATAAATTTTCCTCCGTTCTTTCTTTCTTCAATGATACTTGTTCCAATACCTTCACCAAAGTTTTTAACAGTAAAGAGGCCAAAACGAATAGATTCTCCTTTTTTTGAATCAGTCACGACTGTAAAACCCCCAAAACTTTCATTGATATCTGGTGGAAGAACAGGAATACCCATACGTTTACATTCACTTACAATTTTTGAAATTTCCTCTACATCTCCAGAATCAGCAGTAAGGACAGCTGACATATAGATCACAGGGAAATTCGCTTTCATATAAGCAGTCTGGTACGCCACACGACCATAGCTCGCTGCATGCGCTTTGTTGAATCCATAAGCGGCGAATGGTTCGATGAGTTTCCAGAGCTGGTCTGCTTTTTTCTCAGACATACCGTTTTTAAGTAAACCATCTCGGAGTTTTCCTTTTTGCTCTTCCATTTCTTTTGGAATTTTCTTACCCATCGCTTTTCGGAGTTTGTCCGCTTCAAGCCAAGAGTATCCGGCAAGTTTAATAGCGATCATCATAACGTCGTCCTGATAGGTGATAACACCCCATGATCGATCAAGAATGTCTTTCATACGCGGATCAAGATAGCGGACCTTTGAGTTGTCGTGTTTACGTTCGATATATTGAGGAATAGATTCCATAGGTCCTGGTCGATAGAGAGCAACCATGGCGTTAATATCATGAATGGTGCTTGGCTGAAGTTCTTTGAGGTATCGAGTCATACCAGCACCGTTCAATTGGAAGAGTCCGACAGTTTCTCCTTTAGCAAGCATTTCAAATGTTTTTGTATCTTCAATCGGAACATTTTCTATATCAACATCTACTCCACGGATTTTTTTTACTAACTTCACAGCATCAGCTAGGATTGCTAGGTTTTTAATACCAAGGAAGTCGAATTTCAAAAGACCAGCATCTTCAACGGAGTGCATATCAAACTGGGTAATTATTTTGCCACCTTTTGGATCAAGCTGGAGTGGTACAAAATCAGTAAGCGGGGTAGGAGAAATAACCACACCCGCAGCATGAACAGAAATGTGTCGAGCGCATCCCTCAATCTTCTGTGCCATATCAAGGATTGATTTTGTATCCGCGTCACTTTTGTACATCTTCTTGAGCTCAGGTTCTATCTCGAGAGCCTTTTTGATTGTCATCGGGAAACCTTGGGAGCCCATAGGAATCAGTTTTGAAATTCTGTCACCTGTGCCGTAGGAATATCCAAGAGCACGAGCAACGTCACGCACAGCGCCTCGTGCCATCATCGTACCGAATGTACCTATCTGAGCTACTTTATCTTCTCCATATTTTTCTTTGGCATACTGAAGCATTTCATCTCGACGATTATCGGCGTAATCCATATCAATATCGGGAGCAGAAGGACGTTCAGGATTTAAGAATCGTTCAAAAGGCAGTTTATACTCGAGCGGGTTTACGTTTGTAATACCTGCAAGGTAGGTGGTGAGTGATCCTGCAACCGAACCTCTAATAGTAGTGAGGATTTCTTTTTCGTGAGCATGTTTAAGGAGGTCTCCTACAGTAAGGAAGTACGGAGCATAACCTTTGTCTTTAATAACCTTAAGTTCGTATTCGAGGCGTTCTTTTAATTCTGGGGTTTCAGTTAATTCGTGTTTTTCTATTCCTTTATATGCAAGATCTCTCAATTCATCGTCATAACTTCTTCCTTCGGGAATTTTGTAATCAGGAAATACCCATGACCCAAGCTTGAGTTCAAGGTTGCACATATCAGCAATTTTGAGAGTATTTTCGAGTGCTTCAGGTTCTTTCTTGAATAGTTTCTCTGCTTTTTCGCTTGATATAAAAGAGAAGTTTTCTTGGGCGCCATTGAAACTTCCTTCATTTTCACCAACTGAAGTCCCGCTTTGAATTGCAACCATAACTTCACGAGCCCTATGGTCTTCCGGTTTTAAATAATAGACATCTTGCGCAGCTACAAGAGGAGTGTTTGTTTCTTTTGCAATTTTTTTTAGAGCTTCCATTTTTACTTCATGACCTTCAACTTCTGGATGGTGAGTTATTTCAATAAAGAAATTTTCTTCGCCATATACTTTTTTATGCCACGAAATTAATTCTTTAGCTTTTTCAAAATCTTCTTGAGCGCAAGCAAGGGCAATACTTCCACCAAAAGAAGGTGATATGCAAATAAGTCCTTCGTGATGTTTTTCTATAAGTTCTTTATCGATACGAGGTTTGTAGTAAAAACCTTCAAGATAAGAATGAGTAACAAGCTTGATAAGGTTTTTATATCCAATAATATCTTTTGCGAGGAGTACAAGGCGGGTTTGAGAGCTATCAAGTCCGTGTTCTTTGTCGTTACGTGTTCGCGCTGAGACGTATGCATCAATACCAATAATAGGTTTGATGTCAGCTTTTTTGCAGGATTTATAAAATTCGATTGCTCCATAGAGATTTCCATTGTCAGTAAGAGCAAGAGCGGACATATTGTTTTTCTTTGCTTCTTCTATGAGCTCGGGAATTTTAGGTAATGCCTGAAGAAGGGAATAGTGGGAGTGGGTATGTAAGTGGATGAATTTGCTCGACATCAGATAAGTTTACTTGATTTTAAGTTAAGATCCCAATATTTTCCTATAAGCTATAATATCTACGTGAGAAAATTTCCTCCATACATAACTCATATTGTCGGTATCGATGAAGCGGGCAGGGGGCCTTTAGCAGGACCTGTTGCTGTGGGGGCGTTTTGTATTCCAGTCAATTTTGATCGCAAGTTTTTTATAAAAGTAATGGATTCAAAAAAGCTGAGTGAAAAGAATCGTGAACTTTGGTTTACAAAAATTCGCACAATACATAAAGAAGGAAGGGTTCAGTATAAAGTGGTTCTCGTAAGTAATTCTATTATTGATACAAAAGGGATTTCATATGCAATTAAACTTGGTATTAAGAAGTGTCTTGGTCAACTAGGTCTTAATCCTAAAAAAACTCTCATACTTTTGGATGGATCTTTAAAAGCGTCTGGTGAGTTTATGTTTCAAAAAACAATTATAAAAGGGGATATGAAAGAACCTGTTATTGGTTGTGCCTCAATTATGGCGAAAGTTATAAGAGATAAATACATGGTTCGTAAGGCAAAACTTTTTCCAAAATATATGTTTGATGTTCATAAAGGCTATGGAACAAAAATTCACAGGCAAGCTTTGAAAAAATACGGCACATCTCCGTTTCATCGGGCTTCTTTTTTGAAAAATTTTAATTTGAAGTGATTGAATAATCGGTGTATTCTTACATATAGAAAGTACTCTTTTAGAAAGGAGGCACCATGCCTTTCTTAATGGTTCCCGATAAACCTCAGAAGGTTAAGGTGGCTGAAGTTTGTTTTCTGAATCTTCCTGATGGAAGTCTGTTTTGGTGGAAGGGGATTTTGTATAGAAAAGATCTCACCACCCGAGCTGGAGAAAAGAACTGTTTTGAATGTTTGGGTCTTAAGTTTGAAAGAGTGTCACTTACAGAATTTGTGCAGATCGAGCTTCCTGATGATATCTCAGTGGTTTGAAGAAAATAATCCCGTTAGAGGCAAGTTTCGTAAGAGACTGTGACTTCTAACGGGATTGACTTTTTGTAAATCTGTGATAATATTGTTATCGGAGTTCAGGGTCATACACTGTGTGTGGCTTTAGAACGGAAAACTTTGAAATAAGAGGAGGGCTTACAATGCCCAAGAGTATTTTCGCAGCTGCTGTTTGTTGGAAGATTGAATATGGTCAACCGATCACCGACAACACTTTGCACTTCCTTGTTATTCAGTACTCTGAAGAAGGAAGGGGTGGTGTCCACATCAAGTTTCCCGGAGGAACGAATCGAAAGAATCTGACAGAGACTCCACTCCAAACTCTTCTTCGGGAATTTGAAGAAGAGACTTATCTTGTTGTTGAACAAGGTCGAGATGAGCCTATGTTCAGTATTCCCAAAGGACCGGATCACACACAGCATTTTTTCGTTCTCGATCCGGGGGATTACTCAGGTAAGCTTCGAACGGAGGTGAAGACTGAAATCGAAGCTGGACGTCCGCCTGAACGTCTTGGGCCACCGATGTGGGTTTCAGCAGCTCAACTTTTGGAGGAGATGTTTCCTCCTCATCGGAAGGTTCTTATTGATCTTCTTCCCAAGATCAAGAAGTTCATTGAAGAACAACGAAGTAAGAAATAGAGTCTTTGATTCTCAGCTCTTTCTCTTTGAAATCTGAGATGTCGATAAAGCTCGGGCGCATACGCGCGCCCGGGCTATTTTTTTATCTAGCACTTATTTTTTGAAATTAAAACTTTTTAATAGATAATTAAGATAGGTGTATTTCCACACGAAAAATCAGACTTGCTAGCAAATCTTTTCAAAAAATAAGTGCTGGATTGCCTTTTTTTATAAAATAAAGTAATATAGCCTTCATGGTAGTACGAATGAGATCTACGCGTTCACATACGGGAAATCGACGTTCCCACCACGCCCTTAAAGCTAAGGGTTCTTCTGCATGTGCAAATTGTGGCACAGCGAAGTTGCGACACACGATGTGTGCAAATTGTGGTATGTATAATGGACGTAAAGTAGTTGATACTTCTGCTAAAGTCTTAAAGAAGGAAAAGAAAGCAAAAGAGACAGGTCTTGTGAAGTCTAAGTAAACTCTTTTAATAGTTTGTAGAGGACATTTGTCCTGTTCGTTGAAGTATCCATTATGGCTAATAGGCACCTTTCCAGATCAGTTGTTATGCAAACACTCTTTGAGTGTGATTTTACTAACAAGGATGATGTTCAAGCTATAGAAGTCTTCAAACGAAATGTTACAGAGTTTGCTCCTGGAACGAGTGATGATATTTTTATGGAAGATCTCCTCCGAGGCGTTCTTTCAAAAAGGAAAGATCTTGATGTTGTTATTGCAAAGGCTGCACCAGATTGGCCTATTGAAAAAATTTCTGTCGTAGACAGGAATATTTTGCGTATAGGCCTCTACGAGCTTCTGTTTTCTGATAGGACACAGGTCCCTCCAAAAGTTGCTATTAATGAATCGATTGAACTTGCAAAAACGTTCGGTGGAGAGACATCTGGAAAATTTGTAAACGGTGTTCTTGGTGCTGTGTATAAAGAAATAGGCGAGCCTGGAAAGGAAGAACAATCAAAGAAAAAGAAGTTTGCAAATATTCCTGATGAAAAGACTCCGATTGAGCATTTGGGTGGTGCTGTTGTGTATGCAAAAGAAAAAGGTGAGGTATATCTTGCATTGGTCCATGATATTTTTGGTCATTGGACGTTATCAAAAGGTCATGTAGAAGAAGGGGAAAATATCGAAGAAGCTACTGTTCGAGAAATCAAAGAAGAGCTTGGTATTGATATTGAAATACGAGAAAAGCTTGGAGAAAATACCTATATTGCTCATGATCCTGAAAAAGGTAAGATACGAAAGCGTGTAAATTACTTTTTAGCTCAAGCAGTTTTTCAAGAATTGAAGCTTGGTAAAAGTGGAGGACTTGATGATGCGCGTTGGTTCAAACTCGCTGACATCATTGACCTTAATTTTTATAATGATATCTTACCTATTGTGACTAAAGCGATTAATATACTGCTAAAGTCGTAAAACTTTTTATCCGGCACACTTCTTCGTTATAAGCTCCGTTTGCTTCCGCGCAGTAGATTTAGCTACATCTTAGTCGTAATACTCGCTTGTGCCTTGAATTGCACTCATATAAAAAGTTTTTCGGGGTCGTTGGTTTTGTGGAGTTAAGAATTATTAATGAAGTCTCTTGATTCATAATTCTTGATTTTCTACCTACATTATTATTATCTGGTCAATATACGAATATGAATTTCGAAGAAATAGAAAAGAAACTTGATGTTGTGTTTACAAACAAAAACTTGCTTAAGCAGGCCTTTGTTCATCGTTCATATATAAATGAAAACAAAAATTTAGGACTAGAGCATAATGAGAGATTGGAATTTCTAGGAGATGCAGTTCTTGAGCTTGTAATAACGCATCATCTGTATGTTGCGTACCCACATAAAACAGAAGGCGACATGACTTCGTACAGGTCTGCATTAGTAAATGCTGACACCTGTTCTAAAGTTGCAGAAAAATTGAATCTTAATGATTTTCTACTTCTTTCTCGAGGTGAAACAAAAGATACTGGTCGTGCGCGACAATATATTTTAGCAAACACTCTTGAGGCTGTGATTGGTGCGATTTATTTAGATCAAGGGTATGATGCTGCGAAAAAGTTTATTGATATGAGTATTACTCCGCTTACAGAAGAAATTGTAAAAAATGGTTTGTGGGTGGATTCTAAAAGTAAGTTTCAAGAGAGAGCACAGGAGATTACGGGAATTACTCCTTTGTATAAAACACTTAAAGAAGTTGGTCCTGATCACGATAAGGAATTTTCTGTAGGAGTGTTTTTGGGAAATGAGCAGATCGGTGTCGGTCAAGGAAGATCAAAACAGGATGCGGAGCAGGAGGCAGCGAGGAAGGGTTTGGAAAATAAAGACTGGGCGTAGGGTCTTTTAAAAGCTTTTAGCTTTTAGTTGTTAGCTTATAAAAAAACCCGCCAAAATTTTTATCCTACCTACCGGCAGGCAGGTTTATAAAAACTTAAGTGGGCAAGAAAAAACCCAGCCGTAAACGGCTGGGTTTTTGTTTTTCACTGTCCGGGTTGGTGGCTCCTCATGCCTTCAGGGGTCTCGTATTTGCCATGACTGGAACCGAAAACATTTTTGCGCTTGTTCGCTTTGGTCCGAGCGAACTGCTGTTCGTATTTCGAATCCCGACCTTTCACCTTTTGTTTGGGTTTTTTGTCATCCGACTTTTTCTGATTACGGGAAAACTCAAGCATGGGACTCTCCTGAAAGAACTCTGATCTTGCTTGTATACGACATGCATACAAGACTTTCTTTTACTAAATTAACATTACTGAATAAACATGTCAACAATTTTTTAGATTACGAAACCTTAACTTTAAGGACTCTCCTTAAAGGATTTTTAATGTGGTCTAATTTTATTTTTTATCTTGAGCTTAGACGCTACATGTTACAAGTTATGTGTTATATAATCTATATAAGTAATTTTCAGTTTTAACTTTGCGTTTTAATTTTTAAACTTTCTCATGTACCTCAAGAGTCTTGAACTTACTGGTTTTAAATCTTTTGCAAAAAAGAGTGTTTTGCAATTTACATCTGCAATCACATCGATTGTCGGTCCTAATGGTTCTGGTAAATCAAACATTGCTGAATCATTTAGGTTTGTACTTGGTGAACAGTCTCTGAAATCACTTCGTGGTAAAAAAGGTGAAGATCTTATTTTCAATGGCACAGCAGAAGCTCCTCGAGGAAACAGAGCAGGTGCCAAGATTATTTTCGACAACACTAAACGATTTCTCAATGTTGATTTTGATGAAGTAAGTATTGAACGGTCTGTGTATCGTGATGGAATAAATGAGTATTTCATCAATGGAAGTAAGGTTCGACTCAAGGATATCTTGGAGCTTTTGGCTGGAGCACATATTGGTCCATCAGGACATCATATTATTTCTCAAGGAGAAGCAGATAGGATTTTGAATGCAAATATAAAAGAGAGAAGAGTAATGATTGAGGATGCGCTCGGTCTTAAAATTTATCAATACAAAAGAGAAGAGAGTGAAAGAAAGCTTTTAAAGACAGACGAAAATATTAAGCAGGTTATTTCACTTCGAAAAGAAATTGCACCCCATATTAAGTTTTTAAAAAAGCAGGTAGAGAAAGTTGAAAAAGCTCGTAGTCTACGAGAGGAATTAGAGAAGCTTTATAAAGAATATTTAAAACGCGAATCTGAGTATATAGAAGCAGAAAAAACTCGTGTTGAACGAGACATTAAAGAACCACAGGAAAAATCTGTGGAGTTAGAAAAAGAGTTGGCTGAGGCAAAAAACACCCTACTTGCTGGTGCTGAAAAAGATAAAAAAAGTGAAGAGCTCATTTCTCTTGAGCAAGAGCTTCGGTTACTACGTATTGAAAAAGAAAACATGTCTCGAGATATGGGGCGTCTTGAAGGTGAGATTGCTTCGCAAGAGCGTATGCTTAAAAAAATTGTTTCTACCCCCGATGCAACTGAGGCAAATGTTTCTTTTAAAGAAGTTGAGATTTTTATTTCTGATCTTGAAGACCGTTTGATTGAAGTAGAGAAGTCGGGAGATATTGAATATGTAAAAAAAGTTCTTCTTGGTATTCGCGAGACACTTAAGTCCTTTGTTTCTAAGAATAAAAAAACTGAAACGAATGATGTGGTCAAAGAATACGAGCAAGAAATAGGAGAGATAAAGAAACACAAAACTGATCTTGAAGAAAAAATAAAGGAGGTTTCGCATAAAGAAAAAGATGCTTCAGACAGACATGTCCGTCTTCAAAAAGAAATTGAAAGAGAAAAGGATTCAAATAGAGATGCAGAAAAGGCAGTGTTTAGAATTATGGCAGAACAAAATACTGTTCACGCTCTCTTGAGGGAACTTTCTGTTGCTCAAGCACAAATTAAACTTATTGATGATGAATTTAAACGTGAACTTGCTGAGGGAGGAGCTCTTATTGGGCACTCTGTTTTGCAATATAAAGAATTTCAAATTTCTCGAGAAGAGATTTTAAAAGAAGTTCGCCACGTACAGGAGGAAAGAAAGCGTCAGGTAGAAAAAACAAAAATAAGACTTGAAGAAGCGGGTGGCGGATCGTCGGAGGAAATAATGAAAGAATTTACTGAAGTCACAGATCGCGATGCTTTTCTTGAGAAAGAGCTTGGAGATCTGGAGGTGTCTTCAGCTTCTCTTAAAACAATTATTCTTGAGCTTCAAGAAAAACTTGAAATACAATTTAAAGAAGGTGTTGAGAAAATAAACTCACAATTTCAAGACTTCTTCGCTCTTATGTTTGGTGGAGGAAATGCAAAGCTTTCGGTTATAAAACAAAAAAAGCGCAGACGGTCAGTAATTGAAGATATAGGAGATGAGACAGGTGAAGGTACTCTCGATGAAGAAGAAACAGAAGAGGGAATTGATATTGATGTGTCACTTCCTCGCAAGAAAACAAAAGGCCTCATGATGCTCTCTGGTGGGGAGCGAGCACTTACCTCGATAGCACTTCTTTTTGCTGTGTCACAGGTTAATCCACCACCATTTATTATTCTTGATGAAACAGATGCGGCGCTCGATGAAGCAAATTCTAAAAAATACGGAGATATGGTAGCAAGTCTTTCAAAACACTCTCAGCTTATTTTGATTACTCATAATAGAGAAACAATGTCTCGAGCGGGTGTTATTTATGGAATCACTATGGGTTCTGGTGGAATTTCAAAACTCCTTTCAATTCAGTTTGAAGAGGCGGTAGCTGTCGCTAAATAATCTGCTTAAAGCAAGATTATGTAGCGACAGCAATTTGAAATTTGTCATTAGATATTTGAAATTCTTAATTATATTTTAGTTTGCTAAAACATAATCAAGCGTTCGTCTTTCTAAGTCTCCACTTACAACCTTAAACTTAACCTTGTCTCCAAGAGAATATTTCTTCTTAGTTTTTTGACCGATTATAGCGTAGTTTTTTTGATCGAGTGTGTAGAAGTCTCCACCGAGGTCTCGGAGTTTTATCATGCCTTCGCATCGAGTATTTGTTTCCTCGACATATATACCCCATTCAGTAACGCCAGAAATAATTCCATCAAATATTTCACCAACTTTGTCTTTCATGTATTCAACTTGTTTCAATTTAATACTTGCTCGTTCAGCTTCAGCCGCTCGAACTTCATTGTTAGATGCTTCTTCACCGATTTTTTTATATTGAGCAAGTTCTGATTTTCCTACGGTGCCGTTGGTAAGGTATTGGAATAGTACTCGGTGAACAATAAGGTCAGGGTAGCGACGGATTGGAGAGGTGAAGTGTGTGTAGTATTGAAATGCAAGACCAAAGTGTCCAATATTTCCAGTTGAATAAACAGCTTTAGACATTGAACGAATGGTCGCTGTTTTAATAAGGGATTCTTCTGCTTTACCTTCAATTTTCTTTAGAACAGCAGAAATATCTTTAGAAGTAATTTTATCTGTAACTTTGAGTTCATACCCAAGCGCTTTTAAAAAGATTGAAAGATTGGTTAGTTTTTCTGGATCTGGTTTGTCGTGAATACGATAGAGAAATGAAAGAGGGAGTTTGTGTTTCACTTGTTCTTTGAAGAAAAACTCCGCAACTTCACGGTTAGCAAGAAGCATGAATTCTTCAACAAGCTTGTGAGTATCAAGGCGTTCTTTTTTATAGACTCGAATCGGATGACCTTTTTCATCAAGTACAAATTTAACTTCATCTGCTTCAAAGTCTATCGCACCGAGTTTGAATTTTTCTGCACGTAAAATTTGAGCAATACCCCAGAGAGTTTGTAGCTCCTCTCTATGAAGACCTTGTTTTTCATTGAGTACCTTCTGAGCATCTTCATATGAAAAACGTGTATCGGAATTGATGACAGTTTTTCCAAACCAACGATCTTTGATAGTAACCTTGCCATCCTTGTACTCAATAACAAAAATACTTGAGAAGGTGAGTCTGTCGACATTTGGATTTAAACTACATAAGTTGTTTGAAAGTATTTCTGGAAGCATTGGAATTGTTCGATCAACAAGATATACAGAAGTTCCGCGTTTGCGAGCCTCTTTATTGAGTTCTGATCCTTCAGTTACATAATGAGACACATCAGCAATATGTACGCCGATTTCAAATGTATCAGTAGCTGTTTTCTTGATTGAAATAGCGTCGTCAAAATCCTTCGCATCAGCTGGGTCGATAGTGAAGGTAAGTGTTCCTCTCATGTCTTTGCGCTTCTTTGCTTCAGTGTTCCAGTATTCAGGATGTTCACTCTCTTCTTTTAGTTTGTCAGCCTCGGCTTCGACTTCGGAAGGAAATTCAATATCGAATCCTTTATCAAGAACAATTGATTCAATTTCTGCATTATGCTCACCTTTAACACCAATATTTTTTATAAGTTTTCCTTGTGGAGAAGAAGTTTGGTCTTTCCATTCAACTATTTTAACTAATACCTTATCTCTTTCCTGTAGGTTTTTTGATTCATCTTGTGAGAGTTCGATTTCGGCATACATTCTTTTATCATCAGAAACAACAAGAGTTTTATTATTTTTTTTAGTTACTGTGCCAACAAATTCCATTTTTGCTCGGTGAATAATAGAAACAACTTTTCCCTGGGTTCTCCCTTGTATTTTTTGAGAAAGTAATACAATACTTACTTCGTCACGATTGAGAGCAGTCTTAAGGTTTTCATTTTGAATTTCAATATCATCTTCTTGTTCATCTATTTCAATATAACCAATACCTCGAGAGGAGATTGAAATGATTCCAGAATGGTTTTCTGTTTTTTGTTCTGTATTTGAATTGTTACCTTGTTTGTTTGTGTCAGAAGTATTTTGCATGTAGAAACTATAACAGAATATGGCTATATTGCAACGATTTAATAGTTGTGTTGTAAGTATTTGTTGTACTTTTTGAGGATATAAAAGTCTTTTGGTTGGTGGAGACAGTTCTGTATTATCAGTACACAGATTTTACTTTTTTTAGAAGTTTTGTTACTATGTTGCCCATCCCGAAGCATAATTTTAATCCGCTTTTTTAGTGGGATAAAATTAGTCTTCGAGGGTATTTATTTTTTAAATTAAACATTTCAGCTGAAAGGCTGATTATGCAACGGGACACATGTTAAAAATAAGATTACAGCGAACAGGAAGAAAACACGAAACAACATTTCGTATTGTTTTAACTGATTCTCAAAATGCAACTAAAAGTGGTAAGTACTTAGAGGTGCTTGGAAACTATGATCCTCGTAAAACAACTGAGGAAATAAAGGCTGATCGAGTTAAATATTGGATTTCAGTCGGTGCTCAACCATCAGGAACTCTCCATAACCTTTTTATTGAAAAGAAGATTATTACAGGTAAGAAAATAAACGTTCTTCCAAAGAAAACTGTACCAAAGAAGGAAGAAGTAGCTCCCGAAAAATCTGAACAATCTCAAGCTCCAAAAGAAGAAGTAAAAACAGAGACTCCTGTTAAGGAAGAGGTAAAAGCTGAAGAAGTACTTAAGGTAGAAGAAAAAAAAGCTGAAACTCCGGTTGCTTAAACTTAGATTTTTGTTACACTTTATTGAGCAGTAACCGTAGTTCGCGGATAACCGCCACGGGTCGAACTACTGCAGAAAATTAGCTATACACATAGAAAAAATCAATGTCTACTGAACAAGATAAGCAGTTTTTGGACTTTGTAGTACGATCTCTCGTTGATAATCCAGATGACGTAAAGGTCAATCGAACAGTTGATGAGATGGGCGTTTTAATGAGTCTTGATGTTAACCCAGCTGATATGGGTAAAATTATTGGCCGATCAGGTAACACCGCAAAAGCTATCAGAACTCTTCTTCGAGTGGTTGGTATGAAGAATAACGCTCGCGTTAATCTCAAGATCAATGAACCAGAAGGAGGAAAGCGACCTGAGTCAGCAACGAAAACTGTTGATGAAGCGATGGCAGACTTAAAGATCTAAAAAAACCAAAAAATAAAACCACCTTAAAGGGTGGTTTTATTTTTTGATTTTTTTTCCTATAAGCTATAAGCTAATAGCTCAAAGCTATACAATGAATCCCGTTAGAGATCGCAGTCGCACCTGTAGTAGAAGCAATGATTTTAATGGTGTAAAATTATAATTAGAAACATGTTAAACAGAAAGCTCCAAAATAAAAGACCTCGACCTATCTCTAACGGGATGAATTTTCATATAATCACACTTTTCCCAGATGCATTCACTTCGTATCTTGGAGAGTCAATATTAAAGAGAGCGATTGAAGATGAAAAGATTCGAGTTTTTTTCTATGACCCAAAAGAGTATGAGGCTGATTCTAAGAAACGTCTAGATGATAAACCGTATGGGGGTGGTCCAGGAATGGTGATACGGGCAGAGCCGACGATTAGAGCTATTGAGAAAGCTGTTGATACTGCTCGTAATTTCCAATTACCAATTTCCAATATCAAAGAAAAAACTAAAAAGACTACTATTAAGATTATCTGGCTTTCTCCATCAGGTAAGGAATTTTCAAATAACTATGCTAAAAAAGCTGTAAAAAAATATACAGATATTATTATTGTGTGTGGACGATATGAAGGTATTGATGATCGCGTAAAAAAAGTTTTTAAAACTGAAGATATTTCCGTTGGACCCTTTGTGCTTACAGGAGGAGAGCTCCCCGCCATGCTTATTATGGATGTTATGTCACGGCAGGTTTCGGGTGTATTAGGAGATATTAATTCACTAGAAGAACTTCGAATTGCATCTCCTCGTGTATACACTCGTCCAGAAATTTTAGAATATAAAGGCAAGAAATATAAAGTACCAAAAGTGCTTTTGTCGGGAGATCACAAAAAAATAGAAGAATGGCGAAAAGAAGGGAAATAATACTTATCCACATATCTTATTTTATTTGGTTGACAGCTTTTTAGTTATAGGTATACTTATCTTCGCTATTGCAAGATTGAGTTAAGGTAGCCCAGAAAGGGTATTTTTAGTGTTTGTAGCTACGTTTCACTTGCTAACTCGGTATAAATAAAGAAAAAAATTTTGTTGTATGTCTTATGGAGATAAGGCACATTTTTTGTTTGTTGCGATTGCGGAGTATACTCCGAAGCTCTGCTTCGGAGTTCGATCAGCACATACAAAAAGAGTCGGCGGAGCCGATACATATCCAACAAAGTTTTCCCTGTTGTTTCGCCTGACACCTCGTCTATTGTAGTGAGGATAGGACGAGGTAAAACTTTATTACTGCCGACGTAGGGTGAGGAAATGGAAAAACTTTTTCATTTCTGAACCGAGGAGGGTAACGTTTCTAATACTTTATTATAAATCTTGCTAACTATTTTTATATTATGGGAGTACCAACAAAAAGAAGAGTTGTTTCAGGTAAATTAGAAAAGAAGTTTTTCGGTCGCTTCAAAGAGTCTCTTGTTGATATGCCTAACTTGGTTGAGATGCAGACTGATTCATATGAATGGATCATGAAAGAAGGTCTCAAAGAAGTGTTTCAAGAGTTTTCTTTAATAAAAGATTATTCAGGTAAAAAATTCACTCTTGATTTTACCGGTTTTGAACTTGGTCTCCCTAAGTATGATGAATACTATGCCAAGGAAAACAAGATGTCTTACGAAGCTCCCCTTAAAGTAAGAGTACGTTTACAAAACCACACACTTAATTCAGAGAAAGAGCAGGAAATATTCATCGCTGATTTTCCACTCATGACAAACCACGGAACATTCATTATTGGTGGTATTGAGCGCGTTATTGTTCCACAGCTCGCTCGTTCATTTGGTGCTTTCTTTACTGCACAAGAAGTACGAAATAGAAAACATTTTGGTGCAAAAATTATCCCAGCTCGTGGAGTTTGGATTGAAATAGAAACAGATGTTGAAGGGGTATTCTATGTTCGAATTGATAAAAAGCGAAAATTTGCAGTAACTTCACTTCTTCGAGTTTTCGGAGCGGTAACACCAGAGCAAATTCTAGCTCTTTTTGATGGTGATGAACATACTCGAGTAGCTATAGAAAAAACTCTTGCTAAAGATACAGCTAAGACAGCTGATGAATCATATATTGATATTCACAAGAAACTTCGAGATGGTGACTTAGCAACAGCTCAAAATGCTCGTGATTTCGTTACAGTTTTATTTGATAAAGAGCGATATGACCTTTCAAAGGTTGGTCGTTTTCGTTTTAATAAGCGATTTAGTAAGAGTCTTGATAAGAAAGAAAGTGAACGAAAAACACTTTCTCTTGACGATCTTGTTACTATTTTGAAGCATATAGCACACCTTAATAACACTCCAGATTCTATTCCAGATGATATTGATCACCTTGGATCGCGACGAGTTCGTTTCGTTGGGGAACTTCTTCAACAAAAAATTCGTGTTGGTATGTCTCAAATCAAGAGAAACATTCAAAACAGAATGTCTACTATTGAGACAAGTGTTGCTCTCCCTGTTCAGCTTATAAGTCCAAAACCACTTCAAGCTCGAATTAAAGAATTTTTCGCAACAAACCAGCTTTCACAGTTTATGGCTCAAGAAAATGCTTTGGCAGAACTTGAACATTTGCGAACAGTGTCTGCTCTTGGTCCTGGAGGACTCAATCGAAACCGAGCTGGTTTTGAAGTGCGTGACGTACATCCATCTCACTATGGAAGACTTTGTCCTATTCATACTCCTGAAGGTGCAAACATTGGACTTATTTTGCATCTTTCTGTATACGCACGAGTAAATACATTTGGAATGATCGAGACTCCGTATGCAAAGGTGAAAAACGGTAAGCTTTCAGGTGAGATTGACTATCTTAATGCTCTTGAAGAAGAAAACTTTAAAATTGCTCATGCAGCGACTGTCTATGATAAGGAAGGTAAAATTCTTGAAGAAAGAGTTGAGGTGCGTGTAAACGGTGAGCCAACTATCGTTGCTCGAGAAGAAATTAATTATATTGATGTTGCTTCAAACCAGGCATTTTCTGTAGCAACTTCTATGATTCCATTTCTTAACCATGACGATGCTAACCGAGCGCTCATGGGTTCAAACATGCAAAAACAAGCAACACCGTGCATTATTCCAGAAGCTCCACTCGTTGCAACTGGTGTTGAGCACGCTGTAGTTGATACTGGACGCATTGTGGTTTGTCTTGAAGAAGGAACTGTAACTCATGTTGATGGAAAGAAAATTGTTGTTAAAAATGCTAAAGGAAAATATCATACATATAGTTTGGTAACGTTCTCACGAACAAACGGTTTTACTGCATTTCATCAACGTCCAGTAGTAAGCGTTGGAGAGAAAGTTAAAAAGGGAAGTTTGCTTGCTGACACATCATCAAGTGATAAGGGAGAAATGGCACTTGGTCAAAACGTTCTTGTTGCATTTATGTCATGGTCAGGAGCAAACTACGAAGATGCGATTATCGTTTCAGAGCGACTCGTTAAAAATAGTAAATTTACTTCAATTCACATCGAGGAATTTGTAGTTAATGTTCGTGATACAAAACTTGGTCCCGAAGTAACAACATGTGATATTCCAAACGTTGGTGAAGTTAAACTTAAAAATCTTGATGAAGATGGAATTATTCGTGTAGGAGCAGAGGTTCGACCAGGAGATATTCTTGTTGGAAAAATTACTCCAAAAGGTGAAACACAACTTACTCCAGAAGAGAGACTTCTTCGGTCTTTGTTTGGTGAAAAAGCTCGTGATGTAAAAGATACTTCAAAGAGAATGGAGAACGGAAAGCGAGGACGTATTGTTAAGGTTCAGGTGTTTTCTCGTGAGAAAGGAGACAAGCTTGAAAGCGGTATTATAAAGCGTATTCATATTGAAATTGCTCAACTTCGAGCTCTTTCGGTTGGAGATAAGCTTGCGGGACGACACGGAAATAAAGGTGTTATCTCTAAGGTGCTACCTCAAGAAGATATGCCATATATGCCAGACGGAACTCCGATTGACGTGATTCTTACACCACTTGGTGTTCCTTCTCGTATGAACCTTGGTCAAATTCTTGAACTCCACTTAGGTCTTGCTGCTCATACATTAAATTATCAAGCTATTGTTCCACCATTTGCTGGGGCAACTGACAGTGAAATTAAGGAAGAATTAAAGAAAGCTGGTTTTGCAGAAGACGGTAAAACTGTGCTTTTTGATGGACGAACAGGAGAAGCTTTTGATCAAAAGATTGCTATTGGATACATGTATATTCTTAAACTTCACCATATGGTTGAGGACAAGCTTCATATGCGATCAATCGGTCCGTACTCTCTTATTACACAGCAACCACTTGGAGGAAAGGCTCAAGGTGGAGGTCAGCGATTCGGAGAAATGGAAGTGTGGGCTCTTCTTGGACATGGTGCTGCGTATAACTTACGTGAAGTACTTACGATAAAGTCTGATGATATTATCGGACGTTCAGCAGCTTTTGATTCAATTGTGAAAGGTCAGGATATAAGTGAGATTAATTCACCAGCATCATTTAGTGTTCTCTTAAACAATCTTAAAGGACTTGCTCTCGATGTTAACTTAACTCGAAAAGAAGGGTCGACCGAAGAAGAAGTAGAAGAAGCTAAATAATTCCTTAAGATACATATTATGAAAAAAAATATTACATCAACACTACATAATTTTGAGACAATATCTATTCGTCTTGCATCTCCTGATCGAATAAAGGAATGGTCCCACGGAGAAGTTACAAAACCAGAAACTATTAACTATCGAACTCAACGAAGTGAAAAAAGTGGTTTATTTGATGAAAAAATCTTCGGTCCAGACAAAGATTATGAATGTTACTGTGGAAAATATAGAGGTATTCGTTATAAGGGAATTGAGTGTGAAAAATGTGGAGTTGAAATAACACGATCAATTGTTCGTCGCGATCGCATGGGACATATTGATCTTGCAGCACCAGTTTCTCATATTTGGTTTCTTCGAAGTGTGCCTTCTCGAATAGCACTTGTTCTTGGTGTTCCTGCTGGAGATGTTGAAAAAGTTGTCTACTTTGCAGGATATATCATTACTCTTGCTAATGAAGATGAACGTACACGAATCTTAAGAGATCTTGATTCTGAATTTAAAACAAAAATAAAGTCTCTTACTAATGAGGCTGATAAAGAAAAGCTTAAGGAACTATTGCTTTCTACTAAAAAAGAAATTGAGAGTATTCAAGAAGGTACCGTTCTTGATGAAATTCAGTATCACTCATATTCAGTAAAGTATTCAACATTATTTGAGGCAGGTATTGGCGCTGAAGCGATTTTTAATATTTTTAAAAATCTTGACCTTGTTAAGCTTGCAGAAACTCTCGATGCTCAACTTGAAAAGGCGAGCTCCATCGATATCGACAAGATAAACAAAAGACTCTCTCTTATTCGAGGAATGATTAAAAACAGTATTCGTCCTGAATGGATGTTTCTTACGCGAGTTCCAATTATCCCACCAGCTCTTCGTCCTATGGTCGCTCTTGATGGAGGACGATATGCAACATCAGATGTAAACGATTTGTATCGACGTGTAATCAATCGAAACAATCGTCTAAAGAAACTTAAGGAGATTATGGCTCCTGATGTAATTTTACGTAACGAAAAAAGAATCCTTCAAGAAGCTATTGATGCGCTTATTGATAATTCTATTCGTCACGGAAATGCAACTCCAGCTCAAGGACCACAATCTCAACGACGATCCCTCAAGTCTCTTGCGGATAACCTCAAAGGAAAGAGAGGGTTACTTCGAGGAAATCTTCTTGGTAAGCGTGTTGACTACTCAGGACGATCGGTAATTGTTGTTGGTCCTGATCTTAAGCTTGACCAATGTGGTTTACCAAAACATATGGCGCTAGAACTCTTTAGACCATTTGTTATTTCAGAACTTTTAAATAAAGAATTAGCATACAACATTCGTGGTGCAGGAAAACTTATCGATGACGGTATTCCAGAAGTGTGGGCAATTCTCGAAGATGTTATTAATGGTAAATACGTACTTCTAAACCGTGCTCCAACACTTCACCGACTTGGTATTCAAGCTTTCAGACCTATTCTTATTGAAGGAAACGCTATTCAGGTTCATCCACTTGTGTGTTCAGCGTTTAATGCTGACTTCGATGGCGATCAAATGGCGGTGCATGTTCCTCTTTCTAAAGAGGCTCAATTAGAAGCTAAGGAAATTATGGCTGCTAATAAAAACCTTCTTAAGCCAGGTTCAGGAGATCCTATTATTGCTGCAAAAATGCTCGATATTATTTTGGGATGTTACTGGATGACACGAATTTTGCCTGATGAAAAAGGTGAAGGAAAAATATTTACATCTCCACAAGAAGCAGTTCTTGCAAGAGATTTCGGTGTAGTAAGTTTCCGAGCAAACATTAAGGTACTTGCTCCAAATACACCCAAATTCGGTGAGTTCGCTGGAAAGGTTATTGAGACATCCGTTGGAAGACTTATTTTCAATGATGTTTTTCCTGCTGACTATCAATTTGTAAATAGTGAAATAGAGCGAAAGAAAATGGCCTTCCTTATTGATGAGCTTTTTGAAAAATATGGTATTGATAGTATTCCAGCAATTCTCGACAAGATTAAAGAGTTTGGTTTCAAATACACAACATATTCAGGGGTAACATGGGGTATTGACGATGTTAAAATCCCTCAAGGTAAATATGAAGTTATAAAGAAGGCTCAAGTAAAAGCATCTGAAGTATTAGAGCAATATAATTCAGGACTTCTTTCTGAAGATGAAAGAATGAGAAAGAATATTGAAATTTGGCATGCTGCTAAGGGCGATGTAGAAAAACTTATTCCTGCAACTCTAGGTATTAGAGATTCTGTTCATGACATGGTTAAGTCAGGTGCCCGAGGTTCTCTTTCTCAGATTACTCAAATGGTTGGTATGAAAGGTCTTATTCAAAATACCGCAGGAGAAACAATTGAGTTTCCAATTCTTTCATGTA
The DNA here is from genome assembly GCA_964626625.1 of uncultured Candidatus Saccharibacteria bacterium. Classification (GTDB taxonomy): domain Bacteria; phylum Patescibacteriota; class Minisyncoccia; order Phycocordibacterales; family CAYZPE01; genus CAYZPE01. The sequence goes on along the minus strand of CAZVFV010000001.1, from coordinate 15,338 downwards.
GTAAGGAAGGTCTAACTCCTATTGAGTACTTCATTACAACTCACGGGTCTCGTAAAGGTCTAACTGACACAGCTCTTAATACAGCAAAGGCAGGTTATCTTACTCGAAAACTTTTCGATGTTGCACAGGACGTTGTTGTACTTGAAAATGATTGTGCTACGAAAGAAGGTATTACTCTTCGAAAAGAAAGTGCTTCTGGTATTGAGATTGCAATTTCAAAAATAGTTAAGGGTCGTTTCTTGGCAAAAGAGATTGTTGACGCAGACGGTAAGACTTTATTCAAGAGAGATCATTTTGTAACCAAACAAGATGCTCTTGTTATTGAAAAAGCTGGGGTGTCTGAAGTTTTTGTTCGATCACCACTTACGTGTGAGACATTACGAGGTGTGTGTATCAAATGTTACGGATCTGATCTTGGAAAGAATAGAATTATCGATCTTGGAGAGGCGGTGGGTACTGTAGCAGCTCAATCTATTGGTGAACCAGGAACACAGCTTACTATGCGTACATTCCATGCTGGAGGTACCGCATCTGTTGGTGGAGACATTACAGCCGGTCTCCCTCGTGCTGAAGAAATATTTGAAAAACGAAAACCAAAAAATCCTGCTGTTATTGCTCATGTTGATGGAATGATCTCAGATATAAAAACAGAAGGACGTGAAAAAATAGTTACACTTCTTCCTGATGAAGGTTCAAAAGGAAAGCCTGTGCTTGATATTGAGTATCCAGTTAACTTTCACCGAACAGTTCTTGTTAAGGTTGGAGATAAGGTTAAAAAGGGAGATTTCCTTACAGATGGTTCAGCAAATATTGAAGAGCTCTTTAGGTATGCTGGTAAAGAAAAGACAGAAAATTACATCATTCGTGAAATCAGTAAGCTTTATGAGCTTCAAGGAGAAACAGTATCTCGTAAGCATATAGAAATTATCATCAAGCAGATGTTCTCCCGAAGAAGGATTCTTGTTGCGGGAGATACTTCATTCTCTCGAGGAGATATTGTTGAACTCGCAGAACTTAAGAAAGTGAATGCAACAATTAAGGAAGCAGGAGGTGAAATTGCAACTGCTGAGGCAGTGGTGATGGGTATTGCTGAAGTTGCCCTTTCAAGACGTAGTGTACTTTCCGCCGCTTCTTTCCAACACACAACTCGAGTGCTTATAAATAGTGCACTTCGTGGTTATGAAGATGATCTTATTGGTCTGAAAGAGAACGTTATTGTTGGACGTCTCGTACCTGCTGGTACTGGTTTCAAAGGAAGTGAAAAGGCAGATATGATAGCTAAGCTTCATACACAACTTAAGGAAGAATAGATTTTGTAGAACTTCATAACGGTGGCATTCCGTACAAATGCCAACATATAACAATGTCCTCCGCCGTAGAAACAATAAAAGAAAAATTGTCTGTCGCGGAAGTAATCGGTTCTTACGTCAAGCTCGAAAGAACGGGAATTAATTTTAAGGCAAAGTGTCCATTTCATAATGAAAAGACACCTTCCTTTTTCATCTCGCCTTCACGAGGAAGTTACTATTGTTTTGGTTGTGGAGAAAAAGGAGACATTTTTAGTTTTGTTGAACATTTTGAGGGAGTAGATTTTAAGGGTGCCTTAAAGATTCTTGCTGAGAAAGCAGGAATATCTCTTGAAGCATTTTCTCAAAATACAGCTGAAGATAGAGAAAAAAGTAAGTTGTATGAAATACTTGAAAAAGCAATGGAGTATTTTGCTCAAGAGCTTTCAAAAAATCCAAAAGCTTTGGAGTACATACAAGGAAGAGGGCTTACCAAAAAATCTATTGAAAATTGGAAAATAGGTTATGCTCCAGATGAGTGGCGAGAGCTTAAGGCATATTTAACATCAAAAGGATATAAAGATGAGGACATGTTAAAAGCGGGACTTATTAAAAAAAGTGATAAGGGTTCGTATGATGTATTCAGGTCAAGAATCATATTTCCAATTTTTGATATATCAGGAAGAGTTATCGCATTTTCAGGTAGAATATATGCCGTTTCACCAAAAGAAGGTGATAATAGTCAGCCAAAATATTTAAATAGTCCAGACACATTTCTCTTCAAAAAATCAGATGTGTTGTATGGATTACACAAAGCAAAAGTTGCTATAAGGAAAAAGAATTACTCTATTTTGGTTGAAGGTCAAATGGACTTGCTTATGTGTCATCAGGCGGGTTTTGGTAATGCTGTTGCAACATCTGGTACAGCCCTAACTCAAAAACATATCGAAAGACTTTCTTCACTTTCTCATAAGATACTTATGATTTTTGATGGAGATGAAGCAGGGTTTAATGCATCGGGTAGAGCAGCAAGTCTTGCTATGTCTTTAGGAATGGAAGTTAAACTCGGTATCTTGCCTCAAGGGTTAGATCCAGCAGATTTAATTCAAAAAGATATTGTGAGATGGAAAAAAGTAGTTTCAGAATCTAAACATATTATTGATTTTCAACTAGAGCATATTATGCAAGAGCAGTTACCTCCACGCAAAACTATTGAAGAAGTTCAAGGAAGAATTCTTCCCTTGATCCAGGGTCTTGCAAGTGAACTTGAAAAGGCACACTTTATTGGTAAGGTTCGTGATATGTTTAATCTATCGGAAGAAGCTCTATGGCAAGATTTAAAAAAAGTTTCTGTTGTAAAAAAAGAAGAAGAAGGAACTCTGAAACATTCACTGCCACCTCCTCAAGATACTATCTCCCCCTTGCATTCTCTGATAGGTGTTTTATTTTCTGAGAAAGCTAGGGGTAGTGGTTATGTTGAAAAGATTGAGGTTTTTTTAAAAAAAATAGTTGGAGACGAGGGGTACGAAGATGTATTTAAAGAAGTTGAAGGTATTAAAGATAGGGTATTATTTGAAGCAGAAAAATTATTTCCTCAAGGATTGGACGAAGAATCTTTTCTAGATTTAATACAGCGTATAGGAGACATATTTATAAAAAAAGAGTTAGAGAAATTAACTCACGCTATACGGAAAGCAGAATCTTCTGGAGATGGTGGAACTGCCCAAAAACTTCTTATTGAATACAATAATTTAATTAAAAAAACATCATAATATATATGCCAAGAAAAAAAGAAACAAAAATAAAAAAGGTTAAAAAAGTAACAAAGAAGGATACTAAAGAAAAAGAAGTGAAGAAGAGAAAGGTTACAGCAAAAAGGCAAGCAAAGAAGAATATTAAGAGAGCTGCTTTTAAGCATGCACACACAGCAAAAGAAAAAAATACAAAAAAGGCAAGTAAAAAAAATAAGGCAAATGAATGGGGTGATAAAATGAGTCTTCTTATTTCCCGTGGAAAAGAAAGGGGGTTTGTTACGTACGATGAGATTTTGAAAGAATTTCCAACTATTGAAGAAGATGTTCTTTTTCTTGAAAATCTATATGACAAATTAAAGTCATCTGGTGTTGATGTTCTTGATGGTGGAGGTCTCCTTGAAGACCCACAGAACAATGAAAAGTCACAATATATAAAAGGTGCTGGAGAAGGAAGTTATGATTCAATTCAGATGTATCTTAAAGAAATTGGGCAGTACCCACTTATTTCTGGTGCACTAGAAAAAGAATTAGCTCGACGGATTGAAGCGGGGGATGATGAGGCAAAAAATATTCTTGCCCGATCAAACCTACGTTTAGTGGTTTCTATTGCTAAAAAATACGTAGGTCGTAGTCCCGATCTTACTCTCCTCGATCTTATTCAGGAAGGAAATTTAGGACTTTTCCGTGCCGTTGATAAATTTGATTGGACAAAAGGTTTTAAGTTTTCAACATATGCAACATGGTGGATTCGTCAGGCGATCACACGAGCGCTTGCTGATCAGTCACGTACTATTCGAGTACCGGTACATATGGTTGAAACTATTGCTAAATATAAACAGGTTTTTCGAAGACTTTCACAAGATCTTGGTAGAGACCCGCTCCCAGAAGAAATTGCTGTTGAGATGGGTCTCGATGTTGATAAGATTTATCAAATTGAAAAAATCGACCAAAGTACTGTCTCTTTGGAAAATCCGGTTGGAGATGAAGGAGATGATAAGTCTGTACTAGGAGACTTTATTGCTGATGACAAAATCCTTTCTCCTGATCAAGAATCATCACGTAGAATTATTGCTGACCAAGTAAAGGAAATTCTGGATGATTTACCAGAAAAAGAAAGGAAAATTTTAGAAATGAGACATGGTCTCGTTGACGGTATTACTCACACTCTTGAAGAGGTAGGTAAGGAATTTGGAGTGACTCGTGAGCGTATTCGACAAATTGAAGCAAAGGCGCTTGAAAAAATTCGCCAGCACGACAAAGCAAATAGGCTTCGAAACTATTATTAAAAGTAAAAGACCACCTTCGGGTGGTTTTTGTTTACTTGAAAATATGATTTTATGTGTTACTGTATTATCTGGTTTGTTTTTTTGTCATTTTTCAATCTTAACTTACGAAAGGGAAACGTATGATCAATAGATCGTCACAGGTAATGGGGTGGCCTCAGTGTAAAGACTGCTTTATTGAGCTCCGTGCTATCGAAAATAATCTTAAGGTTGCTATGGAAGCTAAGGAACAAAATCTTCCACATACTTGCACTAGTACATTGAAGTTGGAGGTCGGTCGATTACAAAATCAAATTGCATTAGGTAATCAAGGAATTATTAAGTTTTTGGTAAAGAAAATTCGTGGCCAAGTGGACTGTGAAGAACTGCTTTCTGTTGGCAATGAAAGTCTGTTCGATGCCATTAGAGGATTTGATCCTGGGCGTGGATTTCAATTTAGTACGTATGCGTACGTTGCTATAAAGAGGCGAATGATTCAGGCTGCTTCTAAAGAAAGGAGTGAGCGGAAGCGTCCTTTTGTTATTGCGAGACGTGCTATATTGTTCCAAGGAAGTAATAAGGAGTTTTACAATACTGATATGTTCGACAAACTTAATCGAGTTTTTCTATCACTTAAAGATGAAAGGGAGAGGCGAATTCTTTCTTGTAGATACGGACTTGACAAAAAAGAGTTATTAACAAGAAGAGAGTTGGGTCAGGTCCTAGGAATAACTCAAGAAGCAGTTCGTCAAATTGAAATAAGGGCACTTAATAAGCTTCGTAAGTGTTTTGCTCAAGAACTCTCAAGTTGAAGTTGAAACAAGAATCTCACTCTCACCCTGGACATCAGTCCAGGGTTTTTATTTCTTAACTTTTTATATATTAAATAGAAGTTAACAAAAATCAGTATTATACGATGTGCCGTACAATACTGATTTTTGTTCCTATGTTCTATTTCTAAATCCTGTTGAGTTCGCTACACTTAGGATATGGAAAGTTTAGAATTTAAGAAACTATATAAAGCTTTAAATAAAGACCAAAAAGAGGCTGTTGATTCTATCGATGGTCCAGTTATGGTTGTGGCAGGACCAGGTACTGGCAAGACCCAGATTTTAACACTCCGTATTGCAAACATTCTTCTTAAAACAGACACTGCTCCAGAAAATATTTTAGCTCTCACATTTACTGAATCTGGTGTTTCAAGTATGAGAAAGAGGCTTTTGAATATTATAAAAACCTCTGCATATCGGGTACACATAAACACATTTCATGGTTTTGCAAATGAGATAATCCAGCAGAACCCAGAAGAATTTCCTCATATTATTGGTTCAAGGAGTATTACTGATATTGAACAAATAAAGATTATAGAGGCTATTATTGAGAAAGAAAGTTTTGAATTTTTAAAACCTCACGGTGATCCTTCTTATTTTGTAAAACCAATTTTATCAGGAATTAATAACTTAAAAAGAGAAGGAGTTGATACGAAAGCTTTCAAAGACATTATCACAAAAGCACGTAAAGATTTTGAGGTAACTCCTGACGTATATCATGAGAAGGGTGTTCATAAAGGAAAAATGAAGGGGGTTTATAAAGATCTTGAAAAACAAATTTCAAAAAACGAAGAGCTTTTGAAGGTTTACGATGTATATGAAGTTTCTTTGAGAGAGCAGAAGCTCTATGACTATAGCGATATGATTATCGAGGTTCTGAAAGTTCTCACAAAAAATGAAGACCTCCTCCTTCGTTTACAAGAAAATTATCAATATATTTTAGTTGATGAACATCAAGATACTAATAATGCTCAAAATAAAATACTCGAGCGATTAGCAAGTCACTTTGCACCACGACCGAATCTTTTTGTGGTTGGTGATGAAAAGCAAGCAATTTTTCGTTTTCAAGGAGCGAGTCTTGAAAATTTTCTCTATTTCAAAGAGTTGTATCCAGAAACAAAACTTGTGAAGCTGACAGAGAACTATCGTTCAACTCAATCTATTCTGGATAGTGCTCACAGCATGATACCATCTGATGTTGTTTTAAAATCGCAAGGTAAGGCAAGCATAAAACCTATTTCTGTATATGCATTTACAAAAAAAGAACATGAATATTATGGAATTGGACAAGACATTAAAAAGCTCTTAGATGAAGGTGTTCATCCTCATGAAATTGCAGTTTTATATCGAGATAACAAAGATGCAGAAGAACTTTCTTCTTATTTTAAAAAAGTAAACATACCGCATACTATTGAGTCAGAGGAAAGTATCTTTTCTCATTCTGCTGTGAGAAAACTGCTCTCAATTGCAGAGGCAGCTAATAATTTTGGAGATGACAGAAAACTTGCCGACTATTTTCACCTACCTTTATGGGACGTTGTTCCTCTGGATTTATTCAAGCTTATCAGGTCAGCAGGTCAAAAAAGAAAGTATTCACTCTATGATGTTATTTCTCAAAAGAAATTACTCGACGATGTGGAACTTGAAAATAAGACTACTATTCTGAATGCTTTTTCAATTCTTTCGTACTTTGTAAAAGAATCTCATAACAAAGGACTTGTTGATTTTTTTGAAGAAATATTGAGGGAGTCAGGACTTTTAAATAGTGTGCTTGGTGAGGATGGTGCACAAGAAACACTTGATGCAATTGATTTATTTTTTGAGGAAATAAGAGATTTTGTTCGCATGTCACCAAAGGGAAATTTAAAAGATTTTTTAGAGCATTTGAATACTCTTGAAAACCACAGTCTTTCTCCAAAGAAAAAAAAGAGAGGTGGAAGAGAAGGGTTTGTTCGTCTTATGACTACGCATAAGTCAAAAGGGCTTGAATTTGAATACGTTTTTATTGTTCATGTATATGACGGTAAGTGGGGAAATAAAAGAAAGATAGAGTCTTTGAAATTATTGCCAGAAGTATATTCTCTACTTCAAAAAAATACACAAGGAAGTTCTCTCGACGATGAGAGACGTCTTTTGTATGTTGCTTTAACTCGGGCTAAAAAACATGTAACACTTTCTTTTTCACGTCACGGTGAAGACGGTAGAGAACAACTTCCGAGTCAATTCATTCAAGAGATTGATTCTAAACTTACTACTTTAGTTGATACCACTTCTTTAGAAAATGAGTTTGAAGAAAAAAGGTCTCATATATACGTTAAAGCAGAAGGGCAATCTGGAGGAGGTCTCCATGACAAAGCTTATATTAAAAGCCTTTTTACAGCCCAAGGGATGTCTGTATCAGCTCTTAATAACTATCTTTCATGTCCATGGAAATACTTCTATAGAAACCTCATTAGGCTTCCTCAGGCTGATGAAGCTCATTTAATGTACGGTACTGCTATTCATGAAGCCCTCAATACTCTTTTTAATAAACTTCGTATTGAAGAAGATTTTTCAAAGGAAAATACAGTACAAGCCTTTGTTTCTACTTTACAAACACAGCCCTTTAAAGAAAGTGATTTTCTTGTCTATAAAGAAAGAGGTGAAAAAGCACTTTCTGGTTGGTTTGATGAATATAGTTCACGATGGATAACTCAAACTCTCAATGAATTTGCCGTAAGAAATATCGCTTTAACTTCAGAAATTATTTTGACGGGTAAGCTTGATAAATTAGAGTTTTTAAGTGAGAGAGAAGTTAATGTTATTGATTATAAAACTGGCAAACCTAAAACACGAAATCAAATTACAGGTGATACAAAAGATTCAGAAGGAAACATTTTTAGACAAATTGTTTTTTATAAAATTCTACTCGATAGATTTAAAGGTGGTATGTACGATATGGTTTCAGGGGAAATTGATTTTGTTGAACCTAATGAAAGAGGAAAGTATGTAAAGGAAAAGTTTACGGTAACAAAAGATGATACTGATGATTTAATTGAAACAATCGAAATGGTAGGTAATGAAATACTCGAGCTCTCATTTTGGGATAAAACATGTGACGATAAAAAGTGTGAGTATTGTATTCTGGCAAAGATGTTGAAGAGATAAAACAGGTAGCATGTAATCTGTAATACATAGAATGTCCAACACCAAATGTTGGACATTCTATAAAGTTTTCCCCGTTACCTCGCCTAATACCTCGTCTGCGTGCAACGAGAATAGGACGAGGTAAAACTTTACTACTCGGAAGTATTACTTCCAAGTAGGAGGGTAAATTTAAGTTTTACCAATAGAGCTCCGGTTCGCAAAGCGAACCGGAGCTCTATCTAAAAGCTAAAACCTAACAGCTAGTTTATTTCTTCAACAAATCAACTAACTGCTCTAGAAGTTCATAAGGCATGTTACCACTTACGACGATTTTCTTACCATCACTTGAAAGTCCAAGTGTTCCAGGAGGAAGTCTAAGTTGTATCGTTGCACTTTCAAGAAAAGACTTAACTTCTGCTCCAGCTTTGTTTTTAAGTACAATTACACTGTAGGGTGTGCCACGAGCTCCTGCTTTTACTGCTTCTTCGACGCTACTTGCTACTTTTGAAGTGTACCTTCCACTTGAAAGACAAGTAGTAAATGCTGTTTTATCTAGCCCTACAAACTCTGCTATTTTTGGTAACTCACTTGGATCAAGTCCGTCATTTGCTGGGGTTACTGAATAAATTCTATTTGTGTATTTCCAGAATGCTGTATTTCCACCAAGTTCTGCTGCACACTCAAGTGCTTCGGCTTCTTTGGGAGCTTTTGCATGAAGTTGGACAATAGGAAAGTTTCTATAGACCCAAGCGACACTTCCATCTTTTCCGTATGTGTCAGTAAGTTTATTCATTGTTTCATGGAAAAGTTTACAGAATGGACACTCAGTATCAGAATACTCAACAAAAATAATTGGAGCATTTGGACTTCCTAAAATATGATCTGTTGAGTCAATTGTTCTTAAATCAACTACTCCTATTTCTGAACCCTCATTCTGTTGTAGGTTAGGCACCTCTGTTTTATTTCGAGTGGCAAAAACAGAAAATGCTATGAGTCCGCCAGCGATAAGAATTGCGATCGGGAGAGCGAGTTTGTTTGATTGTTGTTCCATAAAAGATTTATTAATTAAATAAAAAGTCTTTGTATTATAGGAAAAATAGAGACTCCTGTATATACTTGTTTTTTAGGGATTGTGTTGCTTTCTACGCTATAAAATAGCCTGTTTTTATGGTAGCGTTATTCCATGGCTATTTTGTATTCTCTTATAAGTGTACTTATAGTGAGTCTTATCTCACTTGTTGGTGTTTTGACACTTGTTTTTTCTACTCGTTTTCTATCTCGAATTGTATTTGTTCTCGTAAGTCTTTCTGTGGGTGTTTTATTTGGAGATGTTTTTATTCATATTATTCCAGAAGTTTTTACTGTTCTTGACCCTCAGGTTGCTTCGTTTTTGATCCTCGCAGGAATACTCATGTTTTTTGTTTTTGAAAAATTTTTACATTGGCGTCATTCTCATGGTGAGTCGGACGAATGTCATCATCATCCAGAAGTTCAACATCAAACACTTCGGTCTATGGTTATATTTGGAGACGGTATTCATAACCTGATTGATGGCATGCTTATTACTGCTTCATATATGATAAGTATTCCAGTTGGGGTAGCTACCACTCTCGCTGTTATTTTTCATGAAATTCCTCAAGAAGTAGGTAATTTTGGTGTGTTGGTGCATTCAGGTCTTAGTCGAGGTAAGGCACTTTTTTATAATTTTCTTTCAGCACTTTCTGCTTTTGTTGGTGTAGGAATTGCTTTTCTTCTTTCTGGATCTGTTGATAATTTTGCAAATATAATGCTTGCATTTACAGCAGGTGGATTTATTTATATTGCTGGAAGTGACCTTGTTCCTGAGTTACATAAATTTCCAAGTTTTAAACACTCACTTATTCAGTTTGTAGCTATTATACTTGGAGTTTTCCTAATGTTTTCTTTGGTGTTTTTTGAATAAAATTATATGAACGAATTATTTTCTAGTATTGTATTAGGATTTGTTCAGGGTATTTCTGAATTTATTCCAGTTTCTTCTTCGGGGCATTTGGTCATCGTCAGAGATTTTCTTGGAATAAACATAACAGGTACGCTTCTTTTTGATATTTTTCTTCATGTGGGAACACTGTGTGCAGTACTTGTATATTTTTGGTCTGATGTAAAAGCTCTCGTCACATCAACTTATAGAGTTGTGAGACGGAAGGCTGTTAGGGCAGAGCAGGAGTTTGTTGCAATGATAACTCTTGCAACTATGCCTGCTGTGATACTAGGCTTTTTATTTTCTGGTTTCTTTGAAAATACCTTTAGGTCTTCAACAATGATTGCTTTCGCTCTTATTCTCGGTTCTGTTTTAATGTATATTGCCGAGTACATGTATAAAAAGCAGGAAATAAGTGACACCTTTCCTTCTTATAAAAAATCTCTTTATATTGGCTTATTTCAGTCACTTGCTTTAATTCCAGGTATGTCTCGATCTGGCGCAACAATTTCTGGAGGTATGTTAGTAGGGCTTTCTCGTGATAAAGCAGTTCGTTTTAGTTTTCTTCTTTCGGTACCGATTATTTTTGGAGCTGCTCTTAAGGGTCTGTTTAGTTTAGGAACAGCAAGTGGAGTATCTTTTCTCCCAGTGCTCGCGGGAGGTATAACTGCTTTTGCAGTAGGATTGCTTGCTATACATTTTCTTGTGATTTTCTTAAAAAATAGAACTTTAAAATTATTTATTTGGTACCGAGTTATTCTCGCGGTATTGATACTGATATTTTTATAAAAATTAAAAAGGTAGTGAAAATGTTAGTCCACTTTCTTCAGCTTTCTCCCAGTTTGCTGTGTCTAGTTTGATATCGATAATAGAAGGTCCTTCTTTGAATTTAAGAGCTTTATTTTTGAGTGCATATTCATAAAGATCTTTGGTAAGTCTTACATCATCAAGACAGTATTTACGAATTTTTTCTATTTCACCTTGTCTCCACCACGTGATTGCTTGAAGACCGTGTCCTGACTTTTTAAGTCCAAGTGTACCTTCTGCAACTTGATCGAGTCGCATACGTCTACCGATAGAATTTTTAATTTCTTTCAAAATATCTACGTGTTTAATATGAGAAAGGTCTCCGTGATAATACTTGTTGAGGAGAGGCAAGTCGAAGTGTTCTGAATTGTAACCAATAATCATGTCTGCAGATTCTAAGATTGGCCACAATTTATTTAATTCATCTTCAAGAAATGAAGAGTATAAATCTTTTTCTGATTCATAAATCCCAACGAGCGAAATATCGAGGGCTGTTGATTCTGTCGAACCAACTTCTTGGAACGTATTTTTAGTTTCAATGTCAAAAACAATTTTTTTCATGTAGTGGGGTGGTGTTTTTTATTTTTTCTCTAAGAGAAGTGTTTGTATGTCAGTAATGCTTTTTTTAATTTCTTCTTTTGAGGCGAGGTGTTTAAGGGTAAAGATATTAGTTTTGAGTTCTTCTTCTCCAATAAAAAGTACAAACGATGCGCCAGACTTTTCTGCTTGTTTAATTTGGTCGGCAACTTTTTTAGTTCCAAGATCTACGAGCACTTCAAGTCCGGCAAGTCTTAAGCCATCTGCAATTTTCATAGATTCAATAATAGAAGTTTTGTCTGGTCGTACTATATAGACATCAGCTTTCTTTTCTAGGTTCGGAAGTAAATTGTGTATTTCTAGAAAATCTTTTATGGTTACATCTCCTGTGCCAAAACCGACTGCAGGCATATCTTTTCCACCAAAAAGATCTATTAAATCATCATAACGTCCTCCACCAAAAAGTGATCTCATATTGTCTGGGTGAGTGTCAAAAATTTCAAAAACAATTCCTGTATAGTAGTCAAAGCCACGCATAAGTGTTTGGTCGAAGATAACATTTTCAATACCAAGTTTCTTTAAGCCTTCTATTGTTTGGAGGAGTTCAATTACACCTTCGTTGTCTTCTCCTAAAGTTTCGATAACAACTTTATTCGAAGAAAGAACAGCTTTAAATTCAGACGCCTTTTTGGGTACAAGTAGTTCAAGTCCTGTATCAAAAGTATCTGCACTTATTTTGTTTTTCTTATCTATAAGTTTTGAAAGTTTGTAGGCTTCTTCTTCAGCAATTCCATAGTGCTTATAAAGACTTTCGGTAATTTTTCTGTTATTGATTTTTATAACATAGTCACTTTGCTTCGCGCCATATGCTTGCATAAGAAAATGAGCAAGTGAAATAATTTCAATATCACCTGATATGTCTTTTACTCCAAACAAATCAACATTTAATTGAAAGTGTTCACGAAGTCTTCCTTTTTGTGGTTGTTCGTATCTAAAAAGGTTTGGTATTGAATACCAGCGAGCAGGAAGTGGCATACTTTTGCTTCGTGATGCAATCATGCGGGCGACGGTCGGTGTCATTTCAGGTCGTAGAGTTACTTTTCTACCACCTCGATCAGTAAAGGTATAAGTTTGTTCTTTTACGATTTCTTCTCCACTTTTTGCTTCATAGAGTTCTGCTGGCTCTAAAATCGAAGCATTGTACTCTTCGTATCCATAGAGCTCTACAGATTCTCTCATAACAGAAAAGATGTGTTTTTGGAGTCGCATTTCTTCTGGAAAGAAGTCACGAACACCTTTATAGCTTTCAGTGGAGAGTTTTTTAGAAACCATTTGTTTTTTGGTCATGATTATGACATTGTATCGAAACAGAGGGTTTTGAACAAGGAATGAGTGTTATATCTTTATACAAACAAAGAGGGGAAACGCCACTCGAATGTGTGGAGCGTTTTATACAAAGCAATTCTTCGTACAAAGATGTTTCTGTTACCTATGCAGGAAGGCTTGATCCTATGGCAGAAGGCCTACTCATTATTCTTACTGGAGAAGATGTATACAAAAAAGATGAGTTTACTAAACTTCCTAAGGTATATGAATTTGAAGTACTATGGGGTTTTGAAACAGATACCTATGACGCACTAGGTTTGATTACATATATCACTTCTGTAGAGTTACCGAAAGGTGTTTCAGGTGCAGTATCTTCTTTTGTTGGTAAGTACACTCAGGAATATCCACCATACTCATCAAAAACTGTTTTAGGTAAGCCTCTTTTTATGTGGGCACGAGAAGGTGTGTTAAATACAATTAATATTCCCACAAAGGAAATAGAGATTTTTAAACTAGAGCATACACAAGATGTAAATATCCAAGGAGGTCTTTTAAAAGAAGATATTGTTAATTCACTTAAAAAAGTGAAGGGTGATTTTAGACAGGTGGAAATTATCAAGCAGTGGGAGAGTGTTTTGATTGAGAACATTAACTACAGCATTTCTTCTCTCAAGGTCTCTTGTTCAAGTGGTACATATATAAGGTCTTTGGTACAACGCATAGCAAAGAAGCTACAAACACACGCTTTAGCTTTGCGCATAAAGAGGGTTTCTATCGGAGATTTTAACATTAAGGATAGTCAGACTGTCTTTAAGTAGGATTTGCTAATATTAGACTTAGGCAAACTTCATATGTAGGGTATGGATTAGTAAATTGACTTTACTTTAAAAATGTCCTACTATTGAAAATAGGTTTTCAATTCTTGATTGCACCTTTTGTGAAAGGATGGGTTTATGGGACAGATTACTATTCAGGAGGCAGTTTCTGATTCATTGATAGAAAGAGCAGCAGAAGATCTTATGGGGTGTGTTTTGACCAAATGTCTCATTGAGGAGGTATTGAGGAATCGAAACACTCCTCTTGTGCAAAAAAGGTTGGTATTGAGTAAGCTCAATCAGATCAATCTGTCGGTAGGAAATGCAGGGTGAAGAAATCCCCACAGGCTCGCATGCGAGCCTGTGGGGATTTTGATTTTTATTGATATACTTAATATATGGATTTTCTTCAATCTATAAGTAACTTTTTCAATCCAAATAATCTCGTTGCTTTTGTTCAGAATCCAAAAGCTTTGTGGTATGTGCTCGGCTTTGTATTTTTTATATACGCTATTGTAAGTGCAGTTTTGGCATATCACTGGAGAACATATGGTATGGGTAGTCGTCTAATTCTTAAGGCAGAAGTATTTTATTTTACAATTTCTATTTCTTTATTTGTTCTTGCGATTATATTTATTATTCTTATTTAATATTGTATGGCAGAAGTATTAAACCTTGATCAAGGAGAAAAGATACTACTTGAAGTACGTAAACACTGGTTTGTGTTTTTGTCAGCAATCCTTGCTTTTATCGGAGGTGTTATATTTCCCCCTCTTGCGTACGGCATTTGGAACAGCTCTCTTTTGCCAGAACAGTTACATTTTGTATTAGAAAACTCAGCTCTCTTTCTTGCTCTTTTTGTCTACACTCTTTGGGTCTTGTTACTTTGGGTCTTGTTTTTTGTTCAATGGACGAATTATTATCTCGATGTATGGTATGTGACAAATAAGCGTATTATCGACATTGATCAAAAAGGAATTTTTCATCGTCAAATTTCAAATATTCGTTTCGATAAAATTCAAGATGTTTCTGTTGAGGTCAAGGGTATTGTTGCAACCTTTTTTGATTTTGGTGATATTCATGTTCAAACTGCTTCTGAAGACAGTAAAGGATTTTTTATTCGACACGCAGCATATCCAGAAGTTGCTAAGAAGGTGATCTTTAATCAGCATCATAAGGTTGCTGAGCAACATCAGCAAGTAAGGATTGTGAAAGATGAAGGCGACGTAGCTCAAACTTCAGAAGTTAAAACTTGAAACATGTAACATAGAACATGTAGCTTTCAAAACAGCGCGACCAATGGTCGCGCTGTTTTGCTAAATTAACCATTTTTTTGTTAGAATGTGTATCTGTCTTTTAGCACCTGTTCCGTTAGAAATTCATTTAGCTTGAATTTAAATCTAATCTGACGGTGTGTAAAAAGGTATGTAATATAGACATTTTAATAACATGTAATTTCTAATAGGATGGCAAAGATAAAAAATATAGTGGCACGCGAAATTCTGGATTCTCGAGGTAATCCAACGGTTGAGGTGGATGTGATTCTTTCTGATAAATCTTTTGGAAGGGCGGGGGTGCCATCTGGTGCTTCAACAGGAAGTCATGAGGCTGTAGAGCTTCGGGACGGAGACAAAC